>DJXE01000139.1 GCA_002449595.1 Lachnospiraceae bacterium UBA7012
AAGCTGACAAATCCGCCTCCGGGCAAGCTAAACTGGTACATTTTACCGTTCACAAAGTACTCAAAGTCCACCGTATACATTACGACGAACACTGAAAAGTGCTCAGCATCAAACGCGACGCCCTCGACCTCTGTGCCTTTGCTCTCCGTCTCGACGTCTAGAACACTGTTTTCTTCCTCGCTCTTATCAGCTGCAAGGTGGACGACCTGCATCTCCGCGTCCTCGGGCAGTTTCACCGCCTCATCATATGCGATGTTGACACGCACAGCGCCGGCCGGCTGGATCTCCTCATCCTCGCCGTCCTCATTTTCGGCACAGATCGTGATATCGAATAATCTGGCGTGCAGCTCCTGTTCCTTCTTCTCGACAGTCTCGGCCGCCTCTTTCAGGCAGTTCTCATAGGCATCGCCTTCCGTAAGCTCTTCTACTTTGAGAAAAGCCTTTTCCGGGATCTTCGCGTCTTCTCCATATGTAAGGGTGACAGTGTAGTCCCCGCCTTGATAGGTAAGCTCGCCTTCTTTGAATACAGCCTCAGCCTCTTCATCCTCCGAGGTCTCCTCCTCAGAGCTTTCCTGTTCTGCAGACTGATCGGCCGACTGCTCGGAAGTCTGGTCTGAAGGCTGTTCTGAGGTTTCATCTGAAGTCGGTTCTGATGTCTGTTCGGTTGTCTCCTCAGTGCTCTTTGTGGTCTGGTCCGCAGCCTCTGATGTCTGGCCTTCCGCTTTGGTAGTTTGTCCTTCCGCTATGTGTGTCTGATCTTCCGTTATTAGAGACTGATCCTCAGCTTTAGGTGCCTGCTCTTCTGTTTCCGGTGTCTGGACATCGGTTTCGGAAGCCTGCGCCGCCTGTCCTGATGTCTCTTCCTGCGTCTGACTCTCCTGAATCACATTTGCTGATTCCGCTGTCTCCAAAGATTCCTCTGCCGAATCCTTTTCTCCCGCTGCCGCCAGTTCCATCCCCTCAGCCGAAGCTGCTGTGGCTGTGTCCGGTTCTCCCGTCTCTTCCCGATAGAACCCGATCTCCTCCGTCGCTTCTGATCCTGTGATGGCTGCCGCCGGCAAAATCAGTGCATATACGGTGCAGAACATAACCACAGCCGCAAGACCCGCTACCGCGCGGACCCAGACCGGGTGCAGCTTCCTGATATCGACCAGTTTTCCACGGCTTCTTCGCTCTTGTCTGTTCAAAGAGATCACCTCTGTGAATATTATTCGTTCTGTCATTCATAATTGAACGCAGAAAGCAAACATATTAACACTATTTTGGCAATTCTATGAACTAAATTACACCCACCCACGCAACAAAGACGCAACAAAAAACCGGCTATTTTAAGCCGGTTCATTGAACATCATCATCGTATTAATATTTAATAAATGCATGGGCCGCGTGTCACTATCTGATCCTGTGAGTGTCTCCTTGGATCCCTATGGGATCAATCGCGCATCGTCCTTCGGAGGTCCATCCCCTCCAACTCCCTGATCGCCTCCTCATACCCCCGGAAGGTGATTGCCTGCATGCCAAGCGCCCTTGCCGCATCCGTGTTGGCCTGCTTGTCGTCGATGAAGACACATTCCTCCATCTTCAGGCCGTACTTGCTGCAGAGGAGCTGGTAGATCTCCGGCTCCGGCTTGATCAGCCCGACGTCGCAGGAAAAGACGCCGCCGTCCATCAGCGGAATGAAGTCGAGCACTTCGCGATTGGCATTGATTGCCTGATGCGAATAGTTGGAAAGGAAATAGACCGCGAATCCTCTCTTCTTCAGGTCGCGGATCCACTGCTTGCTGTAGGGCATCTGCTCGAACTGAGCTGCGAATGTGTGAATGAACTCCCGGATCTGGTCCTCCCGGCCAGGGGCATAGACCGCCAGCTGGCGGATCAGTTCTTCCTCCGGAATCACGCCACGGTCCAGCTCATTCCACAGGCCGTGCCCGAAGAACGCATCCCTCAGGATGGCTACGGATTCGGCGTCGTGAAAGTCCTTTTCTAAGAACTTCGTCCAGTCGTATGTAATAAGGACTCTTCCTATATCAAAGATGATTGTTGTAATCATTGGGGCCTTATCTTCCCGTCAGCCGCGCCAAAGGCTCAAGTACTTTGCGAAGGGCCTCCACTGAGGCGTTCAGGTCGTCAAAGTTCAGTTCCGAGAGGCGGTCGATTGCTTCGGTGAGCTTCTCCGTATTGGCGTCCATCAGCTCGGTGGTACTGTCCAGCAGCTCATCCGCGGTGTCCAGGGAGGACTCCACGTGCTTGATCGCATCGCTCACTTCCGTGATCGTCTTGTCCGCATTGGCGACCACGTCATCCGCCTGGTCCGCGAGCTCGGTGATGGAGTCCATCGCCTTGATGGCGCGCGGCAGCACGAGCGCCGTAGTAACAGCCTGCAGCACAAAAATTAGAACCGCCGCGATCTCGATCACCAGGAGGCGGCGGGAGTTGTTTTTCTGAATATCATTTTCGTTCATAATCAATAATCCTCAAACATCCCCACCGAATACTCCGCCCAGCTGTAGCAGGACATGTAGTCGCCGCGGTAGCTGTTGATGGCGACGGGGTCGCCTGCCAGGAAATCATAGGCGTCACAGTCAAATTGCGTCGGGTCGATGGAGAGCTGATTGCGCTCGCGCAAAAGGATATCGCGCGCGTTCGCGGCTTCCAGCGTGCGGGAGAGCTCGGCGACGATCATGCGGAAGTAAGCGCTCTGCGACTCGTCGTAGGATGCGTCCTCGAAGAGGTAGGCGCAGGCCTCGCGCGAGGTCAGCGTGCCGCCGCGGCGGTCGACGAGGAGCGCGAGAAGTTCTTTTGCCTTGGATCTGCGGAAGGAAAGCGGCTTGCCGTCGACAAAGATATCGAACCCGCCGAAGGTCTGGATGCGGATCCGCTTCTGCGGCTTCTCAGGGTACGCGAAAGTGAGCTCCCGGGCGAGATCTTCCGAGAACACAGGCTTAAGCAGATAGCCGGTCGCATGGACAGAGAACGCGTCCAGCGCATAGCTGTCGTGGCTCGTCACGAAAATGATGCGGACGTCCGGCTGCATCTCGCGGATCTTTCTCGCGAGGTCAATGCCGTTCGTGCCGCCGATCTCGATGTCAAGAAACGCGACGTCGATCTGATAGGATTTTACGAGTTCAAGTGCTTTTCTTCCGGAAGACGCCGTCAGGATCTGACTGCCCGGCGCGACTTCCTGCAGCGCACTTGTCAGGTCGTAGAGAGCGGGCCTTTCGTCGTCAACTGCCAGAAATACCATAACAATACCCGTCCCGAAGTGCTATTTTTTTATTAATGAATATTATACGTCGATATGTTCTGAAGTGACAAACGAATGGCGTATGGTATCCCATTTTGGACAAAAGATAATGTGCTGCTATTCCTTCGGCTCCTTCTCCTTCGGCAGGCGAATGCGAATGCTTGTGCCCTTGCCGGGCTCGCTCTCGATCTCGATATCGGCGTTCATCTGCATCTTCAGGCGCTGGCGGATGTTGTCCAGACCGACGTGTGTGCGGTTCTTCTGCTCCTGCTTTGCCTGCGCCGCCGGAAACAGCGTGCCCGGCGTGTTCTGCAGTGCGCCTGCTCCGGACTGCATGCCATATGAGCGCTGCGCGCCGAATCCCTGCTGCGTACCCGGCGCATATGGTCCACTGCTTCCCTGCTGCCCTGCCCGCAGCGCATCCTGAACCGCTTTGATCGGGATCCGGTCCGTGAGACTCTGCGCGATAGACTGCATTCTTCTCTCGCCATAACCCGCCTCGGCAGAGCCGGCCTTCTCCTCATAACCTTCTGCCGCGCCCCTGCGGGGGATGCTGAGGCCGGTTGCGGAAGCGGCATTCTGAGGCTTATCATTCTGCTGCTCCGTGAGCTCTCCGATGAGCTCCCGGCGGCGGTCCGCGCGTTTTTGCTCGCGAAGACCCTTTTCCCACTCAGCGACGTCAAATCCCACGCCATCGTCCGCGACGAGGATGTAGATATACCGCTTCGTCTCATCGGTGCGGATGCGAATCGTGCCGCCCTCTTCCTTCTTCATGATGCCGTGGCGGATGGCGTTTTCCACAATCGGCTGCAGCGTCAGCGCAGGAATCCGGAAATCGTGCTTGTTGATGTCGTACAACACGTTCAGCCGCTCGCCGAAGCGCTGCTTCTCCAGCGCGACGTAATTGTGGACGTGCTCGAGCTCACGGTCGAACGGGATCGGCTGTTCCGCCGTCAATCCTTCCATATTAATTCGGAGAAAACGTGAAAACTCAAGAATCGACTGCTTCGCCTGCCTGGGGTCCGTATCGCAGAGCTGGCGGATCGCCGTCAGCGCGTTGAACAGGAAGTGCGGCTGGATCTGGCTGAGCAGAATGCGGATGCGCATGTTGGCGAGTTCCTGGTTCTGCTGTGCGACACGAACGTTCTGCTCCGTGTGAACGTAGACAAACATCAGGAGGAGCAGCAGCGTGATCGCGATGTTCAGCCAGCTGACGTCCATGATGTACGCCTGCATCGCCAAAGCGATCAGGGGGAAAGTGATGTAGCTCCCGAGAAAGATTTTTTCACTGACGCGAATAAGGCTGCCGTAATAGATCAGCATCGCAAAATTCGCGGCAAAGACGATCATAACGAAAACGAGCAGCGGCGGGAACACGCCGACGCCTTTGTAATTGTTGGTTCCACGTTCGACGGTAGGGTTGCTTCCGGTGAGCAGGAACACGATCGAAAGCAGGCCGTATATGGAAATGCACCACAGCGTGATTTTCCTGAGCAGCGGATCGATCCGCGCGCCGCGGACGTACAGGCTCTCCTGCACATAGAGGCTGACCGCGAGCATCAGTATAGCTTCCGCAATCGCGTAGAGGAGCGAGATCAGCATGAGCAGCACGTATCCTCCCGTTCCGGGCCGCCCCGAAAAGATCCACGCGGCGATATCCGTCATCATGACCAGGATATTTGCGCTCGCGATGACAATGAAATAGACGCGCAGCCGCGTCCTGTCCGCACTGTGCGGTGCGCGGGCAAGAGCGAGGATTCCGCATACGACGATGCTGAAGATCTCAAGCGCTATGTTTACGGTAGGCAATTTGGTTCCTTTCCTGGTTTAGAGGTCCGCCACAATATTTTTCACCCAGATTCCCTTGTGTACCATCATGTGTCCGATCACGCATTTGATCAGGTCGAGCAGCGTCACCGTCAGATAGATGGAGAGCGCCGGAAGCGCAGTCAGGTGCGCGAGCAGGTATGCAACCGGCACAGAGACCGCCCAGACAAAGCAGGAATCGAACAGGATCGTGATAAAGATCTTGCCGCCGCTCCGGAGCGTGAAATACATGTTGTTTCCGTAGGCCATGATCGCCATGCACAGGCCCTGCACGCGGATGAAATTGGTCGCGAGCCGGCGGATTTCCGGCTCCGTGTTATATATTTGCGGAAAAATCGGCGCAACCGCGAACAGCGCAAGCCCGAACAGCACACTGACCGCTACGGAGAGCGCCGTCAGCTGCCACGCGATCCTGCGCGCGCTGACCAGCCGCCCGGCGCCGAGCTCCTGCCCGACGATGATGCCGGTCGCGCCGCCGAGCGACATGAACGCCTGTGTGAAGACGTTTGCGACGGTCTGGGAGATGTTCATCGCCGCGATGATGTTCAGGCCGCGGACCGAGTAGCACTGCATGAGCACCGCCATCCCGAAGCTGAAAAAGAATTCGTTGACCATCAGCGGCATCGACTTCGAGAGGATCGGCAGGACCATTTCTCCCGGAATATGGAACGGATGAAAAACGTTCCTGAAGAATCCATATTTCTCCTTATCCCGCAGCGCGCCGACGAGAATAATCAGAAGCTCGACAAATCTCGAGATCACCGTCGCGATCGCCGCGCCGGCGACGCCCAGCCTCGGGAAGCCCAGATAACCGAAAATGAGGAGCAGATTCAGCACGAAGTTGACCGCCATCGCCGCGACGGACGCGATCATCGGCAGCGTCGTCTGCCCCGACTCGCGCATCGTGCCGCCCAGCACCTGCGTAAAGCCGAACGGATAGAATCCCACCAGCATGATCAACAGGTACGTCCTCGCGTAGTGCATCGTCTGCGCCGCGTCAGCCGCCGACGTGTCCGCTGCGATATACCTTCCGATCATCCATGTCCCGCAGGTAAGGAAAAGGATCATCGCCAGCGTCACGATAACTGTCACGATCACGATCTTGAGCCGGACCGTGACCCGCACGCCCTCCTCATCCTGCTTTCCGAAAAACTGCGTGCTGTAAATGCCCGCGCCGGACAGCGACCCGAAGATACACAGATAGAGCACGAAAAACATCTGGTTCACGATCGCCACCGCCGACATCGGCAGCGTGCCGACGCGCCCGACCATGACGTTGTCCAGAAGGCTGACGATGTTCGTCAGCGTATTCTGCAGCATCATGGGCAGAACGACCGCCGCGGCGCGGCGATAGAAATCCCGGTCTCCGATCAGGGCTTCCCGCAGCGGGATCTTTACACGGATCGCCTCTTCGCGGGTCAGGTTGAGTTCGTTGTGGGTGGTGTGCATGGTGGGTGCTTTCTTTGTGTGTGCTTTATTCTCTTCAATCGTATAGAGATTTTGCTGTTTCGTAAAGCCTGTTGGGGCTCAGGATTTTCTATACTTTATATAAGACAGCGCATTGCTTCCCAGTACAAGGATCTCAAGCAGTCCAGCCCAGTTGCGAATGCTGAGCATATACAGGAGAGACATTGAACTTGTGACGAGGCTTGCGATGCGCATCTTCTGCGGAGGGAACCACCAGATGGAGAGCAGCGACAGCGAGCTGGTGAGAAACACCAGCACCGATGAGATCCCCGCAAATTCTCGGATAAGTATCCCGACAAGCAACGCCTCAAACAACGCATACAGTGCCGGCCACTTTGCGCCTCTTCGCTCTTTGATGTTCGCTGCGATGAGGACGAAGAACGAGACCATCATGCTGTAGGATCCGCCGAGCGATCCCAGGAAGAACAGCGCGGTACAGACCGAACACTTTGCGAGCAGATCGAACGCCAGCATTGCCTGCTTTTTCCTGCAGAACCTGCTGAGGCAGTAGAAGACGTAATTCAGTACTGTGAAAAGATATCCTGCGATCACCTGCATATTCATTGTTCTCCGTTTCTCCGCCCTCCCATTATTCCACAGAAATATCTTGTTTCATAGCATATTCCGGAACAGGTCGGCCATATTTATGAAAGAAGAAAAAAAATCGAAAATAGGTATTGACACTTTGGTTAGCGTGAGCTAACATCTCAAATGTAAGTTAGCTGTATCTAACCAACATACAAGTATTTCCCCTATCGAGAGGCCGGTGATGGACGCCCATACATCACCGGCCGTTTCGATTTGCTGCCGCATGGACTGTGTTCCCATACAATTCTTCGCTTCCGGGCGGTTGGGATAACTTGTATGGGAACTCATCTGCTACCGCATCGATTATTCCTTCCCGGAAGTATTCGCTCTTCACTTCCCGCTGGACCTTCTCGTGGAGCAGATAAGCTACCGCATTGATAGTGTTCCCATACAATTCTTCGCTTCCGATCGGCTTGGATAACAAGTATGGGAACTCATCTGCTACCGCATCGACTATTTCTTCCCGGAAGTATTCGCTCTTCACTTCCCGCCGGGCTGTCTCGTGGAGCAGATAAGCTACCGCATTGATAGTGTTCCCATACAATTCTTCGCTCCCGATCGGCTTGGATAAATGATCCGCTCAAAAAGACTGGTATAATAGATTACAAGCACCACCTCACTAAACAGCAAACACATCATCCGAAGAACGGGGAGAAGCAAAATGAGCAAATGGATCTGGCGCTTCGGCGAATTCGAAATATGGCACAATCTGCTGGTGCACACGAGACGGCAGGCGTACGGCTTCCCGGAGCCGCCGATCTGGAAAGTGCACATGCCGGACCCGGTCGTCCGATTCGTGAAGGAGACGGAGACGGAAGGCGGCAAGATCCGCATCCGCGCGCTCGGCAGCTTCACGATGATGTACTACACCGGCGAGAATTACGAGACGGAGAGCAAGACCTGGGGCAAGGAAGAAGTCATCCTCCCGCCCGGAAAGGTGCGCATCCAGATCCTCGTCCAGAACAGGGACAGCTTCCCGGCGATCTACGTCGACGGCGTCGTGGAGAGCGACGAGACATGGCTCGCAAGCGATGCGACGCCGGACCTTAGGCCGGTCGGATGTACAGATCTTCTGTGCGATCCGGAGCACACGCCGGACGTCTTTCCTTTTGAATATGAAGAGATCAAGCCGGTCGCCAAGCAGTTCACGGAGAAGGGTGTCATCTACGACTTCGGTAAAGAAGTGATGGCGCGCACGCAGATCACAGGCCTTCCGGCGATTGCGGAAGCCGGCGAAGCAGGCTCAAGCGCCCGCCCCGTCACCGTCCGCTTCGGCGAGTCGCTCGAGGAAGTTCTGGACCCTGTCTGGTGCGTGGTCCGCTTTCGCGAAGTCCCCGAAAACGGCACGCTGGAATACCCGCCTTACGCGCTGCGCTATCTGTATATCGGTCTCGATGAGGAGGATCCGCAGGAAAAACTCTTCTCCTCCGCATCTGCAGCATCCCAGCACGACGGGCAGGGAGACAAGAACGCTTCCGACGCTGCGCCGGCGGCAGGCGGCGGCGAATGGGTGGATCCC
Organism: Lachnospiraceae bacterium UBA7012; assembly: GCA_002449595.1. Lineage (GTDB taxonomy): Bacteria > Bacillota > Clostridia > Lachnospirales > Lachnospiraceae > CAG-791. The sequence goes on from DJXE01000139.1 coordinate 8,646, forward strand.
GCCGCGCCACTCACGGCGGCTGCAGCGTCACCACTCAATCCGGAAGCAGCCTCAGCCCTCTCCAACCTGCAGGTCAGCGCGCAGACAGAGATGCTTCCGCTCACGCAGCGCGGCTTCTTCCGCGCGGAAGGCGACGACGTCCTGAACCGCGTGTTTGACGTCGCGGCGTACACCTTCCATCTGAATTGCCGGGAGTTTATTTTCGACGGCATCAAGAGAGACCGGTGGGTCTGGTCGGCGGACGCTTACCAGAGCCTTTACGTCAACCACTATCTCTACTGCGACCCTGAGATCGAGAAAAGAACGATCGCCGCACTCGGCGGCAAGCCCCCGATCAAGGAATACATCAACACGATCATGGATTACAGCTACTTCTGGATCCTGAGCATTCTGGAGTACTACAAGTGGTACGGCGACGAGGGCTTCCTGAAGCAGATCTTCCCGCAGGCGCAGGAGATCATGAATTACTGCCTCGGAAGAAGGAGCGAAGACGGCCTGATCCGCGGGCGCGAGGAGGACTGGGTGTTTATCGACTGGGCGCCGATGGACAAGACCGGCGCGCTCTGCGGCGAGCAGATCCTTTTGGCGGCTGCACTGGCGGCATACGCCGAGATCGGCACCGTTGTCGGCATGCCGAAGGAGGAGCAGAATCAGTACCGCGCCGACGCAAAGGCCGTGCAGGCACTGATCCAGGAGAGATTCTACGACAAAGAGCTCGGCGTCTTCGTCGACAGCTACGAGTCGGGCAAGCGCAACGTGACGCGACAGAGCAACATTCTGGCTTATCTGTACCTGCCCTGCACCGACGAGCAGAAGAAGAACATCTACGAGCGCGTCGTCTGCAACGACGACGTCATCCAGATCACGACGCCGTACTTCAAATTCTACGAAAACCAGGTCCACTGCATGGAGGGCAACGGCAGCCTGCTTGAGGAGAGCATCCACGACTATTACGGATCCATGCTGGATCTCGGGGCGACGACGCTTTACGAGCAGTATGACCCGAACGACAAGGGTGCCGAGCACTTCGCAATGTACGGCCGCCCGTTCGAAAAATCCCTCTGCCACGCCTGGAGCACCAGCCCGATCTACCTGCTCGGCGCGTACCGCGCAGGCGTGCGGAACACCGGCGTCGCATTCAGCAGCTTTGAAGTGCGGCCGAATCCCGGCACGATCGGCACGTTCCATGCGGTCGTTCCCGTTCCGGGCGGCAGCGTCACTGTCGACGTCGTGAAGGACAACGCCTCAGAAAAGAGTACCGTCACCGCGATCTCGACGATTCCTGGAGGAACGCTGTATTTCGCAGGAGAAGAGAAGGTCCTGCCCGCTGGGGAAGCGGTCACGATTGCCGAAGGATGACAAATTAAAAAAGGAACTGCCTGGTCAGGCAGTTCCTGTAAGAGTAGTAGCCTTATTGAATTGTTCTTCCGGCTTCGGCCGCCCCTTCGCAGGCAGCGGCGCTTCCGCCTTCCGTTTTTCCGCGTCAGCCCTCGATCATGATGGTCTTCTTCTCGGGGATGCGGACCGCTTCCTTCTTCGGGATGTTGAGCTTCAGGACGCCGTCTTCGAACTTCGCCTTGATGTCCTCTTCCGTGACGTTCTCGCCGACGTAGAAGCTTCTCTGCATCGTGCCGGTGTAGCGCTCCTGGCGGATCAGCTTGCCCTGCTTGTTGTTCTTCTCCTCTTCGAGGGCCTTCGCCGCGCTGACGGTCAGATAGCCGCTCTCGAGGTTCAGCTGGATCTCTTCCTTCTTGAAGCCGGGCAGGTCGATGTCGACTTCGAACTGGTCGTCGTGCTCACGCACATCGGTCTTCATCACATGTGCCGCGTTCTTGCCGTAAAGCTTTCTCTCCGTGTCATCAAAATCTCTGAATCTCGGGAAACTGAAATTCATCAGGTCATCAAACAAACCTTCGCCGAAAATAGTAGGATACAACATGATCATTACCTCCTTTATCTTCTCCTCTCCGCCCCTGCGGGAGGATTCCTGTTATTGCGGTGGTTGAACTTCGGATCTTCTTCGGTCCCGTTCCTGACGCCGGTCTTTTTTGATCTTCGTCTCTGGAACCTGACCTCTTATCTTCGGTTCGATTATGTTATATCACCGTTGTTAGCACTCGTCAAGTGTGAGTGCTAACAATTCTGTGAAGAATATATGAACTATTAATAAAGTCGTATTCTCAGCGATCCAATCCTTCATGATTGCGGGGAATGAAGCTTTGCCCCGCATTGAACCCACAAACAAAGCTCATCATTCGCGTCAGTTATCCGCGAAATTAAACCCG
>DJXE01000106.1 GCA_002449595.1 Lachnospiraceae bacterium UBA7012
GCGCGCACTTCTCGCAGACAAAGGCGTAATAGCCGTCCCGCGGCGCATCCGTCTCATCAAACAGGGCGGCTGCCTTGTCGAGGAGCTCGGAGATCTGCTTTTCTCCCTCTTCCGCGCCGTCCCGCGCCTGCACGGCGTCCGCCATGTTGAGGTACGTGATCGCCTGCTCGAGCCCGCCGCCGGGCACGCCGCCCATCACGCGGAGCGCTTTCTCATAGAGATCGAACGCCTCCGCAAAGCGGCCGAGGGACACGAGGACGAGCGCCATGTTGTTGTACAGGCCGCCCAGAAGGTCCGCCCGCGTGTTCGCGGAGGACTCGTAGATCTTCCTCGCCTTCTCAAAGAGTTCGAGCGCGCGCTCATTCTTGCCGAACGCACTGCAGGCCGTCGCGATGTTCACGTACGTCGTCCCGCTGCTGATCGTCCCCTCGAAGTCGAGCTCTTTCAGGAGGCGCAGCGCCTCGTCCGCGCTCTCCATCGCCTTCGCCTCTTCTCCCGTCTTCCGGTAGTGGCCGACGAGCTCGCCGCGCAGCATCAGCTCTCCCCTGAGGTCATGCCCGAGCTTCGCTTCCTCGAGCCAGTAAAGCAGATGCCGCTCCGCTCCTGCGTAGTCCCTGCGGCTCATGTATTCGTCCATCTTCTGGATGATCCGCTGCTGGGGCACCGCCTGCACCGGGGGCTCCGCGCCGTAGGGTTCTCCGCACAGCACGCACCTCGGTTCCTCGTAATCTTCTTTCTGAAGCGGGCCGCCTGTAGAGGCGCGCAAGCCGCTGTTTTCTTCGTATTTTTCTTCTCTGCTGACGTCCGTCACTGGTCTTTCTCCCTGTGCCCGAAGTCCGGGCCGCTCGTTATGCATCCCATCTAAAATACCATATTTTTGGTCTGGTGTCTCTCTTAGACACAAAATATTGTGGTTTTGGAACAAAGCAAAGGGAGGGCTCCCTGCGGGAGTCCTCCCCGAACACCCAAAAGTCCGGCGATCAATAATGGTCGAACGTCGTCGCGGAGACGACGGAGTCTCCGATGGCTTTCTGCATTTTGAGGTGCCTCGGATGCTCGAGATACTCCTCAAGGTGATCCGTACCGTCAAGCTCAACCACTACCATGAGGTCCGCTCCGCCGGCGGCGCCGGTGCAGCTGCGGTAGACCGCAGGGCGGTTCAGCCACTCCAGCTCCTCGTCGAGCTTGTCATACGCCTTGAAGATCTTCTCCTCGACGGACTCGACGTCCGCGCCGGGCGCCAGTTTTAAAAGTACATAGTGTTTCATGTCTTATCTCCCCCTGTATTGTGATGCGCAGCTAAGCCTCACTCGTTGTTCTGCGCGGCCGCTGCCCGCCGCGCGAGGACTTCCTTCCCGCATTTGCCGGTCATGTGCTCCACTTCGATCTCCACGCAGAACATGGTGCCCGCGGCGATCGTCTCGTCGATCTCCTGCTTGCACAGCTCCGGATAGGCGGCGGAATACTTCCGCCCGACGAGGCCGGAGATCTTTCTGAGCCCCGCTTCGTCCTCCACGATGCGCGCGCGGCCGAAAGCGATCACGCTGATGAAGGCGGTCGTTCTCTCCTTCGGCATGACCTCATCCTGCCGGATCACGCAGAAGGACACCTTGTCGGAGCGCCGGATCGAGTCGATCTTGTGCCCGGTCTTCGCCCCGTGAAAATAGATCTTGCCATCCGCATAGACATGGCTGACCGGCACCGCGTAAGGGTAGCCGTCGTCGCCCTGCAGCGCGAGAACGCCTGACGTCGCATCCCGCAGGATCTGCTCACATTCTTCATTGCTCAGCTGCTGCCTGAATCTTCTCATAGGTCTGAACATTGCTGAATCTCCTTTCCCGGATCCTCAGATCCGGATCTGTTTTCCGAGGGCGAAGGACCAGATCAGTTTCTCCCTGACCGGCCGCCCCAGGATCTGCGTCACCGCCCGCGCGTAAAAGTCCAGCTGCACCCGGTATCGCCTCACCAGTTCCTCCGCGTCATTCACGCGGTCCGTCTTGTAATCCAGAATAACATAACCACCGTCTTCCTCAAACAGGACGTCGATGATTCCCTGGATGAGAATGGTTTCCTCCGCCGGGAACGTCTCCTTCAGCTCATTCGCCGGAATGCCCATCACGAAGGGCTGTTCGCGGAAGAGCCCGCCTCTCTTTTCCGACGCGGCCATGCGCGAAGCGGCTTCCGACTGCAGGAACGTCCGGATCCACTTCAGAGGGACGGCATCCGCCTGCTCGCGCGTGAGTTTCCCCGCCGCAGTGAGATCCGCGACGAAGGCATCCAGCGCATCCCCGCCCGGCGCCTGCTCCGCGGAGAGCCGCGCAAAGTCGAGCAGTTCCATCACGCGGTGGACCGCCGTGCCGCGCTCCGCGCCGGTGAGTCCATGAGAAACAGCAGTCCCGGCAGCGCGTGCATTGCGATTTCCATCAGAAGCGCCGCCGCGTTCTCCGGCGACTGCTTCGCCGTGCAGTTCACCGCGATCTCTGCCGTTAACGTCACCATATAGATTAATGCTGACCGGAGTCCCTTCCTCCGTCTGTTCATCGAGAAGATACACGGAAGCCTTTTTCAGCTCCGTGACCGTCGTCTTCGTGTAGAGGTCCTTCAGGTCCGCATGCGGATAACGGAAGGAAAAGCGTTCCCGCAGCACTCTCACGAGCTCCGGATCCGGCAGTTCCTTCTCCGGCAGCCGGAGCACTTCCTCCAGCTCCCGCTCCCTGCGGGTGTCCGAATCGTCTGTTCCCACGGAAGTATCTTCCAGTTCCTGCGGCCGGATGACCTGCATGTCGATCACCCCGCCCCCGCCGGTCTCGCGCATCGCGCCGTCCACGAGATCCAGGAAGGATCCCGCTCTCCGGATCTCCAGCAGCGGCAGCGGCTCCTGCGGCGCCGCCCCTTTTGCCGAGACGTCCGGCACGTCCTTTTTCCCCGAGCCGGTCAGGATCAGCTTCTCCTTCGCGCGCGTCATCGCGACGTAGAGCACGCGGATCTCCTCCCCGAGCGCGTCCGACGCGATCTTCTCCTGCACCGCGATCTTGCGGAGCGAAGGGCGCTTTACGCGCGTGACCGCATCGAAGTGGTCCAGCCCGAAGCCGAGGTCGTCGTCGATGAGCATCATTCCTCTCTGGTCGCCGGCGTTGAAGTGCTTCGCGAGCCCGCAGACAAAGCAGACGGGGAACTCCAGGCCCTTGCTCTTATGGATCGTCATGATGCGCACGACGTCCGCGTTTTCATCCAGGATGCCGGCCTCGCCGTAGTCCACCTCGGACTCCCGCAGCGCGTCGATGTAGCGCATGAACTGGAACAGGCCCGTGTACTGCGTCTTCTCGAAGCTCGCCGCCTGCGCGGTGAGAAACCGCAGGTTCGCCTCCCTCTGGAGGCCGCCCGGCAGCGCCCTGACGTAGGACTCGTAGTCCGTCTCCTCGAACAGCGCGTCCAGAAGGTGCCGGACCGGCAGATGCACCGCCCGAAGGCGCCACTTTTCTATAAAGCGGAGGAGCCTTGCGCTCTTCTCTCGAAGTGCTGGATCTTCCGCCGAGGCCGCCGCGCGCAGCGCGCTGAGCAGCGAGCCGCCCTTGTCCAGCAGGCGGGCCCGCGCGATCTCATCCTCCGTAAACTGCCCGAAGAATCCGCGCATGACGCCGTAGAGCGGGATGTCCTGCAGCGGGTTGTCGAGGACGCGCAGGAGCTCCAGCACCATGCGGACCTCCTCCGCCGCGAAGTAGCCGTCACGTGAAGAGACGTGGACGGGAATGCCCTCCGCCTCCAGCGTGCGCCGAAACTCCTCGTTCCAGCCGCCGTCTGACCGCAGGAGGATCACCATGTCGCCATAGCGCGCCGGGCGAAGGCCGCCCTCCCCGTCGCAGACGGGCAGCGTGCCGTGCAGGCTCCGGATCCGGTCCGCGACCATCTTCGCCTCGAGCGCCCTCGCCGAGCGCCCGGCCATGTCTGCGGTCTCCTCCGCGGGCGCCGCCTCCGCCGCGTCCGCCGGACCGTCTCCGCCTGCTGCCTCGTCAGGAGCCGGATCCTCGTCCCCCGTATTCATCAGCAGAATCTCCGTGCGGTACGGCGAGCCCGTGACGCCCTCCGGCTCCGGGAATTCCAGTCCCTGCCGCAAGTACGCCGACTCTTCGTACGGGACGCCGCCGATCTCTTTTCTCATGATCTTCGGGAAAAGCACATTCACCGCATCCAGCACTTCCGCCCGGCTGCGGAAGTTCCGGTCGAGGTCGATCCGCTCGCGAACGGGACCGTCCACGGAGTACCGCAGGAACTTGTCCATGAAGATCTCCTGCCGCGCGAGCCGGAACCGGTAGATACTCTGCTTGACGTCCCCGACCATGAACCGGTTCCCGGTGAACGACGCGTCCGCGCCGGGCACGTCCGGGTCCTTCGAGATGATGCTGAGCAGAAGCTCCTGGACGTCGTTGCTGTCCTGGTACTCGTCGATCATGATCTCGTCGAACTGGTCCCGGTAGGCGAGCGCCGTCTCTGTCGGGACGATGCGCCCGTCCTCCTTCTTCGCGAGGATCTGAAGCGCAAACTGCTCCAGGTCAGTGAAGTCGATGATATTTCTCTGGCGCTTTGCCGCCGCGAAGGCGGCGAGCAGGCGCTTCGTCACGTCCGCGAGCGCGTGGCAGATCTCCGAGAGGTCCTGCATCCTCCCGGCCTCCTCTGTCATGTTCGCGTGGAAAATTTCTTTTCCCAGCGCCTCCAGGCGCTTCTTCATCCGGGTGCGCATGCCGGAGACTTCTTCCTTCATGCCCGGGTCAATGTCCTGGTATTTCTTCCCGCCCGCGACAGGCATGCGGTCGAAATGGTAGTCGACGAGCGCCGTGAGGAGCGCAAACCTCTGCTGTCCTTCCGCTTCCGCGCTTACGGCGATGAGCTTCGCCAGTTCCTCGCGCTCCCTCGCCAGCAGGTCCTCGTAGACGTACGGGCCGCCCGGGGCGCGCGTGATCTCGAGCATGCGGTCATAGAGGCCGGGGATCCCCTTCAGCTCCTCCGTCAGCCGGTCGAGATACGCCGCAAACCACGGCTGCTCCGGAAGGGTCTCGCCGCCTCCCGCGAGCTCGTAGTCCGAGGCGTGCGCGTCCAGCCACTCCTCCGGGTAGCTGTGGCCGCGCGCCTTCTCCATGACTTTCTGCAGGATCTTCTCCAGGCCGTCGTCGTCAATGCCCTGGCAGAACCACGCCTCCAGCTTCAGGAAGGCCGGATCCTGCGCCGCGTACATGTCCTCGAGGAAGCCGTCCGCGACGTCCTTTAAGAGAAGGCGGCCCTCCGTTTCCTCCATGATCCGGTAGCCCGGCTCCAGGTCGATCTCGCTGAAGTGCTCCCGCAGAATGTCGGTGCAGAAGCTGTCGATCGTCATGATCTTCGTGGTGTGCAGGAGGATCTCCTGGCGCTTTAAGTGCGCGCTGTCCGGATCCGTCTGGAGGGCTTCGCCGATCCTTTTCCCGATCCGCTCCCGCATCTGGGCCGCCGCGGCGCGCGTAAACGTCACGACGAGCAGACGGTCGATGCTGAGCGGCCGGATCGGATCCGTCATCCGCTCCAGGATCCGCTCCACGAGGACCGCCGTCTTGCCGCTGCCGGCCGCCGCCGACACGAGGATGTCGTGGCCGCGCGCTTCTATGACTTTTTTCTGCTGCTCTGTAAAATTCATGGACTTATTATTCTTTCGCCGCCGGACGTCTCAGGAATTATGCTTTCTCTGTATCCGAATACGGCGTCTCATGCTTTGCCGATCTCTCTATAACCGTACCCCGGCGTCTTCGGATCGAAGCCGCAGGCGTCCCGGTATGGGCAGTACGTGCAGGTCGTCGCCCTGCTGTTCATCTTCACAGGATCCGCCGCCGCGCTGCCGTCCAGGATGCGCTCGGACAGGGTCCGGATGCTCTGCCCGGCGTCCTCCCGCAGCTGCCGGAATTCCTCCGCCGACAGGAGCTGCTTCGACGCGCGCAGCGCACCGTCCTTGTTCCTCCGCACCGGAATGACGTCGGAGTCGGTGATGAATTCCCGGTCGAGCAGGCGCACCGCCTCGTCCTCCGCGAGCAGGATGCCCGTGGGGCGAAGGCTCCGCCGGATCTGCGCGAGATTCTGCGGGTCCTCCTCCGGCGCGACGCCCTTGCTCTCGAGCACGGGGTCGTCAAACCGGTAGTAAAGCATCGCCGCCGGCACGATGATCTCGCCCGGGTGCAGCGCCTGCTCGGCCGACGCGACCGCCTCCATGTAGACCGGCAGCTGGAGCTGGAGCCCCTCGCGGACCTTCTCCGGCTCGATGTCCCTGTGTCCCGATTTATAATCAAGGATCTTGATGTATCGCTTTCCATCGCTCTCGGCGATATCAAACCGGTCGACGCGCCCTTCGAGCACCGCCCACCTTCCGCCGGAGAGCTCGTAGCGGATCTGTCCCGGCGACCCCGGCCTGCCGAAGTCGACCTCATAGCCGGAGGGGACAAATTCTCCCTTCCCCAGCTGGTACTGCAGCGCGTCCACCGCGCGGATGAGGATCCGCTCCATCCGGTCAACGGAGCGCGCCGAGCGGGCCGTGCCGTAGGCGACGAGGTCCCGGTAGGACGCCGCCGTCTCGCGGAGCGCCTGCGAGATCATCGCGGCGCCTTTCTCCGCGGGGAGGTCCGTCCACGCGAGCTCCTCCCGCCGCAGCATCTCCGCAAACCGGTCGAGGCTCTCGTGCATGAGGAGTCCCGCATCCGTCCGCTCAAAGCGGTAGACCTTCCGTTCTTCAAGCCGGAGGCCGTACTTCAGGAAATGCTTCAGCATGCAGCCTGCTGCCGTCTCCAGCCGCGTGACGCTGCCCGCGATCCTGCTGCCGAACACCGCCTCCGACGTCTCATGCTGTATCGACGCACCGTGATATCTCCGGAACGCCGCGTCCTTCAGGAGCAGCGTTTCCTCCCGGATCTCCGGCTCATCGCTCCCATTGCCAAGCGCCGCGAAGAGCGAGAACAATGCCTTTTCTCCGTCGCTGCCCTTCTCCGCGAGCCCCGCCCTGTAATTGCGCAGGCCATCCGCGAGATACGGCATCGCGTCGCGCTCCGACGTGATCTGCTGCGCGAAGCTCAGCCGCTCCGGGCAGCGGATCTCAAGCGCCGGAAAGATCTGCTGCAGCTGCCCGATGAGGTAAGAGGGCGTCTGCGTCTTTCCGTCCGCCGTCATCGTCGCATAACTTAAGAAAAGCTTTTCCGACGGCCTCGTGAGATCCATATAGAGGTAGAGTCTCTGGATGTAGAGCAGGTCTTTCGGCGACGGCGCAAGCGTCACGTCCGCGCAGGACTTCAGCAGTTCCCTGTCGTGGTCCGGGATCAGCCCGCCGCCCGCGCCGCTGCGCGGGATGAGGCCTTCATTTACGCCGAGGAAAAACAGCGCGCGGATCTGCGGGATCCTCGTCCGCTCCATGTCGCCCGCGAGGACGACGTCCACGCCCTGCGGCAGGGTTCCGACCTTGATCTGCGCGAACCCGGCCTCCAGAATATCCGAGAATTCTTTATCAGAAATGCTCTCATCCCCGAGGAGCTCTTCCATCTGTGAGATGAGCTTCATCACGGCGCCGTAGACCTGGCGGAACTCGAGCTCCCGCACGCGGTCGCCTTCTTCAGCGAGGTCATCCGCCCACCGCTCCATGCGCTCCTCGAACTTCCCCTGCTCCGCGAAGCTTCTGAGCGCCGCGCAGCGCTCCTTCCCGCTCGAATTTGAAGACAATGTGAGGAGCGGTTCCATGCTTTTCAGCACGATCTGCCGAAGCGGCTCCTCCGCCTCCTCAAAGGGGAGTGACCACTTGCGCACGCCGCGGATGCCGTGCTCCAGGCAATAATTCTCCAGAAGGTCCGTCTGCTCCATGGTGAGCCCCGAGAGCCCGCTGCGCAGGTAGTGGAACACCTTGTCATACGGCAGGTCCTCGGCTGCGGCCATGAGCGCGCTCCGGACCGTCTGCGTCAGGGGATTCTCCAGGGCGCTCCGCGTCCGGTCGATGTAGACAGGGATCGCGTAGCGCAGCGCCATCTTTTCGATCAGGTCGTCGTACGTCTCCGGGTCGCTGCTGATCACGGCGATGTCCCGGTACTCATAGCCCTCCTCGCGGATGAGCGCCGCGATGCGGATGCACATCTGCCGCACTTCCTCCTCCGGGGAGGAAGCCTCCGCGATCTTAATGCACTCCGGTACAGCGGTGTAAGGCACGGCCGGCCGGCGCAGCAGGTGCCGCTCCATATGGGCGAGCGCCGGCGCGTTCCGGAACCGGTGCTTCTCCGGGTCGTCGCCCGCGAGCACGATGTCTTCCCCGTGCGGGCAGCCCGTCTCGTACGCGAGCCGCATGATGTCCGCGGCCGTCCTGCGCGAGAGGCTGAACAGCTGCTCCTCGCTGCCCGTGCCGCCGCTGCTCCCGTACTTCACGATGCCGGCAGGACCCGGCCCGCCGTCCTCCGAGAGCATCAGGCTCACGATCACTTCGCCGCACTGCGTGAGCAGCGCGCGGATGACTTTGTATTGAATGGGAGTAAAGCCGGTGAACCCGTCAAGCACGACGACGCTCCCCTTCAGCATTTTGGAATGCGGGATCGCGGCCGCGAGCAGGTCCAGCGTCTCCTCCGACGTGATGAAGCGCTCTTCTTTATATTTGAGAAAAGCGTCATAGAGCACCCTCAAGTCCTTCAGGCGCCCGGAGAGCGCGTTCCGCCGCTCGTCCTTCGCGTAGCGGATGAGCCGCTCCAGATCGTCCGGCGAGACGTCGTACTGCATGAACTCGGAGAGCACGGACTTGATCTCGTCGATCATGCCGGGTCTCGCGGCGCGGTTTCCGAGCGTCGTGAGTTCCTTCGCGTGAAGGCCCACGAGCCGCCGCAGGATCAGGCTCTTGCCCGTGTCGTCCAGCATCGTCCTGCCGTCCGCGCCGACCTCCTCGAAAACGCGGTGCGCGAGCCGCCCGAAGCTTAAGACGTCGATGTCCATGATGCCGCGGCCGGGAGAGGCGAGGACCATCTCCTTCTGCGTCTGCATCGTGTACTGCTCGGGCACGAGAACGATAAAGTGACCGGCGCCCGGCGACCCGCCGCTGCGTCCGATCACTTCCCTGTGCAATGTATAGCTTTTACCGGCGCCCGAAGCGCCGAAACAGAACCGGTAACTCATGTGTTTATTTTACCATAATCAAAGCGAAAGACCGCGCTCCTTTGGGCACGGCCTTTACGGGTCATATTCCTGTTCTATTGTTGTATTCCTGTTATATTGTTATGTCTCTGTTCTGTTGTTGTATTTCTGTCAGACCGGAATTTCCGCCACCGACGGGAAAACCAGATCCGGGATCTGCTCCTCGTTTCCTTCTGCCACAGCGCGCTGCGCGTCTTCCAGAGAAGCCTCGCCGCTTAAGACGAAAATGGACACAAAGCCCGCGCGGTTTCCCGCCGCGATGTCCGTGTACAGCCGGTCGCCGACCATTGCGATTTGAGAGGGCAAAAGCTTTTCTCCGCCCAAATCACTGCCGACGCGCTCCAGCAGGTAATCGCTGATGCCGCGGTTCGGCTTGCCGATCACAAGGTCCGGCATCCGCCCTGTCGAGGCGTGGATGAAGGCGTGGATCGCGCCGGCGTCCGGAATGAAGCCGGTCTCGGTCGGGCAGTTGAAGTCCGGGTGGGTCGCGATCCAGGGGAGCCCCGCGCGCACGTGGTCACAGACGGCGCACATCTTCGCGTAGTCCAGCGAGGTGTCGAACGCCGTCACCACGACGTCCGGATGATCGTAAGAGAGCTCGACGCCCGCCTCCGTGAACTCCGCCTGCAGCAGCTCGTTTCCGAGCAGGAAGACGCGCTTTCCGGGGAAGTGGTCCTGCAGGTAGCGGATCGTCGCCTGCCCCGAGGTGACGATCCGGTCGCGCGAGACGGTCAGCCCCATCCGGGCGAGCTTGTCCACGTAGACGTCCGCGTTCTTTGACGAGTTGTTGGTCAGGAAGCAGAATCTCCTGCCGCTCGCCTCAACGCGGGCGAGGAACTCCTGCGCGCCGGGGATCCATTTTTCTCCCAGATAGACGGTCCCGTCCATGTCCAGCGCGAACACGCGGATCCCGTCCAGCAGGCCGTTCCGGTCCTCTCCGATGCCCGGAAGTGCTTTATCTTTCATTCTGATACCTCACTGTGCGAAAGAAGGCACGACGCTTCCGCCGTGCCTTCTGCATTTCTTCTTCCCGGAGAAAAGCGCTCCGGACCACATTCTTAGTTGTTCTCGTCGAAGAAGGACTCCACCTTCTCCTCGGTACCCTCGGCGACGTTCTCAGCCGCTTCCGCGACGTTCTGGACCGCTTCCGCTGCGCCCTCAGTGACGTTCTCAGCTGCCTCCGCAGTGCCTTCCGCGACATCCCGGACTGCATCCGCAGCGCCCTCAGCGACGTTCTCAGCCGCCTCCGCCGCGCCTTCCGCAGCGTCCTGCGCCTCTTCCTTCAGCTCATCCACATGCTCCTGCATGCGCTCCGCGAAGTGCTCCGCCTTCGCCTGGACGTCATCCGCCATCTCAGTGACTGCGGGCTCGACCTTCTCCTCGAAGTACTCTCTGACCTTGCCGGCGGTCTTCGTCACGTTGTCGATTGCCTTCTCAGCTGCGCTCTCGACACTGTTGAAGTACTCTTCGCCCTTCGGGCCAACCTTTTCCTTCAGTTTGCTGTATGCTTCGCTCGCGCCCTCGCGGATCGTGGTATAGGTGCGCTCCGCTGCCTTCGCATATCTGCTGGCCGGCTCTTCCTTGGTCTCTTCAGCGCCTTCTTCCCTGATCTCGTCAAGGTCGTCGGCAAATTCCGGCTCCAGGGTCTCGGCATCCGCGCCTGTCTCAGGCTCTTCGCCTTCGGCCGTCTGCTTCGCGGGTGTCAGTTCCTTCATCTGCTCCAGGAAGAAATACGTCGCGCCTGCCGCCGCTCCGATGATCGTGCTGCCTACAAGAAATTTACCGAATCTGCTCATTTCTTCTCCTTTTTCTTCGGCCTGCGGGGCTTAGTATCCCTGCCGCCGTGTACCTTCCGCCCGCAAAACTTACCGCCGGCGGAAATACCTTTTACTTTCGACTTATATTACCCCATCAAAAATCAATTGAAAAGGGATTTTAGGGATTGTTTATCATTGTTCCCGATTGTTTTAGAAATCCTGCTATGCTATAGTTATTCTGTGTCGACCGAACTGGTCACTGTGGCGATGGAAGGCGCGCACTATGAATAACAAATTCTTTGATCTGAAAAAAGAAAA
>DJXE01000050.1:0-3054 GCA_002449595.1 Lachnospiraceae bacterium UBA7012
TTGTTCTGGTCCATGAACTGGGACAGCTGCGAAGATCCGAAGAACTCCTTCACCGCCGCCTGCACGGGCTTGATGTTGATGAACGCCTGCGGGGACAGCTCCTCGGAAGCGTCATGGGTCGTCATGCGCTCACGGACCACGCGCTCCATGCGCGCGATGCCGATGCGGTACTGGTTCTGCAGCAGCTCGCCGACGCTGCGGATGCGGCGGTTGCCGAGGTGGTCGATATCGTCATCGTTGCCGATGCCGTAAGCGAGGTGCATGTTGTAGTTCAGGCTCGCGAGGATATCTTCCTTCGTGATGTGCTTCGGGATCAGCTCATAGACGCTGCGGCGCAGCGCCTCCGCCAGCGCCTCCGGATCCAGGTTGTCCTGGTACTGAAGCAGGATCTCGCGAAGCGCGGGATAATAGACCTTCTCCGTGATGCCGAGTTCCGCCGGATCGCAGTCGACGAAGTGCGTGATGTCGACCATCAGGTTGGAAAGGACCTTCACGTTCCTCTCTTCTGTCCGGATCCAGACGTACGGGATCGCCGCGTCCTGGATCTCATCCGCCATCTGCGCAGTGACGGTGTCGCCGGCGCTTCCGAGGATATCGCCGGTCGCCTCATCGACGACGTCCTCCGCGAGGACGTGGCCGCGGATGCGGTTGCGGAAAGACAGCTTCTTATTAAACTTGTAGCGGCCGACCTTCGCGAGGTCATACCTGCGCGGATCAAAGAACATCGCGTTGATCAGGCTGTCCGCACTCTCAACAGAGAGCGGCTCGCCGGGACGGATCTTCTTGTAGAGTTCGAGCAGGCCGGATTCATAGTCGTGCGCAGGGTCCTTCGCGAGCGAAGCCGTGAGCTTCGGATCGTCGCCGAACAGATCGATAATCTCCTCGTTGGTGCCGATGCCGAGCGCGCGCACAAGAACGGTGAACGGCACCTTCCTGGTGCGGTCCACACGCACATAGAACACGTCGTTCGCGTCCGTCTCATACTCCAGCCATGCGCCCCTGTTCGGGATCACGGTGCAGGAATAGAGTTTCGTGCCGAATTTGTCGTTCTCGATTCCGTAATAAATGCCGGGAGAGCGGACGAGCTGGGAGACGATGACACGCTCCGCGCCATTGATGACGAACGTGCCGGTCTTCGTCATGAGCGGAAGGTCGCCCATGAAGATCTCCTGGTCCTTGACTTCCTTCTTGTTCTCCTTGTCATAAAGGCGAACTTTCACCTTGAGGGGTGCTGCATAGGTTGCATCCCGTTCCTTGCACTTCTCAATGGAATACTTGACATCGTTCTCGCAGAGCTCATAGCCGACGAAAGAAAGGCTCAGCCGCCCGCTGTAGTCCTCGATCGGAGAGACGTCGTCAAATACTTCCTGAAGACCCTCCTCGAGAAACCACTGATAAGAGTCCTTCTGGACCTTGATCAGATTGGGCACTTCGAGCACTTCCTTCTGGCGGGAATAGCTCATGCGCTGGTTCCTGCCGCTTCCGGTGAGATGCAGTCTGTTTTTTTCCATCCAATTCACCCCGTTCTATATTTGTTTCAGTGCATTAAAAACAAACTCTTTTGATAAGAGCGCAGAAAAGCGAATACTATTTTACTATAGTAAATGACAAGAAGTCAATAATGAATTATAAGGAACTTTGAAGAGATGAATGAAGATACCCGGGAGCGGTGACGCTCCCGGGTGAATGGACTTTTCCGGTCTTCCCTGATCAGGGAAAAACCTTTTGGCTCGCCCTCCTGAATTACTTCAGAGTGACAGTTGCGCCTTCAGCCTCGAGCTTAGCCTTGATCTCGTCAGCCTCTGCCTTGCTGACAGCTTCCTTGAGGATCTTCGGAGCGGACTCGACTGCTTCCTTCGCTTCCTTCAGGCCAAGGCCGGTGATCTCACGGACGACCTTGATGACCTTGATCTTGTTCGCGCCGATGTCAGTCAGCTCGACGTCAAACTCGGTCTTCTCTTCCTCGACTGCCGCCGGGCCGGCTGCTGCAACAACAACACCGGCTGCTGCGGAGACACCGAACTCCTCTTCGCAGGCCTTAACGAGCTCATTCAGCTCAAGAACGGACAGTTCCTTGATCGCATCAATAAATTCAGCGGTAGATAACTTTGCCATTTTTTCCTCCTTTTCACTGCATCCCCTGCAGTTATACTTGTAATTTCATTCTGTCGGCGCCCGGGTCTCCCGGGAGCCCTTTGCAACTCATGCTGCTAAGTGGAGTGCAGATCTCACTCCTGTGCGGGAGCTTCCGCTTCTGCCGCGGGAGCTTCTGCCGGTGCCTCGGCTTCCGCTGCGGGAGCTTCTGCCGCGGGAGCTGCCTCGCCGCCCTTTTCCGCGATCTGGTTCAGAACGCGTGCCAGGTTTGCGATCGGGGACTGCATGCTTCCAAGCAGTCTGCCCAGCAGTTCTTCCCTGCCCGGGATCTTCGCGATCTCCTGGATCGCTGCCGCATCGTAGACAGCGCCTTCAACAACGCCGCCCTTGATGTCCAGAGGAGCCTTCGCGGTCTCCGCGAACTTGCAGAGAACTCTTGCGGGAGCGGTCGCGTCGTCCTTGGAGACGGCCAGCGCGCTCGGGCCCTCGAGATACTGGGACAGTCCTTCAAAGTCCGTGCCCTTGAACGCGAAGTTCATCATCGTGTTCTTGTAGACTTTGTAGGTGACGCCCGCCTCCCGGAGCTGCTTACGCAGTACGGTGTCCTGGGCGACGGTCAGTCCTCTGTGGTCGACGAGCACAGCACCCTGCGCGCCGTCGATCACGCCCGCGATCTCCTGAACCACAGGCTGTTTTAACTCGACTTTTGCCATTTTCTTACCTCCTTATAGATTTTGTTCCGAAGTAAGATCCGATACGAAAAACGCCCTGTCTCCTTGCGAAGACAGGGCGTCATACTCTCACATGCACGACCGTTCATGCGGCCGTCTCATCAGATCGCATCCTCGGCAGGTAGGGAATCCGTTACGCCTTGCGGCACCTGCTGTCTTCGGTGTGGTCAAATAACCTTGATTAAACTACCACAACCGGAAGCGGAAGTCAAGCCGGGATATTGCTTTT
>DJXE01000050.1:3164-3901 GCA_002449595.1 Lachnospiraceae bacterium UBA7012
TCGTCGACCGAGATCGCGTTCTGTCCGGAGTAATCCCGGATCTCCTGCAGCACGCGCTCCTTTTCCGCCCCGGAAAGAAGCCGTACTGTGCAGCCTTCCTGCAGCATCGGCACAAATCTGAGGTTTCGGACCTCCTTTTCCTCCGGGGAAAGCTCAACCTGAAGCAGTCCGGTATCCAGTGTAAAAGAAGTAAACAGGAAATTCCCCAGGCTGTAGAACACCGGTACGCCTCCGACGCAGTCGACGGACTGCAGACAGTGGGGATGCGCCCCGACGATGAGGTCCGCGCCGGCTTCCGCCAGTCCCTGCGCCTGGCTCGTCTGGTACCAGTCCGGCTGCGATTCCTTCTCCGTTCCCCAGTGCATGAAGACGATGCAGAGATCGGCGGTCTGCTTTGCCTCCCGCACTGCTTCGTAGAGCGCCGAGGGATCCCAGCAGCGGAATACGCCCGGCAGTCCTTCTCCTGCTCCCCGGGTCTCCGGGTTCTCGTACCGTTCGATCTGGTTCGCATTCAGGACGGCAACCGTCATCGAGACGTCGCCCTCTCTCAGCAGCACAGTCCCTTCTTCCGTGTCCTGTGCCGCATCTTCGGCCTCCGTGTCCTGTGCGCCGCTTTCCGCCACAGACGGATCCGTGGTCTCCGCATCCTGCGGAGCGCTGTCCGTGCCGGACGCGTCTGCCGCTTCCTGCGGAGCGCTGTCCGCTCTGCGGACGATCGTATAGTACGCGGGGCGCTT
>DJXE01000050.1:4046-5005 GCA_002449595.1 Lachnospiraceae bacterium UBA7012
AGCGTATCAAGAAGCCCCTGCTCCTGGAAATCAAAGACGTGGTTATTCGCCAGCGCCGCGAGGTCTACGCCGGCATCTTTCAGCCACTGCACGGTCTCCGGCCTCGCGCGGAAGGTGTACGTCTTCCCCGGGAACGCCTCCGCCGTGTTCGTATAAGTGAATTCGTTGTTCGCGACGAGGACGTCCGCGGATTGCATGAGTTCCCGCGTCCCCGCGTCAAGGCAGTTCGCAAAGCCTCCTCTCGCGCTCATGGTGCTTCCGGTCGCGTAGTTTCCGTCAAACAGAATGTCCCCGATAAAGGAGAAATTGACGGTGTCCTCGCGTGTCTCGATCAGTGTGCCCAGAACCGGGACCGGCACTCCCTCCGGCTCCGGAGTCTCTTCTTCCGGGGGTTCCTGCACCGGTTCCTGCGGCTCCGGCGTCGCGATCGCCATGGACTCTCCTGAGATCTCTTCCGCCGGAGGCATCGCCTCTTCCGGAGAAAGCGCCTCCTCCCCGGCCTCCTGCGCCCGTGCGCTCTGCGGCAGTCCCACAAAATGAAGGAGTGCAAAAAAGGTGCCGGCAAATACCGCCGCGCACAAGAAAAAAGTCAGTATGACCGGGAGTGCCCGGGCTGAATCTCTTGAATAACTATCCATGAAACCAGTATATCACAGCGCATGGTTAAAATGGCGATGAGCCATGCCGACAAGATCGTGAACGCACAGCAAAACCGCCAGCCGATTTCTCGACTGGCGGTAAAAAGCTTTTCCGTATTATTTGAACTCAATATCTGTTGGAGATGATCTTCACGCCGGGGCCCATCGTGGTCGCGACGGAGATGCTCTTCAGGTACTGACCCTTGAGCGATGCGGGCTTCGCTCTCTCAATCGCGTTCAGCAGTGCGTTGTAGTTCTCCATGAGCTGGTCTTCCGTGAAGGAAGCCTTGCCGATCGGGCAGTGGATGATGTTGGACTTGT
>DJXE01000072.1 GCA_002449595.1 Lachnospiraceae bacterium UBA7012
CCATACCGCAGGTGACGAACACCATGTCCGCGCCCTTGAGCGCATTCGTGATCTCTTCTGAGCTCTCTTCCGCCGCCTTCATGCCGATGTCCGGATTTGCGCCCGCGCCGAGGCCCTTGGTGAGCTTCGCCCCGATCTGCAGGAGCTTGGGAGCCTTGCAGAGCTGCAATGCCTGTACGTCTGTATTCACGCCGATGAACTCAACACCGGTGATTCTCTCATCGACCATGCGGTTGACGGCATTGTTTCCGGCGCCGCCGACGCCGACTACCTTTATCTTACAAGCAGTTTCCGCTTCATTGGTCTTTATCTCAAGCATGTTTGACTCCTTCCGTCATTCTCATTGACTAAACCGCATAATTGCGCAGATTTACAAAGTAATAATACCGTTGAGACGCCAAAATATCAATCTGTTTTAACCTTTTTTTCTGTGAACGTCATATAGTTCGTGTCCGGGGTGTATCCGGATAAGTCAATAATTCCCTCCTTTCCGGTCAAAGATGGCAGAACATGGTATAAACTCGAGATTTTCTCGTTTGTGTACTGCTCTCCCCCGATCATGGCGCGGACCCCGCCGAACAGGAGCGTCATGTTGCCACTCGAGTCGAAAAAGATCCGGTCAACCGTCATCTCGTATTTATCGAGCAGCTGGGTCACGTCCAGGATTCTCTTAAAAACGGAGGTGCTCTTCACCGGCAGCTGTTCATAGAGGACGATGTGGTCGAACGTAAGGCCCGTGATCTCGGGTACACCCTCGACCTTCTCCCGGGAGGCCTCCACGACGATGCCGTCGCGGTCGAAATACATGTAGCGTCCCAGATAGACGACGTAGCCGGCGAGCGCCTTCTCATACACGGAGATGTGGATGGTGTCCTCGGAGACGATCTCCACGTCCATGCGGGCGATGAACGGCACGTCCTCAATGCCGCGGTCCCGGTACTTCAGCGAGAGGTACAGGCTGTTGCGGCCGAGCGGCCCGCCCGTCACGAGTTCCTCGATCTCCTCATCCGTGTAATGCGTGCTGCCCTCCACGGTCACGGTAGTGACCCGGTAGACGATGAGCACGTAAGCCGCGGCGCCGGCGATCAATATGAAAAGGACCAGAAGGAGGGCCCATTTCCAGCGGCTTCTCATCTCAGATCTCTCTCAGCCGGATGCCGCGCGCCACGCTGAGCACAAGCCCGACCTCAACGAGGAGGAAGAGGACCGAAGTGCCGCCGTAGCTTATAAACGGTAGAGTGACGCCGGTATTCGGGATCGTGTTGGTCACGACCGCGATATTCAGGATGACCTGTACCGCAAAGTGCCCCATCACGCCCACGACGAGCAGGGCGCCGTACAGGTCCTCACAGTTGTTGGCAATGATCATGAAGCGCCAGATCAGCATCACGAACATCAGGATGATGCAGATCGCGCCGAACAGGCCGAGCTCCTCGCAGACGATGGAGAAGATCATGTCGTTCTGCGCCTCGGGAATGTATCCGAGCTTCTGCATGCTCTGCCCGAGTCCTTTGCCGAACACGCCGCCGGAGCCGATCGCATAGAGCGCCTGCAGCGTCTGGAAAGCGGTGTCGCTCGCATAAGACTGCGGGTCAAGCCATGCCAGGATCCGGCTTCCGCGGAAGTCGAGCCCCGCCATCGCCGCCGGGTCCTTCGCCCTCTGGATCGTGATGAAGATCCACAGCGCGGCGGCTCCGACCACGAGGACACCCATGAAGACGAACCGCTTATAATCCGGGCTCGCGACGAAGACCATCACCGCCGCGATCGCCATGACGACGATAGCGGAACTCAGGTTGTTCGTGATCTTCCAGAGCATGACGCCGATGATTCCGGACGGGATCATCACGGCGATCATCCACTTCCAGGTCCGGATCTTCCGCCCGACCTTCTCAATGAGGAGCGCCGTCGCCATAATGATGGCCACCTTGGCGATCTCGGCGGGCTGGACAGAGACAGGGCCGAAGTAGATCCACCTCTTCGCGCCGCCCGCTTCTGTACCAAAAGGTATGATCGCAACGATCAGCGCGGCTGCCACGCCGAAGGCAGGCCACGCGAGTTTTCTCCAAACTGTGTAAGGAAAGAATGCCGTAATAACCATGCCGACCAGGCCGATGAGCGTCGCGAGCAGCTGCTTCTTGAGGTAAAAAGCGGAATCGCCGTACTTGAGCGCCGCCTCATAGGAGCTCGTCGAGTAGAGCATGACGAGGCCGAACGCGAGCAGGAAGAGGACGATGAAGATCAGGCTGTAGTCATGAAACCCGGCCTGCTCCGCAGTGACGCCGCCGCGCTTCGCCTTCGGCTTCTGCTTCCTTTTGCGCGAAGCAGCCACAGACAGCCTTCTGGAGGATTCCCTCCTGCGCCTGTCCAGTTCCGCCGCGCGCTCTCTCTGATATCTGTTCTGTGTCCTCGTCTTTACTGCCAATGCTCCGTTCCCGGTCGTTGAGTATCGATGATGACTTCTTGTGATTGCGTATTGTTGCTGCCTGCTTGCCATTCTTTACTGCTGCTGTTCTGTCGCTATACTCCGTCTGATAATTATGTCGATGAAAAGTGTTGATCCGCGCCTCAAAGCGTTTTCACATATTCCTTAAACTGCCGGCCCCGCTCTTCGTAGTCGGGGAACATGCCCCAGCTCGCGCAGGCGGGCGACAGAAGGACCGCGTCTCCGGGCTCCGCCGCTTCCCTGCAGTGGTCCAGGCACTCATGGAAGGTATCTGCGAAAGAAATATTCTCAACACCATGCTTGCGCGCACATTCTGCAATGTCCTGCGCCGTCTGCCCGATGAGGACGAGCTCCTTCACTTTGCCGTCGAAAGCCTCGATCCACTCGTCATAAGTGTTTTTCTTATCATAGCCGCCCCCGATCAGGACCGTCGGGCGGTCCATCGCGCGGATCCCCTGGATCGCGGCATCCGGATTGGTCGCCTTGGAGTCGTTGTAGTAGCGGACGCCGTCCACCTCGCGCACGAACTCGATGCGGTGCTCCACCGGAGGGAAGTCACGGACGACCTGCAGGATCGTCTCCATCGGCACGCCGGCCGCCTCGGTCATCGCGATCGCGGCCATCACATTTTCGGCGTTGCAGACGCCGACGAGGTGCATGTCATGCACGTCCATCAGGCGCTCCTGCGCGCCGTCCCTGACGCGGACAATGTCGCTGCCGCTGAGCCAGAGGCCGTTCTCCGGCTTCTCGCCCGAAGAGAACCACACGACCTGCGGCGCATTCTCCTTCTGCATGAGCTCCGTCCCGAAAGGCCGCAGCCACTCGTCGCAGTAATTGAGCACGATCGTGTCGCTGCTGTTCTGGTTCATCGCGATCTTCTCCTTGATCGCGGCATAATTCTCCATCGTGTAGTGGCGGTTCAGGTGATCCGGCGTGATATTCAGGATCGCCGAGACGACCGGCTTGAAGTCGTGGACGCACTCGAGCTGGAAGCTGCTGATCTCCGCGACGCTCACGGAATCCTCCGCCGTCTCCATCGCCTCGCGCGCGTACGCATTGCCGATGTTGCCGACCACATGGACGGCGCCGTTCACCGCCTTCATGATCTCGCCGACGAGCGTCGTCGTGGTCGTCTTGCCGTTCGTGCCGGTGATCGCCAGAACGCGGCCCTTCTCGAACTGCCACGCGAGCTCGATCTCCGACAGGATCGGAAGTCCTGCGTCGCGAAGCTGCGCCGCGAGAGGGCTGTCCGTCGGAACCGCCGGGCTGAGGACGACCATGGTCAGGTCCTTCGCCTTTTCCTCCGGAAAGTCTCCTATGATCACTTCAGGAAAAGCCTTATCCTCCGGCATCAACGATTCCCGCACCTTATCTTCTGTCTGCTGCGCGTTCTGCTCGAGCAGGATGACGTGCACTTCGCCCGTCCCCGCATCAAGCTGGTGCAGGAGGTGAACCGCTCCGACACCGCTTCTTCCGCCGCCGATCATAAGAACATTTTTATACACATCTTTCTGGAACATTTCTTTGCATCTCTCTTCCTTATGAAACTTTTTTCACCAAACGCCAAGAAGGCAGATCGCCCCAAGCAGCACCGTCACGATCGTAAATCTCGCGACGACCTGAACCTCGGACCAGCCGCCGATCTCAAAGTGATGATGGATCGGGGCCATGCGGAAAAACCTTTTTCCCTTCGTCGCCTTGAAATAGAGCACCTGGATGATGACCGAGATCACTTCCGCCATGTAGATGAAGCCGATCAGCGGGATGAACAGAGGCATCTGCAGGAGGTAGGCGACGCCGGCGACGAAGCCGCCGAGTGCGAGGGAACCGGTGTCTCCCATGAAGATCTTGGCCGGATAGGCGTTATAGATGAGGAATCCGAGCAGCGCGCCGATCATCGCCGCGCCCGCGATCACGACTGCCGGAGCGGCTGAGCCGTAATTCTGGCTGCTGATCCTGCCGGTCATGACAGCCGCTGCGACGAAGAACACTGCCACTGCGATCGTGACGCAGCTCGCCATGCCGTCGACGCCGTCGTTCAGGTTCGTTCCGTTCACGGTCGCGACCATGACGAAAAGCATGAACGGGATGTTGAAGTAGCCGAGGTGAAGCATCACGCCGTCCGCAAAAGGAACCTTCATCGCGAGCGGGATGTGATGGATGAACCGGATATAGCAGGTGAAGATCATCGCGATCGCGATCTGGAGCAGGAGCTTCTGCCAGGCCTTCAGGCCCATGGAGCGCTTCAGGACGACCTTGATGTAATCGTCGACGAAGCCGACCGCGCCAAATCCCACCGTCAGGATGAGGACCGGGATGACTTCGGGCGCGCGCCGCGCCATGATGACGCCGCTCACGACAAAGCCGAGGAGGATCATGAGTCCGCCCATGTTCGGCGTGCCGCTCTTCTTGAGATGGCTCTTCGGTCCGTCATCTCTCTCCGTCTGGCCCGCCTTGATCTTTCTGAGATACGGGATCAGAAAATACCCGGAGACCGCGCTGACCGCAAAAGCGATCAGGAGCGGCAGGCAGATCAGCCTGCAAATTGCTTGTACATCCATACTGACTAACATAATCTTTTCCTTTTCCTGTTATTCCTGCGGGATCGGCTCCACCACCGGTTCTGCTGCGGGCTCTGCCGCCGGTGCCGGCGCCGCCTCACCCTGCGCTGTTCCTGCCTCCGGCTGCGCCTCAGGCGTGCTCACCGGAAGCGAAGTCGTGATCGTTGAATCAAAAGAAGAATCATAATCGTATCCTGTCTCCGGGTCAATATGGTGACCGTTCGAAGGATCGATCAGAAGCCCGGTCTCCGGATCCACAGGGAACTCTTTCCAGGACTGGTCGAGCTCGGGATACTCCGGCTCAGCCTCTCCTTCTCCTTCCGTGCCTTCTCCGGAACCTTCCTCCGTGCTCTCGCCGCCTTCGCCGGCTGCGGCCTGCGCCGCGGCATCGTCGCCTTCGGTCGGCAGGACGCCGTCCTCCGTCTTCGTGACGAGGTCGGACTGCGCGCCGAGCGCCAGCGTGTTGGCGAGGTTCATCTCCTCAAGTTCCTTCTGCTCCTCTTCCGAGAGGGGCTCCGTCATGTAGATGTTGAGGTAAGGAAGCGCTTCCGTCAAGACGTTTCGAACGATGCGGGTCGCATACTTCGCGTCCGGCTGGAAGGAAGTGTTCGGTCTGTCCACGACGACGTAGACCATGACCTGAGGGTCGTCCACCGGCGCAAAGCCCATGAAGGAGACGACGTAGTTCGTCTTGTCACGCGGAATGGTCTCCGCCGTGCCGGTCTTGCCGCCGATGACATAGCCCGCCGGCCTTGCGGTGTGGCCGGTGCCGCGCTCGCCCATAACGACCTGCCTGCAGTACTCGCGGATCTTGGCGCTCGTGGTTGCGGAGACGGTCTTTTTCAGGATGCGGGGCTCGATGTTCCGCACCGTCGCGCCGCCGGGGCTCGTGATCTTGCTCACGAGGTGGGGTTCGTAGTAGTTGCCGCCGTTGATGATCGAGGCGAACCCGGCCGCCATCTGGATCATCGTGACGTTGAAGTTCTGTCCGAAGGAGTTGGTCGCGAGGTCCGTGATTCCCATGCGGTCCGCGTCGTAGATGAAGCCGACGGTTCTGGCCTCTCCCGCAAGGTCGACGTTCGTCTTCAGGCCGAAGTTGAAGATGCTCTGGAACTTGCAGAAGTCATCGATGCCGGTCGCCATCGCGATCTCCATCAGCGCGACGTTGCAGGAGGTCTCGACCGCCTGCGAGACGGTCAGAAGGCCGTCGCCGTACACGTTGTGGCAGTTGATGTCCCAGCCGCCGATGTTGAGCTTGCCTTCGCAGTAGTAGGTCTCGTTTCCCGTGATCGCGCCGCTCTCGAGGCCTGCCGCCACCGTGAACAGCTTGGCGACGGAACCCGGCTCGTAGTAGTCGGAAATGCAGAAGTTTCTCCAGAGGGCGTTCAGATAGCGCGTCTTCTCATCCTGGGTGAAGGCGGCGACGTCGTCTGCCGTGAGGTACTCGTTGGGATAGGCGGGTGCGTCCTTTTCATCCAGCTTGGGCATGCCGATGAGCGCATCCGTATTGTACGGGTCGTTGAGGTCAAATCCCGGATAGGATCCCATGCCGAGGATCTCGCCCGTCTTGACGTTCATGACGACGCAGCCGACGTTGTTCGCGCCGTTGCCGTTGTGCTGCTCGTCCTTGTGCTCGTCGTTGAATTTCTTCAGGTACTTCTCGACGATGCTCTGCACGTTCGCGTCGATCGTCGACACGAGGTTGTTGCCGTCGGTCGCGTCGATCGTCGTCCGCTCGAGGTTGGCGTTCTCGTCGAGGTATCCGTATTCCCTGCCGGGCGTGCCGTTCAGCACGTCATTGTAGTACTCTTCCAGGCCGAACGTACCGACGTTGCTGCCGTTGGTGAAGCCGATGACGTCGCACGCAAGAGAGCCGTTCGGGTAGCTGCGGATGTAGTTCGCGTCGAACCAGATCCCGGTGATATTGCTGTACTCGCGCTCCTTCTGCGGCTTGCCTTCCTTCGCCTCCGTCGCCCTGCCGACGCGCAGTTCCTCGTCGTACTGCGTCTTGGCGTCGTACGAGAGGTTCTTCATCGCGATGTAGTACTGGGAATCCGGATTGTCCGTCACGTACTGGCGGATCTTGTCGGCGTCGATCCCAAGCCTGCTGATGGCCCGAAGACTGGGTTCCAGGTAGTACTCCTTTTCCAGCATCTGCTTCGCGTCGATGATGACGTCGTAGACGAGCTCGGAGTCCGCGAGGACCGTTCCCTTGGCGTCCAGGATCGTGCCGCGCTTGTAGTCGATCACGCGGCTGTCATAGGACTGCTGCGAGAGCACCTGCTTCTTGTAAGTGTTCCCGTTATCCCTGCTGATCGCGTAAATATTGATTCCCAGACCGACAAAAGCCAGCAGTACCAGAATAAACAGTACTACCAGCTTTCTCTGCATCGATATTGTGAACCGGCGCGCCGCCGGCTCCCGGTCCGCACGCCTCCTGTTTCTGCTGTTATTTCCCGCCATTTACCAGTTCTCTTCGCGCCGCAGAAGTCGGGCGCGGCTCCTGTCTCAGTCTCCGATCAGCCCGACCTGCTTCACGTAGTCCTCCGAATCGTTCTGCACGCGAATGATCTGATCCTTCTGCGCGTACCGCATGCCGAGCTTCGTGACTGCCGTGTATTTGATTTCATCCAGGTCGATGCTGCTGTTGATCTTGTTGTACTTCTCATCGTTGGCAGCCTTCAGCGTGGACAGCTGGCTCTCCAGCGAGGAGATGGATTTGACTGAGCTTGTGAGATCTGCCTGCAGACGGATATAACTGATCAGGATAAAGCACATGGCGCCCATCAAAACTGCCATAAAGATCAGGTAGCCCGGATTCATGTGCGCCGCGCGCTCCCTGTTCCTGCGCGCGATCATCCTGGACTGCCGGCTCGCCTGCTGCTGGATGCTGCCCCGCTCCTGCCTGCGGTCCCGGTCCCGCTGCGGCTGTTCGTATTCCCAGTCCCGCTGCGGTGCCGCCGCGCCGTAGACGTATGCGTCGCGCATCCTGCCCTGGCCTGCGCTTCTTCCCGTATTTAATGTGCGGCTTCGGCTGCCGCCTGTGCCGTATCTTTTTCCTGCCATGACTGACTTCCCCCTCCGGAGTCATTCAACGGTCACTATGCTTCTTCCGTTCTCTCAAACACCCTGAGCTTTGCGCTCGCTGCCCTCTTGTTCAGCTCGAGTTCGCCCTCTCCGGCGACGATCGGTTTCCTTGTGACCACGAAGCCCTTTGGCTTCTTCCCGCACACGCACACCGGAAATTCCGGCGGACAGGTGCACGGATCTTCATTCTTCTTAAAGCAATTCTTGACGATCCTGTCTTCCAGCGAGTGGAACGTGATCACACAGATCCTTCCGCCCGGTTTCAGAAGATCGATCATGCCGTCCAGCGAGCCGGTCAGGACTTCCAGCTCACGGTTGCACTCGATGCGGATCGCCTGGAACGTTCTTTTGCACGGGTTGCCGCCCTTCTCCTGCATCCGCATCGGGATGGAGGACCGGATGATCTCCGCGAGCTCTCCCGTTCGTTCCAAAGGTTTCTGCGCCCGCCTCTTGACGATCCCTGCCGCGATCTTCGCGGCGAACCGTTCTTCCCCGTACTCCCTGAGGATCCTCGTCAGTTCTTCCTCGGGATAGGTGTTGACGATGTCTTTCGCGCTAATTGCGCTGTCTCTGTCCATCCGCATGTCGAGCGGCGCGTCCGCCGCGTAGGAAAAGCCTCTCTCCTCCGTATCCAGCTGGTAGGAGGACACCCCGAGGTCGAGGAGGATCCCGTCGACCTTGTCGATTCCCAGCTCATGCAGGATGTTCGCCATGTTTTCGAAGTTGTCCCGGACGAGCGTGGCTCTGTCCTCGTATACCCGAAGGTGCTTCGTCGCCGCCGCGATCGCATCCGCGTCCTGGTCGATCCCGATCACCCGGCCGCCCTCTGTGAGCCTCGCCGCGATCTGGAACGTGTGGCCGCCTCCGCCGAGCGTACCGTCGACGTAAATGCCGTCCGGCTTGATCTTCAGGTTCTCCAGGACCTCATTCAACATGACCGAAGCATGTTTGTAGATCATATCACGAACCCTTCGCCCAGCATCTTCTCCGCGATCCTGCCGATCTCTTCCGCGGAAGTGTTCTCTTCCCAGTTCTCCTTGCTCCAGATCTCGATCCTGGCGCCGGAGCCCACGAGAACGACGTCCCTGTCGATCCCCGCAAAAGTGCGGAGAGACTGCGGAAGCAGGATCCTGCCCATCTTGTCGGGCTCCACCTCCGCTGCGCCGGACAGGAAGAAACGCACCAGTTTCCTCTGCTCCGGGGAGTTGTAAGGAAGCTCCGTCAGCTTTCTCGAAAACTCCTCCCACGCGTCCATGTCGTAGACGGTAAGGCACTGGTCAAGGCTTCGTGTCACCACGAAGGTATCTCCCAGTTCCTCTCTGAATTTGGCCGGTATCGTCACGCGCCCTTTGGCGTCGAGCGAATGGCTGTATTCTCCGATAAACATCGTCTGCTCTCTTGTCCGCGCTTCCTGTCCGTCTGTGCCCCGCGCCCGAATGAGCGCAAAAAGGGCTATTCATCCATTTAATTAATTGCATTATAACCCACAATCTGACACTTTGCACTACTAATTTTACACTTTCTCCCACTTTTGGGCATTTTTAGGGGATTTTTGGGCATTCCTCGGCAACTTCAAACATTTGTTCGGGTTTTCTGGTATAATAAAGGAGCGTGTCACACCGTGAGTATTGTTGGTGATTTGAAGGTGGGGCGCGGCGATGCGATATGACGGACGACAGTTTTGATTTTCCCGCTTCCGGCGGTTCATTCCGGCCGGAGGAAAATGAGATCCATGTGGAATTCCGGAGCGGCTATTCGGATCAGCCGCTTGGTTTTTCGCGGATAAAAGATCGGGAAAAGGATTATGGCGAGGTCGAGACGGACTCAGATCCGGTTCCTGCGAAGATCTCTGAGATGAAGGCGATCTACTTCAACTTTAGTTACGCCTCGAGGTCGTCAGCGTGGTTTTTCTACCAGCAGGGAAAATTCATGGAGGACTATGAAGATTACGTCTTCTATGACCGCCCGTTTAAGAGATACTATCCGACCTATAATGATCTGAGCGTCCGCCAGCTGCGCGGGTATTTCGGCTGGCGCACGAGGTTTCGTGAGGGAAGAAGCGATCCGTCCGTGCCGACTTCCTTCCTTTATCTGTATATCTATGAGCTGCTGGACAACATCGGCGTCGAGCCGGACGAGGGCTTCACGGAGCTCCGCTACATGGACGAGACGTTCGGTGCGAAGGACGAGACGATGCACCGGTACCTCACAGCCTGGACCAGAGATTACGTCGTCTACTATGGCCTCGATGCGGCGTGCGCGGCGATGTATTTCAGTAATGTCGGCGGCGGTGCGCGCTCCGCTCTCCGCTCCTTTGAGGAGACCGGAGAAGCTGCGCCCGGGCTGTTCGAGGCGGTCGAGTCGCTCTCCTCGTACCACGTCGGAAGATCGCCCTGCTACAAAAAGGACCCGGAGGGAATGCAGCAGGCAGTCCTGAAGTCCATACAAAGGGTCAGCGAATACCTGAAGGCGCAAGGAAGGGGAACACTCTCCGGCCACTGCCTCGGCACAGTCCACCCGCACTCTGTGCGGCTCTTCGCCGGCGCCGTTTTCTACGACCACCTTCGCTACGAGGACTACACTTACGAGGTGTCGCCGGCGCGCATCTACCGCTGCCGCCGCGGCGTCTGGACGCTGGAGCAGGACACGGCTGCAGAGCGGCCGAGCGCACTCATCGGCTGGATCCTCCGCGAGACTGACCGCCAGATGCGCCTGCAGACCGGCAGCGGGCGCGAGCTGCAGCCCTCTCCCGGCTCTCCGGAACCGCTCGTCGCCGTAGTCCGCCAGGCTGTCGCAGACTACCTGCAGGAGAAAAAGGAAGCCGCCCGCCCCAAGATCACCTTCGACATGTCCTCGCTTGGCCGGATCCGCCGCGATGCGGATGTGGTAATGGCATCGCTGCTTGTGGACGAGCCGGATGAAGAACAATTCCCGGATGATGAATCGTGGGGCTCGGTGGCAGATGAGGAACAAAAAGCAGTAGATCTTGATGTCCATCAGCAGGAACCGTCGCAAGACTCACCCGCTGTAGAAGCAGCTCCGGCATTTGAGCCGACGATGGGCAGTGTCTCTGGCCTCACAGAAGACGAAGCGGAATTCCTGCATTTGCTGCTGTCGAAAGGTCCCTGGAAGGAGTTCGTGCGGGAGCGGCATCTCCTGCCCTCCATGCTTGCGGACAGCATTAACGAGAAGCTCATGGACATGATCGGGGACGTTGTGATCGAGTTTGACGGGGAGGATCCCGTTCTGGTTGAAGATTATGAGGAGGAGCTGGAAGGGCTTTTCTCCGGAGGATTATGAATGGAAAATGGTTCGAACGAGAACAGACAGGTCAAGATCCCGAAGCGGATCGCCGCTTCCGTCATCAATTCGCTGAAGGGCGGCGTCGTGCCGCGCGTCGGGCTGCCTTACATCGCCGTCGGGCGAAGGCGCGAGATCGAGGCGCTGCTGCATGACGTCTCGATCGTCGCGGACGGCGGCGCATCGTTCCGGTTCATCGCGGGGCGCTACGGGAGCGGCAAGAGCTTTCTGCTGCAGACGATCCGCGGCTACGCCATGGACCGTGGCTTCGTCGTGCTGGACGCGGACCTCTCTCCGGAGCGGCGGCTGCAAGGCACGCGCGGGCAGGGGCTCGCCACCTACCGCGAGCTGATCCGCAACATGTCCACGAAGACGCGCCCCGAGGGCGGCGCTCTCCCACTCATTCTCGACCGCTGGATCAGCGCCGCGGCGGCGGACGTCACCGCGCAGAACGGGCTGACGCCGGAGGATCCCGGATTCCAGGAAGCCGTTGAGCAGCGGATTCTTGATGTGATCCGCTCTGTCGACGGGCTCGTCCACGGATTTGAGTTCGCGCGGCTTCTCGCGACCTACGCGCGCGCGTCCTTCGCAGGGGACGACAGCCTGAAGAGCCGCGTGCTGAAGTGGCTGCGCGGCGAATACCAGACGAAGACAGAGTCTCGCCAGGATCTCGGCGTTCCCGTGATCATCACGGATGACGACTGGTATGATTATCTGAAGCTTTTCGCGCTCTTCCTGAAGCGGGCCGGGTACGCCGGCATGCTGATGATGATCGACGAGCTGGTCAACATCAGCAAGATTCCCAACGCCATCACGCGGCAGTACAACTACGAGAAGATCCTGACGATGTACAACGACACCCTCCAGGGAAAAGCAGAATACCTCGGCATCCTGATGTGCGGCACGCCGCAGTGCATCGAGGACCGGCGCCGCGGGATCTACAGCTACGAGGCGCTGCGCTCCCGGCTGCAGGAGGGCCGGTTCAGCACGGAAGGCGCGCGGGATCTGCTCGCGCCCGTCATCCGCCTGGAGCCTCTCACCGCCGAGGAGATGCTCGTCCTCGCAGGCAGGCTTGCCGACATCCACTCGCAGCTCTACGGCTGCGAAAACCGAATGACCGACGAGGACCTCGCCGCATTCATCCGCATCGAGTACGGGCGGATCGGCGCCGACGTCAATATCACGCCCCGCGAAGTCATCCGCGACCTCATCGAGCTCCTCAACATCCTCAGCCAGAATCCGGATCGGAGCGTCAGTGAGCTGCTTGGCTCAGGCGATTTCGAATACGCGAAGGCGGACCCTCTCGCGCAGGACAATGCCGGAGCGGCTGATGAAGCTGGGCTTTATTCAGAGTTCAACATCTGATTGGAAAATAACATGGAAGTTTACGACCGCTACGCGCCGTTCATACAAGAGTATATCTATCGAAGCGACTGGCAGAGTCTGCGCGATGTCCAGGTTGCGGCAGGGGAAGCTGTCTTTGAGACAGAGGAAAATGTGCTGCTGTGCGCCTCGACCGCCTCGGGCAAGACGGAAGCCGCCTTTTTCCCGATCCTCACGCTGCTTGCAGAGGATCCGCCCGCTTCCGTCGGCGTGCTCTACATCGCACCCTTGAAGGCACTCATCAATGACCAGTTCACGCGTCTGGGCAAGCTGTGCGAGGAGGAAGGCATTCCTGTCTTTCACTGGCATGGCGACGTCTCTCAGTCCCACAAGAACAAGCTGATAAAGCATCCACAGGGCATCTTGCAGATCACGCCGGAGTCGCTGGAAGCGATGCTTCTCCACCGCCACATGGATATCTCACGCCTCTTCGGCGATCTGCGCTTCGTCGTCATCGATGAAGTTCACTCGCTGATGCGCGGCGACCGCGGCCTGCAGACGCTGTGCCTCATCGAACGCCTCTCTCGCATGGCAGGCGTGCGCCCGCGCAGGATCGGCCTGTCCGCGACGATCGGAGATCCGGAGGCCGCAGGGCGGTTTCTCGCTTCCGGTTCCGGGCGCGGCGTCGTGATCCCGCAGCTGACCGCGCCCGGGCGGACCTGGCGGCTGTCGATGGAACACTTCTACACCGACGGATCCACCGCAGAGAGCCGGGATGAAACAGCGTCGCGGAACAGTGGCGCTTCCTCTATCTTTGACGCAAATACAGTCAGCACCGAAACATCTGCTGCCGACCGCGGCCTTTCCGGCGAACCCGAAGAAGCAGACGGAACCGTACTGCCCTCTCTTCCTCTTCCGGCGGACGGAAAGCCGACCGACACCGCGCCCACCGGCGCGGATCCCGGCATCGGATATATCTTTGAACATACGCGCGGCAGGAAGTGCCTCGTCTTCTGCAACTCCCGTGAGGAGGCGGAAGGCGTCACAACGACGCTGCGGCAGTACTGCGAGGCGCGCGGGGAGCACGACCGTTTTCTCATTCATCACGGCAATCTCTCCACTTCGTATCGCCAGACCGCGGAAGAGCTCATGAAGGACGACGACATGTACCTGACGACCGTCACGACGTCGACCCTCGAGCTTGGGATCGACATTGGGCGGTTGGAACGTGCTTTTCAGATCGATGCGCCGTTCACGGTGTCGTCGTTCCTGCAGCGCATGGGCAGGACCGGCCGGCGCGGACTTCCGCAGGAGATGTGGTTCGTCATGCGCGAGGATCCGCCGCTGCCGCGGGCGATGCTGCCTGAGTGCATCCCGTGGAAGCTGATCCAGGGAATTGCTCTCGTGCAGCTCTACATCGAAGAGCACTGGGTTGAGCCGCCCCGCGAAGGCCGGCTGCCGTACTCTCTGCTCTATCATCAGACGATGTGCACGCTCGCTTCCGGCGGGGAGATGACGCCAGCGGAGCTCGCTTCGCGCGTGCTCACTCTCTCCGTCTTCCGCAGGATCTCTCCCGAGGATTACCGCACGCTTCTTCTGCATCTTCTCGAGACCGACCACATTCAGCGGACCGAGCGCGGCGGCCTGATCGTCGGGATCACCGGCGAGCGCTACACAAACAGCTACAAGTTCTATGCGGTCTTTCAGGAGAATGAGGAGTACACCGTGAGATGCGGCTCCGAGGAGCTCGGGACGATCGTGAAGCCGCCGCCGGCCGGCGACAAGGTCGCGATTGCCGGACACGTCTGGGTCGTGGAGGAAGTCGATCACAAGAAACATGTCGTCTACTGCGAGCCGGTGAAAGGGAATGTCCCGGCCTTCTTCGGGCTCTGCCCGGGCGACATCCACACGCACATCCTGGAGCGGATGCAGCAGGTCCTCGCCGAGAGCAAGGGCTACTCCTATCTTCTGCCGAACGCGAAGGCCCGCCTTCTCTCGGGCAGAAAAGGTGCTATGGAAGCCGGCATCACCAGAAAGCCCCTGATCTGCCTCGGCGGCACGCTCTATGCGCTGTTTCCGTGGCTCGGGACGTACGCTTTTCTCGCGCTGGAGCGGTTCCTGAAGATCCGCTGCGGGAAAAGGCTCGGTCTCAAGGGCATGGACGTCTCCCGCCCGTACTATATTCAGTTTACGATGCAGGTAGATCCGTCAGAATTCTTTGACGTACTGGAAGATGAGATTGCGAAGCCGATCGATCCCATGGAGCTGCTCTATCCGAACGAGGTCCCGGTCTTTGAGAAATACGATGACCTTCTGCCGGAAGAGCTCGTGCGCAAAGGGTTTGCGCACGGCGTCCTGGGCATAGATGAAATGTGTGAAAGGGTGCGCAGCTGGGCTCAGTTCTGCTCCTCTGCGCTGCCGGCGGTTTCCTCCGCGGAACCGTCTGTGGTTTCTTCAGCGGAGACAGCCACTGCTGCGGAACCGTCTGTGCTTTCTTCAGCGGAAACAGCCGCTGCGGGTGCTCCGTTCGGATCCCAGAGGAGATCCTGATATTTTCCTTCCTTCAGGCCTCTGCGGATCACGAACTCCGCAACTGCGGAGACAAGGATCGCCGCGATCGACACGAGGAAGCAGACCGGGAAATGCGTTCCCGGCAGGTAGAGCTGGTCTGTGCGGATCATCTCGATCCAGGCGCGGCCGATGCCGTATCCCGTGAAATAGAGAAGGATGACTTCTCCATGGAATTTCTTTTTCTTCCAGCACAGAAGAAGCAGCCCAAACAGGCAGAGATTCCAGATCCCCTCATAGAGGAAGGTCGGGTGCACCTGGATATAATTGGTTCCCTCCGCGACGTGGGCGGCGAGTTCCTCTGTGACGTCGCGCGCGCGCACCGCGGCGAGCGGCAGGCGCATGGCAAGCAGGGAATCCGTGTATCCGCCGAACACTTCCCGGTTGAAGAAGTTGCCCCAGCGGCCGATCACCTGGCCCACGACGAGACCGCACGAGATGGTATCAAGCAGGATGAGCGGGTTCAGACCCTTTATCCTGCAGTAGAGCGCGACTGTGATGACGCCGGCGATGACGCCGCCCCAGATGGCGAGGCCGCCTCCGCGCAGGTTAAAGATCTGGATCGGGTTCGCGGAATAATAGTCCCACATGAACATGACGTAAAAGATCCTGGCGCCCACGATCGACATGATGATGACGTAAAGCGCGATGTCCCAGTAGGTGTCCGGGTTCTGCCGCGTTCTCTTGCCAACTTCCGCGGCGATGAGCAGCGACACCAGAAATGCCGACGCCACGATCACGCCGTAGAGCGCGATCTGAAAGCCGAAGATGCTGAATGACTGCGGCACGTTCCGCAGATAGATCCCCAGATGGGGAAAAGCGATGTCCATGGGGTCCATGACGTCCTGCATATTATGCTGTCCTTTCCTTATTTCGAGAAATGTCCATCCCCGGAATGCTTCGCATCCCGGGGATGATGGCTGTCGCCATATGCGTCTGCTTCGAGAAGCATTCGCACAGAAACTTGTTTCTGTGCGAACGCCTCTCTCGCATCCACACATTTCTCGTAGTTATCACACATTAAACCTAAACAGGATCACATCGCCGTCCTTGACGACATAGTCCTTGCCTTCCATTCCGACAAGGCCCTTTTCGCGTGCTGCGGAGAGGGAACCCTCGCGGAGCAGTACTTCCCAGTTCACAACTTCCGCCTTGATGAAGCCGCGCTCGAAGTCGGTATGGATCTTGCCGGCCGCCTGCGGCGCCTTTGTACCGATGCGGATCGTCCAGGCGCGCGTCTCGTCCTCTCCTGCTGTGAGGAAGCTCATCAGGCCGAGCGTGCGGTAGCTGGCCGCGATCAGCTTATCAAGACCGGATTCGGAGATGCCGAGATCGTCGAGGAACATCTTTTTCTCATCGTCATCGAGTTCTGCGATCTCCGCCTCGATGCTCGCGCAGATGACGAAGACCTCGCTGCCGTTCTCCGCCGCGAACTCTCTCACTTTGGCGACGCCCGCATTGGAGGCGCCGTCGTCCGCGAGGTCATCTTCCGCGACGTTCGCCGCATAGATCACCGGCTTTGCGGTCAGCAGATTCAGCGTATCGAAGTATTTCCTGTCGCCCTCGGAGACCTCGACTGAGGATGCGCATTTGCCGTCCTGCAGCGCTTCGCGCACTGTGAGGAGGAATGCGTGCTCCTTGCCGGCTTCCTTGTCCATCTTGGCGGTGCGGGCGACCTTCGAGATCCTTCTCTCCAGAACCTCCAGGTCCGCGAGGATCAGCTCGAGCGTGATCGTCTCGATGTCCCGCAGGGGATCGACCGAGCCGTCCACGTGAATGACGTTGCTGTCCTCAAAGCATCTGACGACGTGAACGATCGCGTCGCACTCGCGGATGTTGGCGAGGAACTGGTTGCCGAGCCCCTCTCCTTTGGATGCGCCTTTGACGAGTCCCGCGATATCAACGAACTCGATCACGGCGGGGGTAACCTTTTTCGAGTGATACATCTCACCGAGAAGGCGGATCCGCTCATCCGGGACCGCGACGATGCCGACGTTCGGATCGATCGTGCAGAAGGGGTAGTTCGCGGCCTCGGCACCTGCCTTTGTGAGCGAGTTAAACAGCGTGCTTTTGCCGACGTTCGGGAGTCCGACGATTCCTAGTTTCATTTTATTTCCTCCATGCCCGAATTAACGGGATGTCTGATAGATTGTGCTTGAAGCATATCTACCATCCATCGCATTTATGATCTGCTGAGAATGCATAGCTTTGACATCCGTAATCTTCAGGTCTCTACCCATACGATCAGCTCCTTTC
Source organism: Lachnospiraceae bacterium UBA7012 (assembly GCA_002449595.1). GTDB lineage: Bacteria > Bacillota > Clostridia > Lachnospirales > Lachnospiraceae > CAG-791. The sequence continues at coordinate 17,542 of DJXE01000072.1, forward strand.
CCTCTTCCGAAAAAGAGCCTAAGTGCGCGCAATATACTACCACAATCAGGCTCTTTTATCAATATATTGGCGTAAAGTCAAAAGGGCGAATCACACCTCTGTAGCGCGGTTTATGTACTCTTCGAAGGGCACTCTTTCATGCTCATTGTTCTGCACTT
>DJXE01000038.1 GCA_002449595.1 Lachnospiraceae bacterium UBA7012
AGATCCAGTACAAGATCCGCGAGAAGAAGGCCGCGCAGGGCTACGGCACGGCAAGCTTCCCGGATGAGGCGGAGAGAAAGCGCCAGAGGGAGGAAAGTGCGGGGTTCGAGCGGAAAGTGCTTTTCAGCATTCTTGTGCCGCTCTACAACACGCCGAAAGAATACCTGACGGACATGATGGACTCCGTCCTGAACCAGACCTATGACAACTGGGAGCTGTGCCTCGCGGACGGATCGGACGCGGAGCACGCGTACGTTGCGGATATCGTGAAGTCCTATCAGGAGAAGGATGCCGCGGCAGGAAAGTCCGGCGCGGCTTCCGGCAGCGGACGGACGGCGGACTCCCGCATCAAATACCTGAAGCTTGAGAAGAACGGCGGCATCTCCGCGAACACAAACGCGTGCCTCACGCTCGCGACCGGCGAGTTCCTGACGCCGTTTGACCACGACGACTATCTGCATCCTTCCGTGCTTTACGAGTATGCGAAGGTGATCAACGAGCAGGACGCGGACTACATCTACTGCGACGAGACGACGTTCGCGGGCACGAACCTGAACAAGTTCGTCACGATGCATTTCAAGCCGGACTACGCGATCGACAACCTCCGGGCGAACAATTACATCTGCCACCTGAGCTGCTTCGACCGGAAGCTCCTCGAGGGGGAGGAACTCTACCGGAGCGAGTTTGACGGCAGTCAGGACCACGACATGATCCTCAGGCTCACGGACAAGGCGCGGAAGATCGTGCACGTGCCGAAGCTTCTCTATTACTGGCGCTGCCATCCGGGCTCAGTCGCATCGAACATCGGCGCGAAGGAGTACGCGATCGAGGCGGCGAAGGGCGCCGTCGCGGATCACCTGCGCCGGCACGGGTACAAGAATTTCCGGATCACGAGCACGCGCGCGTTTGAGACGATCTTCAAGATCACTTACGAGATTCAGGGCAATCCGCTGGTCTCCATCGTGATCGCGAACAAGGACCACGAGGAGGACCTGCGCCGCTGCATCACGTCGATCCTGGACAAGTCGACGTACGAGAACTACGAGATCGTCATCGTCGAGAACGGCAGTACCGAGGAGAGCATCCGCAAGTACTACAGCGAACTGACGAGCGGCCCTTACAAAGAGAGGATCCGCGTCGTCACTTACGAGCCGCAGGAGGGCGAGGGCTTCAACTACTCGCGCATCAACAACTTTGGCGTGGAGAACGCGAAGGGAGAGTACGTCCTGCTGCTCAACAACGACACGCAGGTCATCTCCGTGAACTGGATCGAGGAGCTCCTCATGTACGCGCAGCGCGAGGATGTCGCCTGCGTGGGCGGCAAGCTCTACTACCCCGACAAGACGATCCAGCACGCGGGCATCGTCATCGGGCTCGGCGCGCACCGCACTGCGGGGCACACACATTACAAGCAGAGAAGAGAGAACCTGGGATATATGGGACGCCTGTGCTACGCGCAGAACGTCTCGGCAGTCACCGGTGCGTGCCTGATGGTGCGCAGGCAGCTGTTCCTCGAGGCCGGCGGCCTGGAGGAGTCCCTCGCGGTCTCTTTAAACGACGTCGACCTGTGCCTGAAGCTCCTCACGAAGGGCTACCTGAACGTGTTTACGCCGTTCGCGGAGCTCTATCACTTCGAGTCGGCTTCCCGCGGGGACGACATGAGCGGAGAGCGGGCGAAACGTTACAACGAGGAATCCGCGCTGTTCCGGGCGAAGTGGAAGGAGTTCATCGACAAGGGAGATCCTTACTACAACCCGAACTTCACGCTTGACCGGAGCGATTACTCATTGAAGGTGCAGGACTGAAATAAAGAATTGATCCACCGGAATGCGTGAAACGCAGATACACAGGAATGGGAATGAGAGACTGATCACTACCGGCCGAAGGTACCGGAATGAAAAGCAACTCAGATATAGCAGCAAAAAACAGGATTGGAGGAGAGCATGAACGAAACCGCAAAAAAAGAATTTGAGAGCTGGCTGAGCGACCCGTATTTCGACGATGCGACGAAGCAGGAGCTGCTCGCGATCCGCAACGATGAGAAGGAAGTCGAGGACCGCTTCTACACGAGCCTGACCTTTGGCACGGGCGGCCTGCGCGGCGTCATCGGCGCCGGCACGAACCGCATGAACATCTATACGGTCCGCAAGGCGACGCAGGGCCTCGCCAACTACATCAATAAGAACGGCGATCCTTCCCGCGGCGTCGCGATCGCGTACGACTGCAGGCACATGTCCCCCGAGTTCGCGAAGGAGACGGCCCTTTGCCTCGCAGCGAACGGCATCAAGGCGTATCTGTCCGACACGCTGCGCAGCGTGCCGCAGGAGTCCTTCGCACTCCGCTATTTCGGCTGCCAGGCCGGCGTCGAGATCACGGCGAGCCACAACCCGCCGGAGTACAACGGATACAAGGCGTACTGGGAGGACGGCGCGCAGGTGACGCCGCCGCATGACACCGGTATTATCGCGGAAGTCAATGCAGTTGAGAGCTTTGAGGATGTGAAGACGATGTCCGAAGAGGAAGCGCTGGAGAAGGGCCTTCTGCAGTACTTCGGCAAGGAAGTCGACGACGCGTACATGGAAGCGCTGAAGAAGCAGATCATCCATCCCGAAGTCATCAGCGAGATGGCGGACGACATCAAGATCGTCTACACGCCGTTCCACGGCGCGGGCCTCGTCCCCGTCACGCGCGTCCTGAATGAACTCGGCTTCAAGCAGGTCTACGTCGTTCCGGAGCAGGAAGAGCCCGACGGCGACTTCACGACGCTTGACTACCCGAACCCCGAGGATCCGAAGGCCTTCACACTGGCACTCAAGCTCGCGAAGGAAAAGGATGCTGACATCGTCCTCGCGACCGATCCCGACGCGGACCGTCTCGGAATCTACGCGAAGGACACGAAGACCGGCGAGTACATCGGCTTCACCGGCAACATGTCCGGCATGCTGATCGCGGAATACATCCTCAGGGAGCGCAGGCTCACGAACACGATGCCCGAGAATCCGGCGTTCGTCACCACGATCGTCACGACGAACCTCGCGAGACGCATCGCGGAAGACTACGGCCTGTACTACAAGGAAGTCCTGACCGGCTTCAAGTACATCGGCGAGCAGATCAAGATCTTCGAACAGGAGAACTCCCACAACTACGTCTTCGGCCTGGAAGAGAGCTACGGCTGCCTGGCCGGCACGCACGCGAGAGATAAGGACGCGCCTTGCGCGGTCATGATGCTCTGCGAAGCTGCAGCATTCTACAAGAAGCAGGGCCTGACGCTCTGGGATCAGATGCTGAATATCTACGAGAAGTACGGCTACTACAAAGAGACCCAGCACGCGATCACAATGAAGGGTATCGACGGCCTCGAGCAGATCGCCGCTCTGATGGAGAAGTTCCGCAACGATCCTCCGACGAAGTTCGGCAGCTTCAACGTCCTCGAGTTCCGCGACTACAAGACCGGCGTCACGAAGGATCTCGTGAACGGCACGGAGGGTGTGACCGGCCTTCCGCAGTCCAACGTCCTGTACTTCGCGCTCGACCACGACGCATGGTGCTGCGCTAGACCTTCCGGCACAGAGCCGAAGATCAAGTTCTACATGGGCGTCGTCGGCACGGATCTTGAGAACGCGGACGCACTCTGCAAAGAACTGACGGACGCGGTCGTGGCAATGATCTGAATGATCATTCAATATGTTAATAGAATTTTAATAACGTGAAAGCCCGCACAGCATCGCGCCGCGCGGGCTTTCCTAGTATAATGGTTCACATGAGCGTGATAAACGATATCGGCAAAACGATCCGATACGCGGGCAGGAACGGAATCATCCCGGCGATGTACGCCGCAAGGGAGAGGCTCGCGCACCGGTTCGGCCAGCAATACCAGTATGAGCCGCCTTCAGAGGAAGATCTGGAGACGCAGCGGCGGGACTGGAAGAGACTTCAGGACGGGGAAGAACCGGAAGAAGTGTTCCGGGTGCCCTGCCGGCTTCGCTATGCGCCGAAGATCAGCATCCTGGTCCCGACGTATGATCCGGATCCGCTGTTCTTTTCCGAGATGATCCGGTCGGTCATGCAGCAGACGTACGGCAGCTTTGAGCTCATTATCGCCGACGGCACGCCGGACGAGCCGCTGCAGCAGAACGTGATCGTGGAGAAGAAGACCTTTTCTCTGGGGAGCGCGCGCGAAGAGAAGCACCTCACACCCGAGGAAATCGTGCAGATGTTCGGGGACGAGCGCGTCCTCTACCGGAAGCTGGCCGGAAACGGCGGCATCTCCGAGAACACCAACGCGGCGGTCCATTTCGCGACGGGCGACTACGTGGCGTTTCTCGACCATGACGACATCCTGACGCCGGACGCGCTGTACGAGTCTGCGCTCATGATCATGAAGACCGGCGCGGAGATCGTCTACTCGGACGAGGACAAGTGCGATTCGCAGGCGGTCCGCTTCTACGAGCCGAACGTCAAACCTGACTTCAATCTGGACCTTTTGTATTCCAATAACTATATCTGTCACTTCATGCTGATGCGCACGGAGCTGTTCCGCGCGCTGAAGCTGCGCCCCGCGTTTGACGGCGCGCAGGACTACGACCTGATCCTGCGGGCGCCGAAATCTGAGATCGCCCACGTGCCGCGCGTGCTTTACCACTGGCGCGACCACGCGGCGTCGACGGCCGGCAATCCCGCGAGCAAGATGTACGCCTACGAGGCGGGGAAGCGCGCGCTGGAGGACTATTTCCGCGAGCGCAGGATGGAAGTGAGGATCCACGACAGCAGGCACCTCGGATTCTACAAGGTCGAGTATGTTCCGGACATTTTTGCGGTCCGAAGCAACGTCGGCGTCGTCGGCGGCAAAGTGCTGGACCGCCGCCATCGCATCATCGGCGGGATGATGGATGAGGATGGGAACGTCTTTTTCGAGGGGCTGCACGACCAGGAGAGCGGAGAGATGCACCGCGCGGACACGGCGCAGGACGCGGCGGCGGTCGACGTGCGCTGCATGCGGATCCGCCCGGAGCTGCAGGGCCTCTACAAGGAAGTGTTCGGCGCGACGTACGAGACGCATTTCATGCCCGCGTCGCGGGATTATAAGGAGAAGAGTATCCGCTTCTGCCGCGAGGCGGCGAAGATGGGATACGTCACAGTATGGGATCCATCACTGAAAAAGATTACAGAAAACTGATCACAGTCGTCATCCCGAATTACAACGGTGAGAAATTCCTCGCGCCGTGCCTCGACTCGGTTCTGTCGGGTAATTGCAAGGCGGAGGTGATCGTCGTCGACAACGGGTCGACGGACAAAAGCTGTGAGATCATAGAAAAGAATTATCCCGGCGTCCGGCTGCTGAAGCTGAAGGGAAACACCGGCTTCGCCCACGCGGCGAACGCCGGCCTCATGCTCACGCGGACGCGTTTTGCGTTTCTTCTGAACAACGACACGACGATCGACGGGGACTGCATCGAGAAGCTTTATGAGGCGCTCACGCGGGATCCGCGGGCGTTTTCCGTTCAGGCGAAGATGCTGTCCATGCGGGATCCGGGCAAGATCGATGACGCCGGAGACTACTATTGCGCGCTGGGATGGGCTTTTCCCAGAGGAAAAGGAAAGCCGGCGGACAGATACAACCAGCCGGGACGGATCTTCTCCGCATGCGCGGGCGCGGCGATGTACCGGATGGACGTGATCGAGGAGATCGGGTACTTCGACGAGCGGCATTTCTGCTATCTCGAGGACGTCGACCTCGGCTACCGCGCGAAGGTGTACGGCTACCGCAACCTCTACGAGCCGAAGGCAATCGTGTACCACTACGGGAGCGCCTCGAGCGGGAGCGCGCACAACCCATTCAAGGAGGGACTCGTGCCCGGCAACAACGCTTACCTCCTGCACAAGAACATGCCCGTGCTGCAGTACGCCCTGAATGCGCCGCTGATCGCGGCGGGACGCCTCATTAAAAGGCGATATTTTGCACAAAAAGGGCTGGGAGAGGCGTATAATAAAGGATTAGAGAGAGGCACAGCCCTGAAGGAGAAAGAGAAGTACGCGAGGGCTGCCGCGGCGTACGGGGAGGGGCCCGTGAAGGACCCGGTGCCGTACGAGGCGATGCTCTCCGAATTCGATGAAAGAACGGCGGATATGCTGCCGCTTTACCTGGGAGAGAAGACGGCGTTCGAGCTGCGGAACCTGCCCGGGTACCTGAAGATCCAGGGGGAGCTCTGGGCGAACCTGGTGCGAAGGGTCTTCGGATGACGGCGCATGAAAACGCGGATAACTGCCACGAAGCATCCGGTGTGACAGAGGGGATCACTGGCTTGCAGTATTGGATGTGACGGCGGCAGCTTAGATATAGATATATGATCAAAGATAATCAGACGTTATTCAATCGACTGCACGTGGTCCTGGACGGGGCAGCCGTTGCGGTCAGCTACAGCCTCGCGTTCCTGATCTGGTTCTACACGCCGATCGCGAAGGCGACGCCCGGTGTCGACGCTCTTTCCACAGAGCAGTATTTTTCTGCGCTGTATTTCCTTATTCCGCTGTTTCTGATCCTGTATTCCGCCACGAACCTGTACACCCCGAAGCGGGGAACGCGCGCGCGGACAGAAGTCTGGAGCATCATCCGGGCGAATACGATCGGCATCGCGGCGGTCATGATTATCTTCTACCTGATGTCGGGCCGCTACCGGACCATCGTCGACTTCTCCCGTGGACTTATCGTCCTGTTCTATCTCATCAACATTGTTCTCACAGTCCTGTACCGGCTGATCATTCGCCGGATCCTTTACTACATCCGCCGCAGGGGCAACAACCTGAAGCACGTCCTTCTCGTCGGCTATTCGCGCGCCGCGGAGGCGTACCTCGACCGCCTGCAGAACAACTCGCAGTGGGGCTACGTCGCACATGGCATCCTGGACGACCACGTTCCCGCGGGGACGATGTACAAGGGCGTCAAGGTGCTCGGCGAGATCGGCAACCTCGAATACATCCTTCCGGAAAACAAGCTCGACGAGATCACGATCACGCTCTCCCTGCAGGACTACGACCGACTCGAGGAGATCGTGGACATGTGCGAGAAGTCCGGCGTGCACACGAAGTTCATTCCGGATTACAACTCGCTCTTCCCGAGCAATCCTTACACCGAAGACCTGATGGGCCTTCCGGTCATCAACATCCGCTACGTACCTCTTACGAACACGCTCAACTGGGCGGTGAAAAGGCTTTTCGACATCATCGGCTCCATCTTCCTCATAGTGCTGTTCTCGCCCGTCATGCTGATCGCGGCGATCGGCACGAAGCTCTCGAGCCCCGGTCCCATCATCTTCAAGCAGACGAGGATCGGCCTTCACAGCAAGCCCTTTACCATGTACAAATTCCGGACGATGGTGGTGCAGACCGCCGAGGACGAAAAGAACCGCTGGACGACGAAGGGCGACAACCGCGTCACGAAGTTCGGCCACTTCCTCCGCAGCACGAGCATCGACGAGATGCCGCAGTTCTTCAACGTCCTGATCGGCCAGATGAGCCTCGTCGGCCCGCGCCCGGAGCGCCCGCAGTACGTCGAGAAATTCCGCGAGAGCGTCCCGCGCTACATGGTCAAGCACCAGGTCCGCCCCGGCATTACCGGCCTCGCGCAGGTGCGCGGCTACCGCGGCGACACCTCCATCCGCAAGCGCATCGAGTATGATCTCGAGTACATCGAGAACTGGAGTATGGGGCTTGACTTCCGGATTTTGTTTATGACGGTGTTTAAGGGGTTCATTAATAAGAATGCGTACTGAGGCGCAAGCGCCGGCGGTGCAGCCATAATACATTAATAGAAGTGAGCGATCGGACCGGGAGAGGATGCCCGGTCCGATTTTTTATGGCGCATTTTGGCTGCTGCCGCCTGCGAGCGAATACTTCCGGGAAGGAAATACCGATGCGGTAGCAGATGTATGCCCCTACTTGTTATCCAAGCCGATCGGAAGCGAAGAATTGTATGGGAACACAGTCCATGCGGTAGCAAGTTTGCTTCACGGAGCAGCCTGCGGAGCTGCTGCGAGCGAATACTTTCGGGAAGGAAATACCGATGCGGTAGCAGATGTGTGCCCCTACTTGTTATTCAAACCGCTCGGGAGCGAATACTTCTTGGGGAACGCTGTCCATGCGGTAGCAAGTTTGCTTCACGGAGCAGCCTGCGGGGCTGCTGCGAGCGAATACTTTCGGGAAGGAAATACCGATGCGGTAGCAGATGTGTGCCCCTACTTGTTATCTAAACCGATCGGAAGCGAATACTTGTTGGGGAACACAGTCCATGCGGTAGCAAGTTTGCTTCGCGGGACTGCCTGCGGAGCTGCTGCGAGCGAATACTTCCGGGGAGGAAACATCGATGCGGTAGCAGAAGTGTTCCCTTACTTGTTATCCAAACCGTTCGGGAGCGAATACTTGTTGGGGAACGCTGTCCATGCGGTAGCAAGTTTGCTTCACGGAACTGCCTGCGGAGCTGCTGCGAGCGAATACTTCCGGGGAGGAAACATCGATGCGGTAGCAGAAGTGTGCCCCTGCTTGTTATTCAAACCGTTCGGGAGCGAATACTTGTTGGGGAACACAGTCCATGCGGTAGCAAGTTTGCTTCACGAAGCAGCCTGCAAAGCTGCTGAGAGCGAATACTTGTTGGGGAACGCTATCCATGCGGTAGCAAGTTTGCTTCACGGAGCAGCCTGCGGAGCTGCTGCGAGCGAATACTTCCGGGGAGGGAACATCGATGCGGTAGCAGAAGTGTGCCCCTACTTGTTATTCAAACCGCTCGGGAGCGAATACTTGTTGGGGAACACAGTCCATGCGGTAGCGCGTTTGCTTCACAGAAGAGCCTGCAAAGCTTCTGCGAGCGAAGAATCTGGAGGAAAAATGGGCATTGCGGTAGCAATAGGGATAAGGGAAAACGTAACAAAAACTTGTTGTGCTAAGTATGGTATAATATCAGACTATGTAAACGGGTGAGTAAGTTCCGCCGGACAAATCCGTCGAGATTTGACCGGCGGGATGCAGCCGGTGAATGAAGTATATTTAGTTAGAAGGGAAATACTATGCCGGGGAAATATCGAGGCAGTGACGGTTACGACGATTACAGTGGTTTCGGAGAAGACCGGAACGGCTATACAGAGTATGACAACGCAGGCTATGATGATGGCTACGCAGGCACGCAGGACGGGTATAGCTATAACGATGGCTATGGCAATGGACAGAATAGCTACAACGGCTATGATGATGGTTACGGACAGGCGCAAGACGGCTATGGCTCAGCGCAAGACGGTTATGGCGATGCGCAGTACGGCTATGACAAAGGCTATGGCAGTGCGCAGGATGGCTACTACAGCGACGGCTATGCGCAGGGACAGGGCGGCTACGGAAATCAGCAGGGCTATTCCGACCAGCAAGGCTATTCCGGCCAGCAAGGCTATTCCGACCAGCAAGGCTACGCCGATCAGCAGGGCTACGCCAGCTATGGCGAGTACAGTGACGATCCCTACTACGGCGGGAGTGCCGCACCGGTAGAGAAGAAGAGCAAGAAAAGCAGGAAGAATAAAGCGGCCGCTGCTCCGGTGAATGCGTCCGGCCACGGCAGAGGCCACGGCCGCGGAGGAGAACCCGGCCGCGGAGGAGAGCAGAAGACCGCCGCGAGCAGGAAAAAGGGCAAGGTCGGCATTCTGATTGCGGAGCTTATCGTGCTGGCGGTCGTGATCGTCGCCTTTGTCGGTGTAGGCATTATTACGAGGATGCAGAAGACGGACGGCACGAAGGTCGAGGAAGTCGTCAAGGAGAGCATCAGCCAGGAAGTCGTCGAGGCGAAGGAAGCCGGCGAGATGAAGGGCTACCGCAACATCGCGTTCTTCGGCGTCGACTCAACAAAAGGCGAGATCAGGAAGAACACGCGAAGCGACTCGATCATGGTCGCTTCCATCAATCAGGATACGGGCGACGTGAAGATCGTCTCGATCTACCGCGACACCTACGTCAATCTCGGAAATGACAGCTACGGCAAGTGCAACGCGGCGTACGCCGCGGGCGGCCCCGAGCAGGCGATCATGATGCTGAACACGAACCTGGACCTGGACATCACGGACTTCGTGACGGTCGGTTTCCTGGGACTCACGGAGGCAATCGACGCGCTCGGCGGCATCGACATCGACGTCGATGAGGTCGAGATGCACCACCTCAACAGCTATCAGTCCACGATGGCAAAGGAGATCGGCAAAGAGTACATTGAAGTCACACAGCCGGGCTTCATCCATCTGAATGGCCTCCAGGCGACGGCCTACTGCCGCATCCGTTACACGGCAGGCGACGACTTCAAGCGCGCCGCGCGACAGAGAGAAGTCCTTCGCGCTGTCATCGAAAAGGCGAAGAAGGCCGACCCCGCGAAGCTCACACAGACCGCAAACGACGTGTTCGAAGACATCTACACCTCCCTCTCGCTCAGCGAGATCCTCGAGGTCGTCTCGAACATCACCTCATACAACATGGTCGCGGAGAATCCGGACGACAAGTTCGGCAGCGGCTTCCCGGAGAGCTCGATGCGCGACACCGGCTACGTCGGCGCGGAATCGGTCGTCATGCCGGTCGACCTCGCAAACAACGTCAGATGGCTCCACTGGTACCTGTTCGGAGACGAGTCGTATGAACCCTCCTCCAGAGTCAGCGAGTGCAGCGCGACCATCGTGAACAAGACCGGCAAATCCGGTTCCGGTACATGGACGCCCGGCAGCAGCACTGGCGCAGCATCCGACGAGCAGGAAGAAGAAACTACAGAAGAATAGAAAAAAACTGCAGCAGAAAAAACGCCATGGAAATATGGCGCTGCTGCATATATAAAAATGGGAACGGTCGACATTCAGCAATCAGACGGGATACAGGATATGCGGAAAGACGATAGAGGAGTCCATAGTGAAGAGAGAATCATCGATGCGGTGATTCCCTCTTTTTATCCGGATGAAAAGCTCTTGAAGCTCGTGGATCTTCTTGAGAAGCAGACGGAAGAGCTCCGCGCGATCCGGATCATCAACACGGAGAAGGCAGGGCTGGAAAACCTGCTGTCGCGGGCGGCCGCGGCAGACGCTGCCCGGGAGAAGACGCCCCAGGCTGTAGTGGAAAATGCCGAAGCACCCGCGGCCGGGACGGACACGAAGCCGGAGAAGTCAGAAGATCCCGGCGACGTGATCGCCACATGGCTCGCCAGGCACCCGCTCGTGAAGGTCACGCAGATCGAGCGAAGCGAGTTCGACCACGGCGGAACGAGGCACCTGGGCATGGAGCTGTCATGGGACGCGGATTATGTGCTTTTCATGACGCAGGATGCGGTGCCGCAGGACGAGAACCTGGTGGCAGAGCTGCTCAAGCCGTTCATGCAGGAACAAGCCATCGCCGTAAGCTACGCGCGGCAGCTGCCCGCGGAGGATGCGCGTGCGGCGGAGCAGTACTCCAGGACCTTCAACTATCCGGCACAGAGCAGGATCAAGTCGGCGAAGGACATCGAGGATCTGGGGATCAAGACCTTTTTCTGCTCGAATGTGTGCGCGATGTACCGGAGGAACCTGTACGAGGAGATCGGGCCGTTCCCGAGCCCGGTGATCTTCAACGAGGATATGGTCTACGCGGGGCGCGCGGTGCAGGCGGGATACAGCATCGCCTACGCGGCGGACGCGAAGGTGATCCACTCGCACAACTACAGCGCGAAGCAGCAGTTTCACCGCAACTTTGACCTGGGCGTGTCCCAGGCGGACCACCCGGAGATCTTCGCGCAGGTCTCGTCCGAGGGCGAGGGCGTGCAGTACGCGAGGCGCGTGGTGAAGTATCTTTGGAAGAACGGGAGAGGGGAGATCCCCGGATTCCTGTGGACCTGCGGGTGGCGGCTCATCGGATACCGCCTCGGGAAGAATTACAGGAAATTGTCAGAGAAGCAGATCGCGAAGTACACGATGAACCCTGCTTACTGGGAGCATGCTAAAAAACGGTAACAAGATAAGGAAGGCCCATCATGCCCTACGAAATGACACAAGCCAGACTGCATCTGAAAAATTACCTGGCGGCACTCCCCGACGCGGAACTGCGCGCCCTCGCGGCAGGCACGGCGGGACGCAGTCTCTCCATCCGGTTTATCCGGGAGAAGGCGAAGACCGCGACAGCCCCGGGCAGCGAGTACCGAAACCGGCAGAGGCAGCGTCATCATCAGCTCGGGCATGGACCCGTGCAGAACGGGCCGATGTGAGGCATTCGATAATCATATCGGGTATAATATATTAGTGAGATTGTTTTCGAAAGGAATATGCCCGACAATCATATAAGGATGATGCCTGACGATCATACAGGAATCCCAGAACAGACAACGCGTGGCCGGATACGGCGGAAAGGCGGGACAGCATGTGCGGAATAGCGGGTTATGTAGGAAAAACACAGCAGGCGGGGCCTCTTATTCTTGACAGCCTTGCGAAGATGGAGTACCGCGGATATGACTCGACCGGTATGGCGGTCATGGAAGGCGGGGAGATCCGGGTCGCGAAGGCGCCGGGCAGGCTCTCTGTCCTTGAGAACATGACGCGCGGCGGAAGCACGCTGCCGGGCACATGCGGCATCGGACACACCAGATGGGCGACGCACGGCGTGCCCAGCGCGGTCAACGCGCACCCGCACACCAACGCCGACAACACGGTCGCGATCGTCATGAACGGGATCATCGAGAACTACATCCCGCTGAAAGAACAGCTGATCAAGCACGGTTATACTTTTGAGTCAGAGACGGACACGGAAGTCCTGTGCAAGCTGATCGATTACTACTATGAGATGGGCGAGCGCAAGCACGCGGTCCGCGCGATCCGGAAGGTTATGCACCGCGTCGAGGGCTCCTACGCGATGGCGGTCATCTTTGCGAACCGCCCTGACACGATCTACTGCGCGCGCAAGGACTGCCCCCTGATCGTGGGGAACGCGAACGGCGCATCCTACTGCGCGTCGGACGTCACAGCGCTCTTAAAGTACACGCGCGACGTCTACTATCTCGACAACCAGGCCGTCACGCGGATGACGCCGGACGGCATAGAATTCTTCAACTACGACGGCGAGCCGCTCGATATGAAACCGACGACGGTCGAGTGGGACGCGCAGGCGGCGGAAAAGGGCGGCTACGAGCACTTCATGTTAAAGGAGATCTACGAGCAGCCGCAGACCGTGCGCGAGACGCTCTCCCCGAGGCTGAAGGACGGAAACGTCGTGATCGAAGAGCTCGGCATGGACGACGACGAGCTCCGGTCGGTCAAGAAGATCTATATCGTCGCCTGCGGCAGCGCCTATCACGTCGGAATGACCGGCAAGTACGTCATCGAGGGCATCGCGCGGATCCCGGTCGAGGTGGACCTCGCCTCGGAATTCCGCTACCGCGACCCGATCCTGGAGGAGGACAGCCTGCTGATCCTGGTCAGCCAGTCGGGTGAGACGGCGGACACGCTGGCGGCCCTGCGGCTCGCGAAGGAGAGAGGCGTCCGCACGCTGGGCATCGTCAACGTCGTCGGCAGCAGCGTCGCGCGCGAGGCGGACAACGTCATGTACACCTGGGCGGGCCCGGAGATCGCCGTAGCGACGACGAAGGCGTACAGCTGCCAGCTGATCGCGATCTACCTGCTCGCCATGAGGTTCGGCATCGCGCGGGGCAAGGTCTCTGCGCAGCAGCAGGCGGAGATGGTCCAGGCGCTGAAGAGCCTGCCCGACCAGATCGGCATCCTGCTCGAGGCGCACGACACGATCCAGCGCTTTGCCAACAGATATGTTGCTGCGAAGGATATCTTTTTCATAGGCAGGGGAGAGGACTACGCGATCTCCATGGAGGGCTCGCTCAAGCTCAAGGAGATCTCCTACATCCACTCCGAGGCGTACGCCGCCGGTGAGCTCAAGCACGGCACGATCTCGCTGATCGAGGAGGGCACGCTCGTCGCGGCCGTCTCGACGCAGGTCGACCTCTACGAGAAGATCATCAGCAACATGGAGCAGGTCAAGAGCCGCGGCGCGTTCGTGCTCGCGATCACGAACGTCGGCAACACCGAGATCGAGAAGGTGGCGGACTACATCATCCACATTCCGGTCACTTACAAATACTTCGCGAACTCGCTCGCGATCATCCCGCTGCAGCTGTTCAGCTACTACATCGCCGTCGCGCGCGGGTGCGACGTCGACAAGCCGCGGAACCTTGCGAAATCTGTCACCGTTGAGTGACCTGCAGGGATCCGGCACCGGCGGCCCGCGGCGCAAGTGAGCATTATACAGACGTAAGGAAAGTGTTTTATGGAAATCAAGGTTGAAGACGAAGGCGCAAGGAGCTACGAGGAGGTCATGCTCATCTATGACGCGGCGCTCCGGCAGATGGAGACCAAGCTCTCGATCCTGAGCGAGGAGTTCCAGCTCATTCACAGGTACAACCCGATCGAGCACACGAAGGCCCGCCGCAAGACGTCGCCCAGCATCGTGAAGAAGCTCAAGCGCCACGGCTATGAAGCCACCCTCGCCAATATGGTCAAATACTGCGACGACATCGCGGGCGTGCGCGTGATCTGCTCGTACACGTCCGACGTGTACCGGATCGCGGACATGATCAGCAACCAGGACGACATCCGCGTGCTCGCGATCAAGGACTACATCGAGAAGCCCAAGAGCAGCGGGTACGAGAGCTACCACATGCTCGTCATGATCCCGGTGTACCTCTCCGACCGCATCATCGACACGAAGGTGGAGATCCAGATCCGGACGATCGCCATGGACTTCTGGGCGAGCC
>DJXE01000110.1 GCA_002449595.1 Lachnospiraceae bacterium UBA7012
CCGATCGACGTCGTCTTGCCGACGCCGTTGACGCCGACCACGAGGACGACGGAAGGACCCTTTTCAAAGTCGTATGCGTGCTCGTCGACGTGCATCTGCTCCCGGATGTTCTCGACGAGGAGCTCGCGCACTTCCGACGGGATCCGGATGTGCTTCTCCTTCACCTTGCGGCGCAGGTTCTCCATGATCTCATCCGTCGCGTGGATGCCGATGTCGTCCATGATGAGGACTTCTTCGAGCTCGTCGTAGAAGTCATCGTCGACCCGGTCGTGCCCGAGGAACGTCCGGTCAAAGTCCGACGACAGGTGCTGCCTCGTCTTGGCAAGCCCCGCCTTGAGCCTCGCAAAAAATCCCAGTTTCTCTTCCGCCATAATGCTGAACTCCTGTCATACCCGCCGGGGCGGGAAGATGCTGCTACGCCGTCAGATCCTTGTCGATCAGATTGACGCTGACCATCGTCGACACGCCCTTCTCCTGCATCGTGATGCCGTAGAGCCGGTCCGCTCTCTCCATCGTGCCTCTTCTGTGCGTGATGACGATGAACTGTGTGTTGTTCGTAAGTTTATGCAGATAATCCGCAAAGCGCACGACGTTGTTCTCGTCGAGCGCCGCCTCGATCTCGTCCAGTAAGCAGAACGGTGAGGGCTTCAGGTTCTGGATCGCGAACAGAAGCGCGATCGCCGCGAGCGATTTCTCGCCGCCGGAGAGCTGCATCATGTTCTGCAGCTTCTTGCCCGGGGGCTGCGCGATCACGCGGATGCCCGCCTCCAGGATGTCCTCGTCCTCGACGAGTTCCAGCGTTCCCTTACCGCCGCCGAACAGGACCTTGAACACCTTGTCGAACTCGGTGCGGATGTGCTCGAACTGCTCCGCGAACTGCTTGCGCATGGAGGCGTCGAGCTCGTCGATGATGCCCTGCAGCGTCTCTTCTGCCTTGACGAGATCGTCGTGCTGGCCCTTTAAGAACGTGTAGCGTTCGGACACTTCCCGGTACTCCTCGATCGCGCCGACGTTGACGGGGCCGAGGGCCCGGATCTGTCCCTTCAGGGACTGCACCTGGCGCTTCAGGGCGGGCAGGTCCGACAGCTCCGCGTCCCGCAGCGTCTCCGCCTCCGAGATCGTGAGCTCGTACTCGTCCCAGATGTATCCGGCCTTGTGCTCGATCTGCTCTTCCAGTTTCTCTTTCTGAGAAGTCAGGCGGTAGTGCTCCTTGTCGAGGGAACGCACGAGATCGGAGAGAGAATCTCTTTTCTCAAAGGATTCCTTCAGGATCCGCGTCAGTTCCTCCCTGCGGGCGGTCGCTTCCTTCAGCCTGCGCTCCTGGTCCGCCTGCGCCGTGTGCGAGGACTCGATCGTCGCGCGGATCTTCTCAATGTTCTCCGTCTTCTCCGCGATCTCGTTCGAGGTCTCTTCGAGCGTGCGGACGATCTCCTGTTCCTCCGCGGAGAGGCGCTCCAGCTCCTCCGTGGCGCGGGTCAGGTTCTGCTTCGTGAAGCTTCCCGCCTGGCGGGCCTTCTCGACCTCGATTTCCTGCCTGCGCACCTCAAGGCTCAGTTCGTCTTCCTTCTTCTTCATGTCCGTGAGCAGCGCCTCGATCTGCGCGACGCGCTCGCCGGATTCCTGTTCCTTCTGTTTGGATTCTTCAAGATCAGCCTGGATCTGCTTTTTCTCTTCTTCGATCTTGCCGATCTGCTCGCTGACTTCGCGGTTCTCGTCACGCAGCTGCTCGTAGCTGCCGACGTATTCCGTCTTCTTTTCCTTCTCGCGGACGACGTTCAGGCGGGCGGTGTTCTGCTGCACGATCTTCTGCTGCAGCTCCATTCTCGCGTTCTCCAGCTCCATGCGGAGGTGGTTCCTGTTCTTCTTGATGTCCTCGATCTTCTGGAGCAGTTTCTCCTGCAACGCCTTGTCGGCGTCGGCCTGCTCCCCCAGCATGGCGAGCTCACGCCTGCGGCTAAGGAGATTGCTGCTGTCGCGGAACGTTCCGCCGCTGATCGCGCCGCCGGGCGCAAACAGTTCGCCCTCGAGCGTCACCATGCGGATCCGCGAATTGTACTTTCTCTGGATCGCGACGGCGTGGTCGAACGTGTCCACGACCACGATCCTGCCGAGCAGCGACTCCGCGACGCTGCGGTAGGCGGGGTCGCAGGTGACGACCGTGTCCGCGGTTCCGATGGCGCCCTTTTCTCTGAGCACCTCCGGCCTGCCGAGCTTCTGCGGATCTTTGATCGCGGTGAGCGGCAGGAAGGTCGCGCGGCCCGCGCGCTCCCTCTTTAACATATCGATCATGCGGCGCGCCGTCTCTTCGTCGCGCGTCACGACGTTCTGGATGCTTCCGCCGAGCGCGACCTCGATCGCGGTCTCGTACTTTTCTTCCGTCTTGATCAGGTCCGCGACGACGCCGATGAGGCCCCGCTCCGACCCTTTGTGCTCCATGACGCGCTTGACCGAGTGTCCGAATCCCTCGTAGCGCTCCGTCAGGTTCTGCAGCGCCTCCAGCTTCGAACGCGTCTTGTGGAACGAGAGCTGCGCCTTCTGCAGCTCCGCGTCCGTGTCCGTGAGCTGCGTCCTGCAGCCGTCGATCTCGTCCTGCGTGGCCCGCTGCTTTTCCTGCAGCACGCCGATCTCTTCGGTGATCTTCGCGAACGTCTCCTCCAGCTGCCGGATGATCTCATCCTGCTTCGTCTCGTCCGACTGCACCGTGACGAGCCGGCTCGTGAGCTCCGACTTCCGGATGTCCGCCTGCTGCCCCATCGTCTCGAGGGAGGCCGCCCTTGAGCGGATCGCCGCCCTCGTGTCGAGGAGCGCGAGCATATCGCCGCGCAGCGTCTCGGCTTCTTCCGAGAGCGCGTTCATCTCTTCCCTGTGGCTGTCCAGCGCCGCCTGCTGTGCGTCGCGCTGCGCCTCGATCTTCGCGACTTCCTCCTCCGACACGGCGTCCGCGTCCCGGTAGGATTCCATCTCCCCCCGGCGCTCTTCCACCTGCGCGTGGACCGCCTCCCTGCGCTGCGTGAAGTGCTCCGTGTTGGACTTCGCGGAGCGGATCTGCTCCTCGTAGACCTTGATGTCGCTCTCGAGCTTGCCGCGCACGACGTCCGTCCGCGTGATCTCTGCGCGCGTCTCCTCAATGGTCTTCTCGAGCGCCTCGTTCTCCTCCTGCAGAGTGTCGTACTGCGCCCTGACTTCCTCCATCTCGCGCTGCGAGCGCTCCAGGTCTTCCTTCGCGACCGTCGCCTTCTGCGTCACGTCCGCGAGATCTTCGCGCGCTTTCGCATTCTCAAGGAGAAAAGCATTTACATCCACAGTCTTGAGCTGTTCCCTCGTACGGAGATAAACTCTCGCCTTCTCCGCCTGCTTTTCGAGGGGGCCGACCTGCCGTTCCAGCTCGGTGAGAATGTCCGTGATTCGCACGAGGTTCGCCTTTTCGCTCTCAAGTTTCTTGAGCGAGGCTTCCTTGCGCCGCTTGAACTTCACGATTCCGACGGCCTCGTCGAACAGCTCTCTTCGATCCTCCGGGCGGTCCGACAGGATCTTGTCGATCTGGCCCTGCCCGATGATCGAGTAGCCTTCCTTACCGATACCGGTGTCGTAGAACAGCTCGTTGACGTCGCGCAGGCGGCAGGTGCTGCCGTTCATCAGGTACTCGCTCTCACCCGAGCGGTAGATGCGGCGCGCGACGGTCACCTCGTCGTAGTCGACGGGGAGCTTGTGGTCGCTGTTGTCCAGCGTGATCGCAACATAAGCAAAACTCAGGGGTTTCCTGAGTTCCGTTCCGGAGAAGATGACGTCCTGCATGGAAGACCCGCGGAGCTGCTTGACGCGCTGCTCCCCGAGCACCCACCGGACGGCGTCCGCGACGTTGCTTTTGCCGGATCCGTTCGGTCCCACGATGGCGGTGATGCCGTTGTGGAACTCGAATATCATTTTGTTGGCAAAGGACTTGAAGCCCTGGATCTCAATACTCTTTAAATACATGTTCCGGCCTGTTCCGTTTCCAGTTACCCTGCCGCTGTTTTACTTGTTCTCCGCCTTCAGCGCGGCGAACGCGGCATGCTGCTGCGATTCCTTCTTGGAGCTTCCGCTCCCGGTCCCGGCCGGCACGCCGTCCAGATAGACCGTGCTCGTGTAGACGCGGGCGTGCGCGGGGCCCTCTTCGCCGGTCAGCTCGTACTTGATGCTCTTCCCGCTCTGCTGTGCCCGCTCCTGAAGGATGGACTTCGCGTCGTAGAAGAGCTCGCGCTCCTCGATGTCGCACAGCACATACTTCTCAATGAAGGCGCGCGGCGCCGCGAGGTCCTCCCCGCTGTCGAGGAAGATCGCGCCGATCACGGCCTCCAGGACGTCCGACACGATGGAGTCCTTGCTCCGTCCGCCGCCTTCCTCCTCGCCTCTGCCGAGACGAAGGATCTTGTCCAGTCCCAGTTTTCTCGCACAAAAAGCAAGGGACGGTTCGCACACGAGCGCGGCGCGCAGCCGCGTCAGCTCCCCTTCCTTGCGCTTCGGAAATCTCTTGTACAGAAAAGCGCTGGAGACCGCCTCCAGCACGGCGTCCCCGAGAAACTCGAGGCGCTCGTAATGAAAGCTGTGCAGATCGGGCGGCAGCTCGTTCGCAAACGAAGTATGGGTGAGTGCCTGTTCGAGCAGTTCCCTGTTGTGGAAACTGTAACCGATCTGTTCTTCCAGCGCCGCTGTGTCCATGAACGGCACCCGGCTCACTGCTCCTGTACTCCGGCTCCTTTGATGAGTTCAAGCGCCTCGGCGACGGTCGTCACCTTCTCCGCGACTTCCGTCGGGACCTTGATATCGAATTCCTCTTCGATTCCCATCACGATCTGGTACAGATCGAGCGAGTCCGCGCCGAGGTCTTCCGAAAACGTCGAATCCAGGCGGATCTCCTCGGGGTCAACGTTGAGCACGTCCGCAATGATATCCTTAAGCTTTGTGAATTCCTGATCCATACTCTCTCCTTCCATAAGCGGGCACCTTCGCCCGTCATTTAAGCTTCCGCTTGTGTTTTCCCTTTTGTCCGGTCGACGAGCTTCATCTTCTCCCGGAACTGGTCGTTGATCTTCTGCTCCCTGAAAGCGATGCACTGCATGATCGAGTTCCTGACCGCGGTCGCGTCCGCGTTGCCGTGCGTCTTGACGACAAGCCCGGTGAGACCCAGCATCGGGGCTCCTCCGTAGATCGAGATGTCGTACTTCTTCAGGACCTCTTTCAGCGACGGCTTCACGAGAAGCGCGCCGATCTTGCCTCTCGTCGAGGACAGCATCGCGCCCTTGATCTCAGAGAGCAGCGTTTTGGCCACGCCTTCGTACATCTTCAGGATCGCGTTGCCGACAAAGGCGTCGCACACGACGACGTCCGCCGCACCCGCCGGGATGTCTCTCGACTCGATGTTGCCGACGAAGTTGATGTTCTCCAGCTCCTTCAGCAGCGGGTACGTCTCCTTCACGAGCGCGTTGCCCTTCTCCTCCTCCGTGCCCACGCTGTAGAGCGCGACGCGGGGATTCTTCACGCCAACGATGTTCTCCATGTAGATCGATCCCATCTGCGCGAACTGCACGAGCTGGGAAGAGCGCGCGTCGACGTTGGCGCCGCAGTCAATGAGGAGGACCGGTCCCTTCGCGGTCGGCATAAGAGGCGCGAGCGGTGACCGCTCGATTCCTTTCAGTCTTCCGACGAGCAGCTGGCCGCCGGCAAGTGCCGCGCCGGTGCTGCCGGCCGTCACGAAAGCATCGCAGTCGCCGGAGCGCACGAGCCGAAGGCCCTTCACCATCGAAGAATCCTTCTTCGTCGTGACCGCCTTCACCGGAGGCTCCGCCATCTCGATGATCTCCGTGGCGTTCTCCACGCTGATCCTGTCAGCCGGATAAGTATACTTGGCGAGTTCGCCCTTGACGATCTCCTCAGGTCCCGTGAGAACGACGTGCAAAGAAGCGTTCTCATTCACCGCCTGCACGGCGCCCTTGACGATCTCCAAAGGTGCGTTGTCGCCGCCCATCGCGTCCACCGCGACGCGGATCATATCCTTTTCCATTTCTGATACCTCTCGCGCTTCCGGAAGGTTCGGGCGGTTCTTTGTGCTGCCCGGCGTTCCTCGCATACAGAACTAATATACTAGAGAGGGGGTGTAAATTCAAGCTATCCGCCATGCTGACGAGCAAGAGCCGATACCCTTTCGGATACCGGCTCTGATAAATCGTTTCTCTAATAATCTGTACGGCAGTCTGCAGCTGCCGCTCATCCCTTCCGGACGTACGCTAAGCGTCAGTCTTCGGTAGCGATGATCTCCTTCTTATTATACGCACCGCAGGCCTTGCAGACTCTGTGGGGCATCATCAGCGCGCCGCACTTGCTGCACTTGACGAGTGCCGGAGCGGACATCTTCCAGTGTGCTCTTCTCTGGTTGCGGTGGCCTTTGGACGATTTATTCTTAGGGCAGATAGACATAGCTTTACCTCCTGGATCTCAATATCAACGTCACGAATTGATATTATAAGTGCCCGTCCGGCTGTTGTCAACCGGTTTTTCTTGACAGTTACGCCTGTTCCACGAGAGACAGCGTCTGCCTTGCGATCGCGAGCTCTTCATTCGTGGGCAGGACGAACATCTTCACCTTGCTGTCCTTCGTCGAGATCTCGCGGAGCTCGCCGTGGACCTTGTTCGCCTCGGGATCGATCGCGGTGCCGAGATAGCCGAGGTACTCGCCGATCATCGCGCGGACCTGCGCGTCATTCTCGCCGACGCCCGCCGTGAAGCAGATCACGTCCACGCCGTTCATCGCCGCGGCGTATGCGCCGATGTATTTTGCTACGCTGTACGCAAACGCTTCAAGCGCAAGTCGTGCATTCTTGTTGCCCTCTTCTTCGCCCTTCCACAGGTCGCGGAAGTCAGAGGAGAGGCCGCCGGAGAGACCGAACACGCCGGATTCCTTCTGCAGGATGCGGAGGACGTCGGACACGGAGACGTTGTCCTTCTGCGCGATGTATTCCACGATCGCCGGATCGATGTCGCCGCTTCTTGTGCCCATGATGAGGCCGGCCAGAGGGGTCAGGCCCATCGAGGTGTCGACGCACTTGCCGCCCTTGACGGCGGAGACGCTTGAACCGTTGCCCAGATGGCAGACGATGATCTTCAGGTCTTCGATCGGCTTGCCGACGACGCGCGCCGCCTCAGAGGAGACGAAGTCGTGGCTGGTTCCGTGGAAGCCGTATTTCCTGATCTTGTAGTTCTCATAATAGCGCAGCGGGATCGCGTACATATACGCCTTCGACGGCATCGTCTGATGGAACGCGGTATCAAACACAGCGACCATGGGCGTACCGGGCATCACGCTTCTGCAGGCCTCGATGCCGGTCAGGTTCGCCGGATTGTGCAGCGGCGCAAGATCGGAGCACTCGCGGATCGCCTCGATGACTTCGTCATTGATGATGACGGGCTTCGCGAACTTTTCTCCGCCGTGCACGACGCGGTGGCCGACAGCGCCGATCTCTTCGAGAGAGCTGATGACGCCGTTCTCGGGATCCGTCAGTTCGTTCAGGACGAGCTGGATGCCGACCTTGTGGTTCGGGATCTCAACTTCCCTGGTGATCTTGCCGCTCTTCTTCACGGTATTCTCATAGGTAAGGCTTCCGTCGATACCGATCCTCTCGCAAAGACCCTTCGCGAGCATGGTCTCCGACGCCGTGTCGATGACCTGGAATTTCAGTGACGAACTGCCGCAGTTGATAACAAGAATATTCATATTATTTGCTCCCCCTTTATCTGATTTTTTCGATTTTCTTTCAAAATCGGCAACAGCCTTATCCATTGTATCACATCCCGGGCTGAAGTG
Source organism: Lachnospiraceae bacterium UBA7012 (assembly GCA_002449595.1). Taxonomy (GTDB): domain Bacteria; phylum Bacillota; class Clostridia; order Lachnospirales; family Lachnospiraceae; genus CAG-791. The sequence continues at coordinate 7,838 of DJXE01000110.1, forward strand.
GGCTGCCCGCAGGCATGATATAATGTCAGACATGAGAGTTTCCGCTGTGATCTGTGAATGCAATCCCTTCCACGAAGGGCATCGCCATGTATTTGAAGAAGCGCGCCGCATCCCCGGCGCGGACCGCTGCATCGCGCTCATGAGCGGCGATTACGTGCAGCGCGGAGAACCCGCCGTCGAGGACAAGTTCCGGCGCGCGGAAGTGCTCCTGCGCTCCGGCGCGGATCTCGTGCTTGAGCTTCCGACCTGCATCGCGGCCGGCAGCGCCGGCATCTTCGCGGGCGGCGCCGCCTCTCTCGTCTCCCGCCTCGGCGTCGTGACCGACCTGTGCTTTGGCTCGGAGACGGGCGATCTCGCGCTCCTTGAGGCCGGTTCCAAAGTGCTTCTGGAAGAGACGGAACAGTTTCAGTCTGTGCTGCGTGCCAAATTGAAAGAAGGGGCACCCTATGCCGCCGCGCGCGCCGCGGCGCTCATGGGCAGCGGCGTCACGCTCCCCGACGGACATCCGAACGACCTGCTCGGACTGGAATACCTGCTGCAGCTGCGGCGCGACGGATCATCCGTCGTCCCGCACGCGATCCCGCGCATCTCCTGCCAGTCCGCGAGCGCGATCCGCGCTGAGCGGAAGCTGCAGGGCGACGGCGTCTTCCCCGACGATCTCTCGGAAGCGCTGTACGCGGCGATCCTGCAGACGTGGCTGCGTGGAGAATCCCTCACCCGGTTCCAGGACGTCACGCCCCAGCTCGCGGCCCGCATCGAACAGGAGCTGCCGCGATTCAAAGGATGGAGCTCTTTCTGCGAGCAGATCAAGACGAGAAACGTGAGCTACACGACCGTATCCCGCGCTCTCCTGCACATCCTTCTGGACGTCACTCCGGAGGAGACGCAGCTGATGCTGCACGGCGGCCCCGGAACAGGGTTCGTCCGCGTGCTCGGCGTCCGCAGAGAGGCGAAGGACCTGCTCGGCAGGATCGCCTCCGAGGGAAGCGTACCGCTCATTGTCCGCCCCGGCTCCGGCGCGGACACACTGGATCCCGCCTCAGCCGGGATCTTTGCGAAGGATCTTTTTCGCTCCGCGCTCTACCGAAAGACCGCCCGTCCGGAAGAGGACGACGTCCCCGAGGAAGCGCGGCCGCTGCTGACAGTATAAGGAGAACAACAATGAGACTTCTGGTTGCTGAAGACGAGACCGGCCTCGCGGATGCGCTGGAGGCGATCCTGACGCACGCGCACTACAGCGTGGACGTCGTGAACAACGGCCGGGACGCGCTGGAATACGCGCGCGCCGGCGAATACGACGGCATGATCCTGGACATCATGATGCCCGGGATGAGCGGCCTTGAAGTGCTGCGGACGCTCCGCGCGGAAGGCTCGGGCGTGCCCGCGCTGTTCCTCACCGCGAAAAGCGGCGTCGACGACCGCATCCTCGGCCTCGACACCGGCGCGGACGACTACATCGCCAAGCCCTTCGACATGGGAGAACTGCTCGCGCGGATCCGCGCGATGACACGGCGGCGCGAGGAATTCCGGCCGAGCGACCTCACCTGCGGCAATCTCACGCTGCGCCGCTCCGACTACACGCTTGACACACCGGGCGCGATCCCGGTCCGGCTCTCCGGCCGCGAGTTCCAGATGATGGAGATGCTGATGCTCTCGCCGGGACAGATCATCTCCCCGGACACCTTCCTGGACCGCATCTGGGCGGACGGCGAGGCGGAGTCCGGCGTCGTCTGGGTGTACGTCTCCAACCTGCGCAAAAAGCTCCGCGCACTCGGCGCGGACGTCGAGATCCGCTCCTCCCGCGGGCTTGGATATTCCATTAGCTAATCATGCATGAATTGATACTTCATCAGCTGATCATTCGTAAGGTGGTATTTTATTTCAGTTGATATTCCACACAGCTGATTCTCCATTAGATAAAAAAAACATTATTTGTTGTTTCATTTGATTGATATTCATTCATCTGAATCGTTAGAAAAAGGATCTTCGCGATGAATCTCCGTGCATCCGGTCGAAACAGAAACAGTTCCGCTGCCGTCACATCTGCCGGCGACGCGGCCATGGTGCTCCGCCTCCGGCGCAGATTCGTGGTCACCTCGATGGCCGCGCTTCTCATCATCCTCGCCTGCCTCATCAGCTTCATCAACTTCATGAACCTGCGGCAGATCGGTAGCCGCGCGGACGGCGTCCTCCAGATGCTCGCGGACGGCGGCGGCACGTTCCTTCCGCCTTCCGGCAGACCGGGCGACGGGATGCCCGCTCCTGAGGGTATGTCCGGCAATGCCGATGCCGGGGCATCCGTCAATGAAGCTGCACCGGGCAGCACCGATGCCAACGCTCCGCTTCACAACGAACCGCCGGCAGGAATGCCCGCCTTCATGGCGGGGCAGGCTGCGCTGCGGCGCGACGCGGAGATGCCGTTCGAGACCAGATATTTCTCCGTCGAAGTGCTAAAAGACGGCACGACAGGCGAAGCTGAGATCAGTCACATCGCGGCGGTATCCGCTGAGGAAGCGAAGGAGTACGCCTCTGCGGTCCTCGCCGGGCAGCGGCAGAAGGGCTATCTCGAGACCTACCGCTTCCTCAGCACCGGAGAGCGCGTGCTCTTCGTCGACTGCTCTTCCGACTTCTACGCGGCGCGCGGGCTTCTCTTCTCCTCGCTCGGGATCGGCGCAGCGGCGCTGATCGCGATGCTGCTGCTCGTCCACTTCATGGCCGGCCGCACCGTGATGCCCGTCGTCGACGCGCTCGCGAAGCAGCGGCAGTTCATCTCGGACGCCGGGCACGAGCTGAAGACGCCCCTGTCCGTCATCTCCGCGAGCGCGGACGTGCTCGAACTCGAGAGCGGCCGCTCGAAGTGGACAGACAACATCCGCGCGCAGGTGAAGCGCATGAACGAGCTCATCACTTCCATGTTAATGCTGTCCCGGATGGAGGACGACCCGCGCCGGCACGCGCACGAGACCTTCGACTTCAGCGAGACGGTCCTCTCCTGTGCGAACGGCTTCGACGCCGTCGCCGAGAAAAGGGATATCAAATACCTCAAAGAGATCACCCCCGGAATCGCTGTGACCGGCGACCGCGACGCGCTTCGTCAGCTGACCTCGATCCTTCTCGACAACGCCATGAAATATGTGACGCCGTCCGCTTCAGCCGCACAGGATCCCGGTAAACAAGGTGCCGCAACGGAGGACTCCCACTCCTCGGAAACAAGTTCCGGGACGATAGAGATTCTGCTGAACAAGCGGGAAAAGGATGGCAAATGTGTGCTCTCCGTCTCCAACACCTGCACTGAGATCCCGGAGGGCGACCTCTCCCGCCTGTTTGACCGGTTCTACCGGGCGGACGCCTCGAGAGACCGCGCGAGCGGCGGCTTCGGCATCGGGCTGTCCGTCGCGAAGGCGATCGCCGCAGGGCACGGAGGCACGATCCGCGCCGAGCGCGACGGGGAGGACAGGATCCGCTTCATAGTTACGATTTAACAATCGAAAAGCTGACTCATATTCGTTTTCACACGTCCTCAGCAGCAAGTGCTTCGGACTGTGATGAATCGGTACATCCGTTCATCTTAATTTGTGGTATGATGGATGCGGCAGCGGACCGGAGCAGCGGAAAAGAACGATTTTCACTCCTTAAGGTTCCGCCCGCAGAAATCGAAAACGCGATTCATCAGGAGGAGATCATGGAAGAACTCAAGAAATATGTGCGCACGATCCCGGACTTCCCGGAGAAAGGCATCATGTTCCGCGATATCACAACGGTGGTCCAAAGCGCCGAGGGCTTCAAACTCGCGGTAGACACCATGCAGGACCTGATCAAGGATATTGAGTACGACGCCATCGTCGGCGCGGAGTCCAGAGGATTCATCTTCAGCGCCCCTATGGCCTACAATTTCGGCAAACCGCTCGTTCTGATCCGCAAGAAGGGCAAGCTCCCCTGCGAGACCGTGTCGGTCGAATATGACCTTGAGTACGGCAGCGCCGTCCTCGAGATCCACAAAGATGCGCTCGAACCCGGACAGCGGGTGCTGATCGTGGACGATCTCCTCGCGACCGGCGGCACGATCAAGGCGATGGCTGAGCTCGTGGAAAAACTCGGTGCCACAGTCGCCGGCGTCGTCGTCATGATGGAGCTGGAAGGCCTGAACGGCCGCGAGCTGCTGAAAGACTATCCCGTCTTCTCCGCAGTACAGTACGAAGGCAAATAATTTCCGACACCAATACGAAGGTAAGTCATTTCCGATATTGATACGAAGGCAAATAGTTTCCGACATCAATACGAAGGTAAGTCATTTCCGATATTGATACGAAGGCAAATAATTTCCGACATCAATAAATAGCCTGTAAAAAAGCAGCGTGGTCAATGGCCGCGCTGCTTTTTTATCTTCAAGATGAAGATCAAATCTTTTTTTCTTACTCTTCGGAATGAAGGTTAAATCGCTATTCTAAGTTCTTTCTCCGATGTGAAGATTGGCTCTCTCTTCTGCTCATTCTTCCAGCCGAAGATCAGGCCGCCTTCTTTTTCTGCTCCATCTTCGAAACAACGATCGCGCAGGAAGCGTCGCCGGTGATATTGACGACCGTTCTGCCCATATCGAAGATGCGGTCCACGCCCGCGACAAGCGCGATGCCTTCCACCGGGAGACCGACGGACTGCAGCACCATCGCCAGCATGACCATGCCCGCGCCGGGAACGCCCGCCGTGCCGATGGAGGCCAGCGTCGCCGTCAGGACGATCGTCAGCATCTGCGGGAACGTCAGGTTAATGCCGAAGCAGGAAGCGATGAATACGGAGCAGACGCCCTGGTAGATCGCCGTTCCGTCCATGTTGATGGTCGCGCCCAGCGGAAGGACGAAGGATGCGACTTCTTTGTCAGCGCCAAGTTTCTCCGTGCACTCCAGGTTCAGCGGCAGCGTGCCGACAGAGGAGGCCGAGGAGAACGCCATCATGATCGCGGGCATCATGCCTTTGAAGAAAGCGACCGGGCTGAGCCCGCCAAGCAGCTTGACAGACGCGGAATAGATGACCACCGCATGTAAGATGTAGCAAAGGTACGCGACGAGCAGAACCTTCAGCAGGGAACCCAGGACAGACGGGCCGTTCTCCGCGACGACGGGGCACAGCAGGCAGAACACGCCGATCGGGGAGAGCTTTATAATCATCTCCATCGCCTTCATGCAGATCTCATTCGCGATGTCGACCGCGCGGAAGTCCGTGTTGTCGTTGTTCTCGCTGATGAGGATCAGCGCGAAGCCGATGATCAGGGACGCCACGATGATCTGCAGCATGTTCGCGTCGACGAAGGGCTTCACGAAGTTGGACGGGAAGATCCCGACCAGGGTGTCCATGAAGTTGACGCTGGTCGCCGAGGGCTCATAGGCCAGATCCGTGGTGGACAGCACAGGGAAAATTCCTTTGAAGATATTCGCGAACAGGAGGCCGATCGCTACAGCGAACGCGGTCGTGCACAGATAGTAGACGACCGTCTTGCCGCCGATCGCGCCGACCTTTTTGATGTCGCGCATCGATACGACGCCCGCCATGATCGAGAAGAATACGAGCGGGCCGACGATCCACTTGATCAGGTTCAGGAAGATCGTGCCAAATGGCTTAATGTAGGCCGTCGCAAACGAAGGGTCGCCGGTAAATGCAATACCCGCGATAATTGCGAGCACAAGCGCGATAAATATTTGTGTTGACAGCGCCAGTTTTTTCTTTTCCTTCATCAGGATCCCCCCCTTTCGAGAATTAAGTGAAAACATATCTGCAGAGGCGGTCCATCGCCTCCTGCACACGGGATAGAGGAAGTGCCAGGTTCATCCGGATCGTGGAGCTTGTGCCGAACGGCCTGCCGTCCTGCCAGCCTACGCCGACGTCCCAGCCCTTGTGGAGCAGCTGCTCGAAGCACTCCGTGAGCGCGCTGTCTCCGATATCATTCCTGCCCTCCGCGGCCGCGTGCTCCCGGCACCATCCGGCGCAGTCGAGGAACAGCAGGTAAGTCCCCTGCGGCTCGGCCACTTCCACCCCCTGGAAGTGTTCCCGGATGAACGCGAGCGCGTACCGCACATTCTCCGTGAGAACGCCGCGCAGCTCGTCCACCCACCGCATGCCGGTCTCTGAGTAAGCGCCGATGAGCGCCCGCTCCGAGAAGACGTTCATGTGGTTGTAGAAGGTGACCGCCGCCTCTTTCTCATAGGACGCTCTCAGCTCCTCGCCCGGAATGATGTGATAGCTTCCGATCAGCCCTGCGAGATTGAACGTCTTGGATGGCGCGTACAGCGCGACCGTTCTTTTCGCGGCGTCTTCGCTCACACAGATCGAAGGGATGTGCTTATTCCCGGCGAGGATCAGGTCCGACCAGATCTCGTCGCTCACGACCTTCACGTCATATTTTTGGAAAAGGGCGAACGCGCGCCTCAGCTCTTCCATCTCCCAGACGCGTCCGCTCGGGTTGTGCGGCGAACAGAAAATCGCGGCGCCGATCTCTTCCTCCCGGATCTTCCGCTCCATGTCGTCGTAGTCCATGCGCCACACGCCGTCCGCGTCGCGCACGAGCATGCTCGTCACGGTCTCGTATCCGCAGGTCTTCAGGACGTTCGTGAAACCGATGTAAGTCGGTCCGTGGACGAGGACCTTCCGGTTCTTTTTGCAGAAGAGGCGCAGCGCTGTCGCCACGCCGCCGAGGACGCCGTTCTCATAGCCGACGGCCTTCCCGTCGATCCCGGTCATGCCGTTGCGCACTTCCTGCCAGTGAAGGATGCTCTCCGTGTAGGCGGGATCCGTCAGGAAATAGCCGTAGAACGGGTGCTCCGTCCTCTTCACGATCTCTTCCGTGATCGTGGGCGCCGTCGGGAAATTCATGTCCGCGACCCACA
>DJXE01000057.1 GCA_002449595.1 Lachnospiraceae bacterium UBA7012
GCCGACCGGAGCGAAGCGAAGACCGTGGGTTCGAATCCCATATGCTCCACTTGGACTAGGGGCCGGAAAGTACTGAGTTTATCAGGCTTTCCGGTTTTCTCATGCCTTTCGATTATCATGAGATTTGATTGAGTCCTTGATTGAGTAGTTGTTAAGTGCTTAGAATTCGAGCGCCTCTTCCGTTTTTGCTTTTGAAAGAATAGCCAGATGATTCGACCAGCTAATTTGTGATAAGATTTCAACAAATCATCGGGATTTGTGGAGGATGTATAGATGAAGCTGAGATTGGCAAATTTGAACGAAGCGGAAATATGCTATCAATGTATTGAAGATGCGAGAGCCTACCACAAATCTTTGGGCTTTGAGCAGTGGCATCCTGATTATTCCACTGAACAGACAATTCTTGATGATATTGCTCAAAATGTCGGATTTCCCCCAAAAAAGTGAGTGTTTTCATGCCATTACCGCATATATAATAATTGTAAGTAATGCATGTTCACATAATGATGGAGGCAACATGAAAAGGGTATTAGCTGTTTCCACACTCATTATTTCGATGCTTATGCTGTCTGCATTTGGACCGGTAAACGGCGCAGAGGGCAGAAAACAATTCGAGCCGGATGTCGCAAACACAGAAGTCGAGCAGGGAACTGCCCCGGCGGCTCCCGCCTTTAACGGGCATATCGTTGTCATTGATCCCGGGCACTCGGCGGTCATGCCGAGAGGAACGGAGCCGCTCGGTCCCGGCTCCGTGGAACAGAAGGCAAAGGATGCAGTCGGAACGCACGGAAACGCCAGCGGCCTGATGGAATATCAGCTGACATTGATCGTCAGCAATAAGCTGCGGGAAGAGCTTTTGTCCAGAGGATACTTTGTCGTCATGACGCGCGAGGACAGTGAGCACGCGATCAGCTGCAAAGAGAGGGCGGACATCGCCAATGCTGTCGGAGCAGGCGCCTATATTCGGATCCATGCAAACGGCGCAGCCAGTGCGAAAGCAAATGGAGCCATGACGATCTGCATTACACAGAACAATCCTTTTACACCTGCGACGTATCCTGCAAGCAGCTATCTGTCCGCGGCGGTCCTTGACGAGTACTGCAAGGCCACGGGGAGAAGAAGCGAGGGCATCTGGTATACGGACACGATGTCAGGAAATAACTGGAGTGTAGTTCCAACGACGCTGATCGAGATGGGCTATATGACAAATCCTGCGGAAGATCTGTGGATGGCGTCGGAAGAAGGCCAGAAGCTTATCGTTCAGGGAATTGCCAATGGAATTGACAGGTATTTTCTGGGGTTGGGGCTGCAGTGACAAGGCGTGCAGTGCGCCACAGATGTACAATTGATCTGCACCTGTAAGGTGTTAGAAAACGAATGAAGGGCTGCAGCGCAATAAGTGTGCTGCAGCCCTGATTTACTGTATGACAGATGCCGTATTCTGCGGCTATATGACATAGGTTACAATTCAAATCATCCAAAAATAAGCATAAAATGAAGTCAAAGCAACTACCCCCCCTCCCGCCAGAGCCGGGGCGCAGCAGCACAAGCAGCGAGATCAAAACCATGATATACATCGGATGCCACCTCACCGTAAAAGACGGCTATAAAGCAATGGGCGAGACCATGACCCGATTCGGCGGGAACACGTTCGCCTGGTTCACTCGCAATCCGCGGGGCGGCAAGACAAAGCCGATTATCCCGGAAGACGTGAACGCGCTGCGCCGCCATCTGGAAGAAAAGCACTTCGGCCCGCTGGTCGCGCACGGCAGCTACACGATGAATCTGTGCTCCGCGAACGAGGAGACGCGCAGAAACGGCCTGGACATGCTGCAGCAGGACCTGCGCACGATGGAGCTGCTCCCTGGGAATCTGTACAATTTCCACCCGGGCTCGCACACGGGCCAGGGAACGGAAGCCGGCATAAAGCAGATCGCGGATGCGCTGAATAACGTTTTGACAGGTGAGATGCAGACGACCGTCCTCCTGGAGACAATGGCCGGGAAGGGCTCAGAAGTGGGCGGAACATTCGAGGAGCTCCGGCGGATCATCGATCAGGTGGAGCTGCGCGAGAAGCTCGGCGTATGCTTTGACACCTGCCACACATGGGATGCTGGGTACGACCTGGTGAATGACCTGGACGGCGTCCTCCGGCAGTTCGACGAGATCATCGGCATAGAAAAGCTGTGGGCGATCCACTTCAACGACAGCAAAAACGACCGCGGCTCGCATAAGGACCGCCACGAAAAGCTCGGAAAAGGCTTCCTCGGGACTGAAGCAATGAAACGGATCGCCAGGCATCCGCTGCTGCAAGGCCTGCCGTTCGTTCTGGAGACGCCGAACGAGGACGAGGGATATATTGAAGAGATCAGAGAAGTACTGAGCTGGATGGAGGAATGAGGGCTTCGGAAGAAGCCGCAACAGGTAAATACGAGGTATAACGATGGAAAAGAATAACAAGCTCCGGATCCTGTTTATCGGCAACAGCCACACTTACTACAACGACATGCCGGCAATGGTTCGCCGCAGGTTCGTAGAAGAGGACGGCCTCGACTGCGAAGTCACGATGATCGCGCACGGCGGCTGGTTTCTCGCGCAGCATGTGGAGGAGCCGGACGTCAGTTTCAATATCCGCCACGGGCATTACGACTACGTGGTGCTGCAGGAGCACGCGCATCCCTTCGGCCCGGAAGAGAAGTTCTTCGATGCGGCCAGAACACTGGCGGATTGGGTCAAAGAAGCCGGAAGCACGCCGGTGATCTACATGACCTGGGCAAAGAAGGACGAGCCGGAAGTGCAGCAGAGAATGACGGACGCCCACAGGAAGATCGCGGAGGAGACAGGATCCCTCCTCGCGCCGGTCGGGGAAGAATGGTGGGGATATCGCAAGAGCCATCCGGACATTGAAATGTACAACGAGGACGGCGCGCACGCCTCCGAGGCCGGGTCCGAGTTCGCTGCTGAGCATATCTGGGGTGCGATCCGCGCAGATCATACAGCATGAGGTCGATCATCTGAGCGGGATCATCATTTAGAAGATCCGCTCATAGCCTTCAAAAATTTTCTCAGCGCCCTCTCATCCGCCCCTGGCACAATCTTCTTCAGATGCCGAAGAACGCGCTCAAACGACTCCTCCGGCGAGCGCTCATAGACATGATTTTTGAAAGCACGGCCCATCAGCTTCTCGGGCGTCGAGTACTCGGCGACGCCCCAGCCGTAGGTGTTGCCGTGCTTGTCCTTTTCATAGACGAAATCGCTGATCAGGACGTAGCACTGCGCCTGCAGGCGGCCGATGATCGTGTCGAAGCCCTTGTTCCCGTCTTTTCCGTAATTGCCTTCCTTTTTGAGTTGCCTCGAGAGAACGGGCGCTGTGCGCTCAACCAGGTCGAAAAGCATTTTGTCGCGGAACGAGGCTAATTCATCATCGAAGCGCGCGTCGAAGTCATATCCGTCGCGGCGGTAGTTCGCGAAGTCGGGGAACCATTTCTTGCTGATCCATGCAGCTTTGTGCTCAAAGAACTTGCCATAGGCGCAGTTCGTCTCGCGGATCACGGGACCTTTCCACTCCCAGGGGCCGGTGATGTCGGTGAACCAGATCTCCGGCTTGCAGTGCTCCTCGATCGAGAATCCGGGAATCGAATTGCGGAAGAACGGGACGATTCCCAGATCGTTTACGGCCTGTATCATGTCGTCCAGAGACGTTATATAAAGATCGTCGATAGTCTTCATAATATTGATCCTGCCATAGAAAGGGCCTCAGACAGGCACTCTTCGAGCCGCACAGATTTCAGGTAGAGGAGACCTTGGCCCGTGGATAAATGCTTTTCCAAGCATGGAACGTTCATTTGGGAAGGCCTTCCGCATTCCTGACAGCGGCCTCTCAGGACTTCCCTGCATCAAGGAACGGCCGCGCCACATGCACATTAAAGAATTCAATGAGCGGTCCCATGAAAAACGCCGTGATGATCGTTCCGACGCCGGCGATCGTGTGAATTGCGGACGGCTTTCCTCCGGCGATCAGGAACAGCGCCACGCCGAGAACGACACAGACCAGGTCGGTGAGGATCCGGATGTACTGGAATTT
>DJXE01000010.1 GCA_002449595.1 Lachnospiraceae bacterium UBA7012
GGTCGACGTGGCCCATGACGCAGATCACAGGCGGTCTTTCCTTCAGGCTCTCCTCGTTGTCATCGTCTTCCTTCAGCAGCTCTTCGATCACGTCGACGACCTGCTCCTTCTCGCACAGGATATCGTACTCAAGGGCGATCGCTTCCGCGTCCTCATAGGTGAGCTCGCTGTTGACCGTCATGACTTTGCCCTGCAGGAACAGCTTCTTGATGATCTCCGCGGGCTGCATGCGCATCTTCTCCGCGAGATCACGGATCGTCAGCCTCTCGGGAATGACGATGACCTTGATCTGCTCTTCCGGGACTTCTTCCTTCTTCTCAGGCCGGATGAATCTGCCGGAGCGGTTCTTTCTCGTCCTCTCCTCATCCTCGGTAAAGGTCAGGTCCTTGCGCCTCTTGTCGCGGTCCTGCCCCTGCGATCTCTTATTGTCGCGCTTCTTGGCGTCCGCGCCGAATGCGCCGGCTGCGCCGCCCTGACCACCTCTGCGGTTCCTGTTATCGGAGAATCCGGGGCGTCCTGCTCCCGCCGCTCCCGCGCCGGGCCTGCCCTGTCCGGGTCTCGCGCCGCCTCTGCCCTGACCGCCGCCAAAGGAAGTTCCCTGGCCGCCGGGCCTGCCGCCGCCCTGTCCCTGACGGAAGGGGGCTCTGTCTCTGTCTCCAAAGGAAGGCCGGCCCTGGCCGTTGTTCGGCCGGCTGCCACCCCTCTGCTGTCCTGCAAAGGAGCCCTGGCCGCCCTGGCCGCCCTGGCCGCCGGATCTCTGGCCGCCCTGGCGCTGGCCGCCGAAATTGCCGCCGCGCTGGTCACGCTGCTGGCCGTAAGACTGGTTCCTGCGCTCCTGTGAGCGGTCGCCGCGGTTCTCGCCGCGTGCTTCCTGCCCTCTCTCCGGCGCCCTCTCCGGCCGCCGCTCCGCAGGTTTCTGGCGATCTTTATTAGTATCTTCTTCCTCACGCACAGGTGCGGGCGCGCTGGCTGCGCTCTCCGCCGCGGACTCTGCCGCCGGTGCGGGAGCAGCCTCCGGAGCCGGAGCAGCCTGCACTTCTGCGGCCGCCGGCGTCACCTTGGTCTCGAGTTCCTGCGCGGGGACGGCTGCTGCCGTCTCTTCCGCCTGTACCGGGGTCTCCGGAGCCGGCTTCGGCTTCGGCGCGTTCTGTACCGGTTTATGGTAGTCGACCTGCATCTGCGTCGGCGCGGTCAGCGGCTTGATCGGATGATAAGCGCGCTGCGCGTCCAGGCGGCCTCTGCCTGCCTGCTGCGCGGGCTGGCGCTGTCCGCCGCCCTGGCGCTGCTGTCCCTGGCGCTGTCCGCCGCCGTAGCCGGTGCCGCTGTTGTATGCGCGGCCCTGCTGGGCCTGCGGGCGTCCGCCGCCGGGCGCCGCGTTGCCGGTCACGATAATGATCTTCTTTTTCTTGGGCGCGGCAGGACGGGCAGCCTGCTGGCTCTTCGGCTGTTCAGCTCTGGAAGCGGCATCTCCCGCGGGAGCCCCTGCCTTGGGAGTTCCTTCCTTCTGAGGTGCCTGTGCCGGTGCGGCAGAAGACTTCGCCGCAGCCTTGGGCTTCGCGAATTTCTGCTCCACCATGCGGACCGCGTCGTCCTCCACGCTGCTGTTTGCCGTCTTGGCATCGATCCCCTTCTCGTTTAAGAAGGCGATGATCTCTTTTCTGTCGGCGCCAAACATCTTTTCCAGTTCACTGATCTTCGTTTTCGCCATGTGGTTCTCTTTCTTCCTTCCTGCTGCCGAACAGTCCCTTGATACTTTCCGCCAGCCCCTCATCCGTGACCGCACAGCACGCGCATTCTCCGTAGCCCGTGATGCGGCCGAGCGTATCTTTCGTCCCGTACTCGATGTGCGGGACATGGTACTGATCACATTGCTTCAGCAGCGCTTCCTTCGTGCCGCCTTTTGTATCTTCCGCGAATATAACGAGGCGCGCCTTTCTGCTTTTCACAGCGTCTTCCGCTGCTCTCGAGCCGGCAGCGATCCTGCCTGCCCTGCGGCACATCCCGATCATCGAGAGTATTTTATCCTGCATCCGTAGTGTCCTTCAGTTCCTCCAGGATCCGCCGGATCTCCTCCTGCGGAACGGCTGTGCGGAACGCCCTTTGAAACGATCCCTTCTTCTGCGCTTTCTGCACGCATTCCGGATCGCTGCAGACGTACGCGCCGCGCCCGGACATCTTGCCGCCGGTGTCGATCCTGTAGGTGTCCTGCGGCGTGTGGACGATCCGGATCAGGCTGTTCTTCTCCTTCTTCGCTCCGCAGCCGATGCAGGTCCTGACCGGACGGTCACTCTTCTGCGGCGTCTGTTCCTTCTGCGGGCTCGCCGTCAGCGGCTTCTCCTTCAGGGGCAAATTCTCCTTCTTCATAGCCTTCCTCGTAGGTGCCTTCGCCCTCGAACTCCTCGTCGTACTCTTCCTCGTCGCCGAAGTAGTCCTCGTAGCGGAAGCCGGGCGCATCCTTCGCGCTCGTCTCGTCCTTGATATCGATCTTGTAGCCGGTCAGGCGGGCGGCGAGGCGGGCGTTCTGGCCCTCTCTGCCGATCGCGAGCGAGAGCTGGTAGTCCGGCACGACGACCTTGGCGGTCTTCTCCTCCGGATCCGCGAACACGGCGATGATCTTCGCCGGAGAGAGCGCGTTCTGGATGAAGTTGCCGGGGTTCTCGTCCCAGTTGACAATATCGATCTTCTCGCCGCGCAGTTCGTCGACGATGTTGCTCACGCGGCTGCCGTTTAAGCCGACGCACGCACCGACGGGATCCACGTTCGGGTCGTTGGACCAGACGGCGATCTTCGTCCTGCTGCCTGCCTCACGCGCGATGCTCTTGATCTCCACGACGCCGTCGCGGATCTCGGCGACTTCTTCCTCAAACAGCTTGCGCACCAGTTCGGGGTGCGTGCGGCTGACCAGGATGCGCGGGCCGCGCGGCGTGCTGCGCACTTCGAGCACGTAGACGCGGACTCTGTCCTGCGTGCGGAGACGCTCGCCGGGCACCTGCTCCTTCTCGCTGAGCAGGCCGTCCGCCTTGCCCAGGTTGATGCTGATCCCGCGGCCGACGTTCCTCTGCACGACGCCGGTGACGATGTTCTTCTGTTTGTCGGAGAAATAGTCGTAGACGACGTTTCTCTCTTCTTCCCTGATCTTCTGCAGAATGACGTTCTTGGCGGTCTGTGCCGCGATGCGTCCGAAGGACTGGCTGTCGACCGGAACGGCGACGAGCTCGCCGATCTGAGCGCCTTCCCGGATCTTCTGCGCATCCTCAAGGGCGATCTCGATCGCGGGATCCATGACGTCATCTTTCGTTTCCACGACCGTCTTGTCGGCAAAAACGCTGTAATCGCAGGTCTCGCGGTCCATCACGACCCGGACGTTGCCCGCCTTGCCGAAGCTGTTCCGGCATGCAGTCACAAGCGCGTTCTCGATCGCGTCGAAAAGAGTATCGCTGCTGATATTCTTTTCCTTTGTGAGCGCTTCCATTGCCGCTTTCAGTTCTGCATTCATTTTTTCCTCCCTGCCGCCGAAACCTCATCGGCGGACTGTGACGGGATCCTCCGTATCTTCCGGATCCCTTTTCCAGTTATCTAATCTGTTGTCACGAGCGGATCCTTCCGCCCTGTCTCTTAATCCGTGAACGCGAGCCGGCACGCGGCCACGTTCTTCCTCTCGAGGACGAGATCTTCCTCTGCTCCCTCCTCGCGGATCGTCACCTCCGACGCGTCGAAGGAGACGAGAATTCCGGAGAGTTCCTTCCCGCTGCCGCCCGCCGTCTTCACCGGCCGGAACAGACGGATCTCCACTTCACTCCCGATGCTCTGCTCGAAATGGCGGTCCTTGGTCAGCTTCCTCGTGAGGCCGGGACTCGAGACGTAGAGCGTGTAGCTCTCCGCGATGTAGTCCTCGGCGTCGAGCACGTCCGAGAGGGCGCGGCTGACGTTCTCGCAGTCCTCGATCGTCACGCCGCCGTCCTTGTCGATGAAGACGCAGAGCGCGTAGTCCGATCCCTCCTTCGAGAAATCCACGTCATAGATCCGGACACCGAAAGCCGCCGCGATAGGCGCCGTCAGTTCCTCGGTATGTCTCTCGTAATAAGCTTTGTTCATTCTTTCTCCGCCGCGGGAAGATCTACAGCAAGAAAGTGGACTCGCGAAAGTCCACTTTCCACATAACACTATTAACCTAAAACACCATATCACATTCTTTGCGGCATTGCAAGCGGTGTGTTGGCAAAGAATGGCGTCATAGAGCCATTCTTTCTAATTTTGTGTCCGCGGGTGGCTCATTACAACGCAAAAGACTCGCTCAATGAGCGAGTCCTTTAAGTAGCTCGTAGGGGAATCGAACCCCTGTTTCCGCCGTGAGAGGGCGGCGTCTTAACCGCTTGACCAACGAGCCATATCTGCGGTGCACTATGCATACTACTATAAAAAATTGACGAATGCAAGCACTTTTTGTTTTTTTGATATTATACGGTGAAAAGCATGTCCGCGCGGATCAAGGCTGCAGCTCGCAGAGCGCCCGTTTCAGCGGCAGGATCCTCCGCGGCGTGACGGAGAGACTGTCCACGCCCATGTCGAGGAAGGCGGGCGCCTTCTTTTCGTCCGAGGCGATCTCGCCGCAGATCGAGACCGGGATGCCCGCGGCGTGCCCCGCCTCGACGGTCATGCGGATCTCTCTCATCAGAGCCGGATGATACGGCTTGACGAACGGCCGAAGCGTCGGGTTCTGCCGGTCCATGGCGCAGGTGTACTGCAGGAGGTCGTTCGTGCCGATCGAGAAGAAGTCGACGAGCTGCGCAAGTTCTTCCGCGCAGAGCACGGCCGCCGGCGTCTCGATCATGACGCCGAGCTGCACCTCACCCGCAGTCTTGCCTTCCTGCTTCAGTTCCGCTTTGCACTCGTTCAGGATGTCCCTGGAGACGCGCACTTCCTCCGGGTCCGAGATCATCGGGAGCAGAATGCGGATGTCGCCGTACGCCGCGGCGCGCAGCGCGGCGCGAAGCTGCTTCTTGAAAAATGCCGTGTGCATCAGGCTGACGCGGATCCCGCGAAAGCCGAGCGCCGGGTTGCTCTCCGGCTCCATGCGCAGATACTCCGCGCTCTTGTCGGAGCCGATATCAAAGGTGCGGATGACGACCGGTTTGCCGGCCATCGCCGCGGCCGCCTCGCGGTAGACGTCGAACTGCGCCTCCTCCGACGGCTCTTCTTCACTGTCAAGGAAAAGGAATTCGGTCCGAAACAGCCCGATCCCGTCCGCGCCGCTTAGCGCAGCGATCCTGATCTCCGCCGGATCACCGATATTGGCGAGCAGCAGGACCTTCTTCCCGTCCGGTGTGACGCACTCACGATCCCGATACGCGTCCAGGATCCGCTCCGTCTCCTTGCGCCTCTCTTCCTTTTTCCTGAGCTGTGCCTTCAGCTGCGCGTCCGGGCGCAGGTAGACTCTCCCAGCCTCCGCGTCCAGCGACACTTCCTGCCCGTCCCAGAGGCCGCTCAGCTCCTCGCAGCGAATGACCGCCGGAATGCCGAAGCTCCGGATCAGGATCGCCGCGTGCGAATCGAAAGAACCTTCCTTCAGAATGACGCCGAGCAGTTCCTCCCTTGGCAGCTGCAGGATCTCTGAAGGGAGCAGGTCCTTCGCCGCGAGGATGTATTTCTCCGGGTGCGGCTTTTCCATCGCCACTTTATCCGCAACTTTAACCTTACTTTCCTCGATGCTTCTCAGGCGCGCGAGATACTCCTTCCCGACGTCAAGGATGTCTTTCCTCCGGTCGGAAAGAAGCCTGTCCCCCGACCGGCTGATCGCCCACGCCGCGTACGCGAACGCCTCCTGCACCGCATACTCCGCCGAGTAGCGCTGCAGTTCCATGAGGCTGTCCCGAAACTTCCGGAGCTCCTCATCCTCCAGGATCATCTGCCGGGAGAGGTAGATGCCGGCCTGCTCCTTCATGCCCGCGCTGCGCGCGCGCTGCTCCTCCTCGCGGTAGCTGGACAGCAGTGCCTTCCGGGCGCGCTCCGCCCGGTCGAGCTCCACGGCGGCATCGCCGTGCGTGCGCCCGATCACCTGCGCCGTCCCCTCCCTGCGGAAGCGGATCGGCCCTGTGACGATTCCGTCTGAAATTCCGGTCGCGGAGAAGAATCGGTCTCTTCTGCCGCCGGCACTGTTCTCCATCATAGCGATCCGGTGATGTCCTTTCCGCCCGGCCGCGGTCCCGGGGCAAATACCGGGATGCCCGCGTGAGCATTTTTCTTAACGCGGTCCCGGGGCCAAAGCCGGGATGCCCGCTTGTGAGCTTTTTCTTAATAAAGAGTGATATCAGCCCCCGAAGAGGTCAAACAGGCTGATCTGGTTCGTCTCGGGCAGGTCGCCGAACAGCCCGAGCTCATGCATCTTGTCGATGACGGTCTGCGAGACGCGCGTCCTGATCCGGAAGTCGTCCCTCGAGATGAACGGCCCGTCCTTCGCCGCCTCTTCCACGGCGTCCGCGGCCTTTTCACCCATGTTGTCGATGCTCGTGAGAGACGGCATCAGCTTGCCGTCGATGATCTGGAACGAACGCGCCTTCGCGCGCATGATGTCGATCGGCATGAATTCGAAGCCTCTCGCGTACATCTCGCGCACGAGGTACATGTCGTCCAGCGTGTCCTTTTCCTTGTTTGACAGCGTGTCCTTGCGCCGCGTGTAGTCCTCGATCGTGTACAGGAGCGCCTCCTGTCCGCGGCACATGATCTCATAAGAGAACGCGGACGCGCGGATGCTGAAGTAGGCCGCGTAATACGCGAGCGGGTGGTAGACCTTGAACCACGCGATGCGCAGCGCCATCATGACGTAGGCCGCGGCGTGCGCGCGCGGGAACATGTACTTGATCTTCAGGCAGGAGTCCACGTACCAGTCGGGCACGCCCGCCTCTTCCATGGCTTCCCGCATCTCCGGCTTCAGGCCTTTGCCCTTTCGGACGCTCTCCATGATCTTGAAAGACATCGACTTCTCGACGCCCGCCATGATCAGGTACGTCATGATGTCGTCTCTCGTGCAGATCGCCGTGGAAAGCGTCGCCTTCCCGTCTTTTATGAGCTCCTGCGCGTTGCCGAGCCACACGTCCGTGCCGTGCGAGAGGCCCGAGATACGGATCAGCTCCGCGACCGTCGTCGGCCGCGTGTCGTCGAGCATGCCGATGACGAACTTGGTGCCCATCTCCGGGACGCCGAGGACGCCGAGGTCGATCCCGCCGTTTTCTTCCGTCGTGATGCCGAGCGCCTCCGTGCTGCTGAACAGGCTCAGCACCTTGTCGTCGTGGATCGGGATCGTCATGGGGTCGACGCCCGTCAGGTCCTGCAGCATGCGGATCATCGTCGGGTCATCGTGTCCGAGGATATCGAGCTTTAACAGGTTGTGGTCGATCGAGTGGTAGTCGAAGTGCGTCGTCACGATGCCGCTCTCCGCGTCGTTCGCAGGGTTCTGCACCGGGGTGAACGTGTTGATGTCCTCGCCCATCGGCAGGACGACGATGCCGCCCGGGTGCTGGCCCGTGCTGCGGCGGATCCCCGTGCAGCCCTTGAGCAGCCGCTCGATCTCGCAGCGGCGCTTCTCGATGCCCTTGCGCTCGAAATAATTCTTTACATATCCGTAAGCCGTCTTCTCCGCGACGGTCGCGATCGTCCCCGCCTTGAACGTCTGCTCGTGACCGAAGATGACCTTCGTGTAGGCGTGCGCCTTGCTCTGGTACTCGCCGGAGAAGTTAAGGTCGATATCAGGCTCCTTGTCTCCCTTGAATCCGAGGAAGGTCTCGAACGGGATGTCGAAGCCGTCCTTTTTCAGCGGCTTGCCGCAGTGCGGGCAGAGCCGGTCCGGCATGTCGAAGCCGACGCCGCCGCGGTATTTCAGTACTTCAGGCGAGTCAAAATCGCTGTAGAAACAGTTCGGGCAGTAGTAGTGCGGCGCGAGCGGATTGACCTCCGTGATGCCGGCCATCGTCGCGGCAAAGGAGGATCCGACCGACCCACGCGAGCCGACGAGGTAGCCGTCCTCGACGGACTTCCACACCAGCTTCTGCGCGATGATGTACATGACGGAATAGCCGTTTTTGATAATGGAATTCAGCTCGTGCTCGAGCCGGTCCGAGACGATCTGCGGCAGCGGATCGCCGTACATGCTGTGCGCCTTGTCGTAGCAGATCCTCCTAAGCGTCTCGTCGCTGTTCGGGATCACCGGCGGGCACTTGTCCGGCCGGACCGGGGAGATCACCTCGATCTGGTCCGCGATCTTATGCGTGTTCAGGATGACGACTTCCTCCGCTTTCCTCTGCCCGAGGTAGGCGAACTCCTCCATCATCTCGTCCGTCGTCCGAAAGTACAGCGGCGCCGGCTCTTCTTCCGACATGCCCATGCCGTCCTGGATGATCGTCCGGTAGATCTCGTCCTCGGGATCCATGAAGTGCACGTCGCCGGTCGCGACGACGGGCTTGCCCGCCGCCTCGCCGAGCTGGACGACGCGCCGGTTCAGGTTCAGGAGATCTTCCTCGGTGCGAATGTCGGGATACCGGTCGCGAAACTTTTCCGCAAGCAAAAACCGGTTGTTGTCGCGCGGCTGGATCTCAAGGTAATCGTAGAAATCAACAATTTTCGCGATCTGCTCGTCGCCCCTGCCCTCGAGGAGCGCCTCCATCAGCTCGCCCGAGACGCAGGCGCTGCCGACGAGGATGCCCTCCCGGTGCTTCATGAGCAGGCTCTTCGGGATGCGCGGCCGCTTCGCGAAATACTTCAGGTGGGACTCGCTGATCATCGTGTACAGGTTGACCCGGCCCGTCTCGTTCTTCGCGAGGAGCACGCAGTGGTTCGTGTGAAGGTGCTTGATGATCTCCGGCGTGCTCGCGCCGAAGTCCTCCAGTCCGCCGAGCGTCTCCACGCCCCTGTCGAGGATGCGCTCCAGTTCCTTCCGGAAGATCCCCGCCGTCGCCTCCGCGTCATCCACAGCGCGGTGATGGTGCTCCAGGCTCACGCCGAGGAGCTTCGCGACCGCGTCCAGCGTGTATCTCGCGTGCCCCGGAAGGAGCACTCTCGCAAGTCCCGCCGTGTCCAGGGACGTCGGCGCAAAGGGAAGTCCCTGCCGCCTCGCGTTCTCCCGCACGAAACCGACGTCGAACCCGACGTTGTGGCCGACGACCATCGCGCCCTTGCAGAACTCGAGAAACCGCGGCAGGATCTGTTCGATCGACTCCGCGCCGCTCACCATGGAATCGGTGATCCCGGTCAGCTGCGTGATGCGGTAAGGGATCGGCTCCCCGGGGTTCACAAACTCCGAGAACCGGTCCGTGATCTCGCCGTTCTCGATCTTCACGGCGCCGATCTCTATGATCTTATTCTTGGTCGGAGAAAAGCCTGTCGTCTCCAGGTCGAATACGACGTAGTCAGCGCGCAGCGAAGACTCCTTCGTCTCCTTCTCTCCGATGACGACGCACTGGTCGATATCGTCGACGAGATAGCACTCGACGCCGTAGATGACCTTGAAAAAGTCTTTCTTATCGATCTTCTCGAGTCCCCTGCTCTCGCGGTCCTTGTTGGCCGCCGACAGGAGGTCGTCCCTCGCGTGGTTCGCGTCCGGGAAGGCCTGCACGTTTCCGTGGTCCGTGATCGCGATCGCCGGCATGCCCCAGCGGTACGCCCGCTTCACCAGGTCCTTGCACTCGCTGACGCCGTCCATGTCGCTCATCTTCGTGTGGCAGTGCAGCTCGATGCGCTTCATCTCGTAGTGGTCCTCGCGCATCGTGCGGAACGACGGGATCTTCATGATGCCCGTGATATGCCCCATGACGAGCTCGTGGTCAAACGCGTCCAGCGTCGGGACGCCCTTGATCCGCAGGAAGGTGCCGGTCTTCACGGCCGACAGGAACTCGTCCGCGTCGTCCGTCGAGACGAACACCTTGCAGTAGATGGAGTCCGTGTCGTCTGTCACCGAGAACTTGATAATTGTCTTATTATTCCGGATGTCCCTGCGCTCGCTGTCCATGACCGAGCCGCGGATGACCGTCTCGCCGATCTCGCCCACGATGTCCGCGATCTGCACCGAGGTCCCGTCGACCTCCCTGCCGTAGATCACGTCCGGATTGTCGGAGCGCTTCAGGGGAATGCTTCCCCTGCCTCTGCCCTGCGCCTTGCCGGCGCCCTTTCCGCCGGAATCTTTTCCCGCCTCTGCCGCGGGAGCTTCTGCAGGCGCCGCTGCCTGGGGAGCATTCTCCGCTTGTGTAGAAAAGCTTTGCCCCGCCGATCCCGCATCGTCCCAGGGCAGGTCGACCGGCGCTCCGGCGGCAGGATATCCCCCGCCCACCTGCGGGTCCGGGACATAGTCCGGCACGTAATCCGGCGTATCGTCCGGCGCATAATCCGGCGCATCGTCCTCCGCGGGCATGGGCACCGGCATCGGCGCGTCCTCGCGCATGCGCCGGATGTGCTTTGTCTTCTCTTCCGTGTAGTCCACGGAAAACTCCACCGGCACGCCGCAGCGCTCTTCGAAGATGCTGGTCAGCCCTTTGAGAAGCCGCTCCTCGCCGTCCCGCGCGAAGCAGTTGTCATGGAGCGTCAGGACGACGTGCCCGCCGTCCGGATAGCTGATCTTCGCCTCCCGGAACACGCGTCCCAGGACCGGCGAAAAACCGTTGATCTCATACGCGATGGAATCGCGGTAGGCGTCCATCAGGTGGCGCGGCGTGTACTGCGAAGAGAGCTCGTACCGCTCCGTGATGAGGACCTTCCGGCCCGTGTCCTTCAGGACCTGGCGCGCGATCTCCCGCTGCATCTCATCGGCGTAGCGCCGGTGGATCAGATGGCGTGAAGAAAGACGGATCCGGAGCGCTGTCCGCATCCGGTCCGTCGTCAGTTTTTCCACCTGCGTCTCCGCAAACAGTTCCGACAGCTGCCGGTTCACCCGCAGTGTCGGAAACACGTCAAAGAAAGCTTTTCCCATCTCTTATTTCCAGTGATCCAGTTCGTCCTTCAGCGCATTAAGAAGTTCGTCCTCGGGAAGCTTGCGGACGATCTCGCCCTTCTTGATCAGGATCCCTTCGCCCCGGCCGCCCGCGATGCCGATGTCGGCCTCTTTCGCTTCGCCGGGCCCGTTGACCGCGCAGCCCATGACCGCGACCTTGATCCGCAGATCCGGATAGGACTGCACCAGGGTCTCCACCTGGGAAGCGAGGCCGATGAGGTCGATCTTCGTCCGTCCGCAGGTCGGGCACGAAACCACTTCGATGCCGCTCCTGCGCATGCCGAGATCCTGGAGGATCATCTTCGCCGCCTTGATCTCCTCGACCGGGTCCCCGGTGAGCGAGACACGGATCGTGTCGCCGATCCCCTCGTTTAAGATGACGCCGAGGCCGACCGCGGACTTGATGCTGCCCGAGTAGACCGTCCCGGCCTCCGTGATGCCGACGTGCAGCGGATAGGGCGTCCTGCCGGCGATCAGCTTATGCGCCACGATCGTCATCGGCACGTCCGTCGACTTGATGCTGATCACGATGTTGTCGTAGCCGCAGTCCTCGATCATGCGGACCTTGTCCAGGGCGCTCTCCACGAGTCCCTCGGGCGTGACGCCGCCGTATTTCTCGACGAGCTCGCGCTCTAAGGAGCCGCTGTTGACGCCGACGCGGATCGGGATCTCCCGCTCCTTCGCGCAGTCGACGACGGCGCGGATCCGGTCCCTGCCGCCGATGTTGCCGGGGTTGATGCGGATCTTGTCCGCCCCGTTCTCCATCGCACGGATCGCCATCTTGTAGTCAAAGTGGATGTCCGCGACGAGCGGAATGTGGATCTGCTTCTTGATCTTCGCGATCGCGGAAGCCGCCTCCTCGTCCGGGACCGTGCAGCGCACGATCTCGCACCCGGCCTCCTCCAGCCGGAGGATCTGGGCTACCGTCGCCTCCACGTCCTGCGTCGCGGTGTTGGTCATCGACTGGATCGCGACCGGGTTGCCGCCGCCGATCGTGACGCTGCCGATTCGGATTTGTTTCGTCTCGTCTCTATACGTCATAATGATTTCCTTTTATCTGAAAAACCGTGAGATATCGTTAAACAGCACGAACACCATGAGCACCGCGAGCGCCATCGCGCCGGCCAGGTGCACATAGCCTTCCTTCTCGGGGGGAACCGGCTTGCCGCGCACCGCCTCGATCAGGAGGAACACCAGCCGTCCGCCGTCGAGCGCCGGCAGCGGGAGCAGGTTCATCACGCCGAGGTTGATGGAGAGCAGCGTCGCGAGGTTCAGGAACGTCAGGAGCACGGCACTCAGGCCATACGGGCTGACTTCCTCGTACGTGTCGTCGACGATCTTGACGACGCCCACGGGTCCCGACAGGTCGTCCCTGCTGAAGTGCCCCGTGAAGATGGAGCCGATCGACTTCCAGGTCGCCCGGAACCAGTATTCCGCCTCGTAGAACGTGTACGGGAAGACCTGCAGCGCGCCGAGCTTCACGTACTCTCCGCTGCCGAGGAACCCGATGTAGTATCGGTCCGCGTCCTCATAATACTTCGGCGTCAGCGTCGTCTCCATCCGTTCGCCGTTCCTCTCGTAGACGATGTGGAGCGGATCCCCGTAATTCATCAGGGACACGAGGCTGATCTCTCTGTAGATGTGGATCCTCTCTCCGCCAATCGACTTGATCACGTCGCCCGGCAGGATCCCCGCCTCTTCCGCGGCCGAGTCCTCCATGACCTGCTGGATCACCGGCAGGTCCGTCCCGTCGAACGAGACGATCAGGAACGCGAACAGAAGCCCGAGAAGGAAATTGGCCACCGGACCCGCGAGCACCGTCGCGATGCGCGCGAAGACGCCCGCGTTCGGGAACGAGTGCTCGTCCATGGAGGCGGTATCGCCGGTCTCCAGGCCATTCAGTCCGTCGAAGATGCACGCGCCGCCGATCGGAAGCGCCTTCAGGCAGAAGTCCGTCTCGCCGACCTTTTTGCTCACCAGCGTCGGCCCCATGCCGATATCAAACTCCACGACGCGGATGCCGTGCCTGCGCGCGACCGCGTAGTGTCCGAATTCGTGCGCGATCACGATCACGCCGAACATGATCAGGAAAATTAAGATACTCACCAGCATTTTTTACTCTCGCAACATCCCTGCCCGGAGCCGCGATCCCGGGCCGCTGTCTCACTGCCGAAAATGTCTGGGCAGATCCAAAAATGTCTAAACCAATTCAGCCGATCATAGCCCGAACCGTCTGCCTCGCCCAGGCCTCCGTCTCCAGGATCTCGCGCAGGTCCGGATCCGAGATCAGGCTGTGCCTGTCCATCGCCTCCGAGATCAGCTCGTAGAGCCGCGGGATCCCGATCCGGTCCTTCATGAAGGCTGCGACCGCCTCTTCGTTCGCCGCGTTGAAGACCGTCGGCATGCTGCCGCCCGCGTGTGCCGCGCGGTAGGCGAGCGGAAGTCCGAGGAATGTGTCCGTATCCGGCTTCTCAAACTGCAGGCTCCCTAACGCGAAAAGGTCCAGCGGCTTGATATCCAGCGGTCTCCTGTCCGGCCAGAAGAACGCGTACTGGATCGGCAGCCGCATATCCGGCGACGCGAGATGCGCCATGACGGAACCGTCTTCAAATTCCACCATGGAGTGGATGATGCTCTGCGGCTGCACGACGACGCAGATGTCGTCCACGCTGACGTCGAAGAGCCATCTCGCCTCCATGACCTCCAGCCCTTTGTTGACCAAGGTCGCGGAGTCGATCGTCACCTTGCTGCCCATGTCCCAGTTCGGGTTCTTCAGCGCGTCCGAGACGTGCATCCGGGCGATCTCTTCCTTCGTCTTTCCGCGGAACGTCCCGCCGGAGCAGGTCAGGAGGATCCTGCGGACTCTCTCCCTGCTCTCCCCGTTCATACACTGGAAGATCGCGCTGTGCTCCGAGTCGACCGGAAGGAGCTTCACGCCCGCTTCTTTCACGGCAGGCATGATGAGGTGGCCGGCGGTCACCAGCGTCTCCTTGTTCGCGAGGGCGATGTCCTTGCCCGCGTGGATCGCCGCCAGCGTCGGCCGGATGCCGATCATGCCGACCACGCTGTTTAAGACCATGTCCGCCTCCGGAAGCTGCACTTCCTCGAGGAGGCCGTCCATGCCGCCCCGGACCTTCACGTTCGTGTCCGCGACCCTGGCCTTCAGGTCCGCGGCCGCGCGCTCGTCGAACAGGCAGGCCATCTTCGGATGGTACCGGCGGATCTGTTCTTCCATCAAAGAAACATTGCTGCCGGCAGCCAGAGCGGTCACCGACAGCGCAT
>DJXE01000116.1:0-9942 GCA_002449595.1 Lachnospiraceae bacterium UBA7012
GCAGGAACACGAAGAAGAATATTCAGAACACGTGATTGGCGCGGAACAGGAAGACGGAGAAGAATATTCCGAGCGTGTAATCGGCGCGGAGCCGGAACACGGAGAAGAGTGTTCCGAGCATGTGATCGACGCGGAGCAGGCGGGAAAAAGGCTTGACCGCGCCCTCGCGGATATTCTCGGCGAGGGGTTCTCACGCAGCTATCTCAAGGACCTGATCAAGGACCAGCACGTCCTGCGCGGCGGGAAGGCCGCAAAGCCCGCGGACAAGGTGCAGGAGGGCGACCTGATCACGATCCGCCTTCCGGAGCGCGTCCTGCCGGACATCACGCCCGAAGATATCCCTCTCGACATCCTCTATGAGGACGACGACGTCCTCGTCGTAAACAAGCCCAAGGGCATGGTCGTTCACCCCGCGGCGGGCCACTGGAACGGCACGCTCGTGAACGCCGTCATGCATCACTGCCTGGATCCGGAGACCGGGGCCTGCTCCCTGTCCGGGATCAACGGCGTCCTGCGGCCCGGCATCGTGCACCGCATCGACCGCGACACGACCGGCTCGCTCATCATCTGCAAGAACGACACGTCCCACGCCGCCATCGCGGCGCAGCTCAAGGAACACAGCATCCGCCGGAAGTACCTGGCGATCGTCCATGACAGGATCCGGGAGGAGGAGCTCACGATCGACCGCCCGATCGGCAGGGACCCGAAGGACCGCAAAAAGATGGCCGTGAACCCCTCCGGGAAGCCCGCTGTGACGCACGTACGTGTCCTGGAACGCTTCCGGAACTACACGTATGTGGAATGTGTCCTCGAGACCGGCAGGACCCATCAGATCCGCGTCCACATGGCCTCCGTGCATCACCCCGTCCTGGGTGACGAAGTCTACGCCGGCAGGAGAGCCAATCCCTTCGCGAGCCTCACACAGGGGCAGTGCCTCCATGCGGCCGTTCTGGGCTTCATTCACCCCGCGACAGGCGAATATATCGAGACCTGCGCGCCGCTTCCCGCATACTTCGAAGAGATCCTGCGCCGCCTCCGCGCGGAAGAGGACTGAGCTTTATATGGTTATATTGCACGGAATCCGTTTTATATTTGCTTTTAATTTGTGCATTTATTATAATATGTTCAAATGAAACCGCTGCAAAAGGAGGTGTTTCCATGAATACAATCATCACGATCGGCAGACAGTTTGGTTCATGCGGGCGCGAGATCGGAGAGCTTGTCGCAAAACATTTCGGCATTCCCTGCTATGACAAGGAGCTTCTCGCAAAGGTGGCGAAAGACAGCGGCTTTGCGGAAGAGATGATCGAGAGACACGACGAGCGTCCCACGAGCTCCTTCCTCTACAACCTGGTCATGGATACCTATTCCTTCGGATACAATTCATCCCATTATGTGGACATGCCCATCAGCCAGAAGGTGTTCCTCGCGCAGTTTGACGCGATCAAGGAGCTTGCGAAGGAAGGTCCCGCCGTATTTATCGGCCGCTGCGCGGACAGCGCGCTTGCGGACAGGGACGACGTGATCAACCTGTTCATTGAGGCGGATGAAGAATTCCGCATCAAGGACGTCATGGCGCGCTTTGACGATATCAAGACCGAAAAAGAAGCCCGCGACATGATCAACAAGAAGGACAAACAGCGCCAGAGCTATTACAACTATTACAGCGCTAAAAAATGGGGCCGCGCGGACAGCTACGACATGTGCATCAATACGGCGCTTCTTGGCATTGAAGGAACCGTCAAATTGATCATTCAGCTCGTTGAGGACTTTGACCAGCTTGGCAGCGTTCGCAATGGAGGCCGTGATATTAAGGAACAGCTTCAGAATATTAAGAAATGATGGTTTTCGTTTCGCCTTTCATTTGATTTGATAATTTGCAGCAAAAGCCCCCGAGGTTCTCGGGGGCTTTTAAATGCTGATTTTCCTGATTATTACTGGTTTTTTACATGTTTTTTGGTGGAGGAGTGGTGGTGGACCTCCATCCAACTATTCGCAAAAGCCAGGTTTAACGAACAGTATTGCCACTTTTCAGGAGATCCACGGGATCTCCTGAAGTGGCTCATACTGATTCGTTAAACCTGTGGGGTTATTATTGGGGCTTTTAATAAAGCCACTTTTTCAGATTATCTTATAGAATCTCTGAAAAAGTGGCTCATACTAATTCGATAAACCTGAGGTTTTTTTATTGGGACTATTAATTAGTTCGGGTGTTTCGCCAGCACTTCCTCAGAATCGAGCATGATCGTAAACGGGCCGTCGTTCACGAGGGATACGCGCATCATCGCGCCAAAGATTCCGTGCTGTACGTCCGGGAAGAATGTGCGTGCACGCGATAAAAGATACTCGTAGAGGCGCTCGGCTTCGTCCGGCGCGCCCGCGTGCACGAATGAGGGACGGTTTCCCTTGTGGCAGTCCGCATACAGCGTAAACTGCGAGATCATGAGCACATTGCCGCCGACCTGGCCGATGCTCAGGTTCGTCTTGCCGTTTTCGTCCTCAAAAATGCGCAGATTGACGAGTTTCTGCAGCATTCTGTCTGCGATGTCTTCGTTGTCCTCACTGCTGATGCCCACAAGGACCAGATAGCCGGCATCGATCTGCCCGACGACTTTCTCTTCGACTTCGACCTGTGCCGACGTGACCCTCTGGATCAAAAACTTCATACTGATACCACCTTATTAACTGATCACTTACCGTCCGAATCGTTATCCCGGTTTCCGTCCGCTCCCTCGTCCGCATTCTCTTCTGTCTCAGGATCCTGATCCTTACGTTCAAATATTTTGCGGAGAGCTGACGCGGGCTTTTTCAGGAAATAGCCTTCGCTCGCCGGATCGCCGAGCTCGTGGATCCCCTTTTCATCGATATAGGCCGTCTTCTCGTAGACGCTGATGTCGGAAGGCAGTCCCCGCTCCCGCAACAGGTACTCGCTGAACCTGCGAAGCAGGGCAAAGATCACGGCGAACAGCGGAACGCCGATGAACCAGCCGACCGGCCCCAGGACCGCGCCGAAGAACAGGATCGAGAAAATCACGCCGATGGACGAGAGGCCTGTGGACTGGCCGAGGATCCTCGGCCCGATGACGTTGCCGTCCAGCTGCTGCAGCAGGATCACGAAGATCAGGAAGTACAGCGCGGCCAGCGGATCGATCATGAATACGATGATCCCGGTGATCGCCTCGCCGATGTACGGTCCGAAGAACGGGATCATATTTGTGACGCCGACGATCAGTGTGACCAGCATCGGGAACGGCGTCTTAAGGAGCGTTGCGCCGATGAAGCACAGGACGGCGACGATGACCGAGTCGATGATCTTGCCCACAAGGAAGTTCGTAAACGTCTGGTGGATAAAGCGGAATTCGCCGATCACCTCATTGGCCGCCTTCTGCGGCAGGAACGCGTATGCGAGCTTCTTCCCCTGCGCGGCGAGGCGCTCCCTCGCGTTCAGGATGTAGACCGCCACGATGATGCCGATCAGGAAGTTGACGACGCCGCCGGCCAGCGTCACGGCGCGCTTCGAGACCTGCTGGATGAGGGACGTCAGCCGCGGCGTGATGTTCTGCGACACGAACGACTCGGCGTTCTGCCGGAGCGACCGCAGGATCTCATTCATGGCCTTCTGCATATTCGGGTTCTGTTCCAGAAGACGGTTGAAGAAACGGCTCACATTCCGGAAGTACACCGGCAGGTTGTTGATAATGCTCTGGATACTGAAAAACACCTGCGGCAGGACGGTCCGGATCAGGCCGTACAGGACAAGGAGGAAGAAAAGGATCGTGAGCACGACAGAAAACATGCGCACTCTCCGCCTTTTCTTTCCCGAAGAAGGTGAATTCACGTCAACGCCCGCGCGGCTGCAGAGCGGGATCGTGATCTTGCGCTCAATAAAGCTCAGTACGGGCGACAGAATATACGCGATCGCGACTCCGCAGACGAGCGACATCATCTGCCGCGTCAGGTACCGCAGGCTGCGGACGATCTCCGCGCCGCGGAAAAACGCCGCGTATAACAGGAATGAGAGGATCACGGTGATCAGGATCGTCGCGACCCAGCCTTTTTGCCGGTCATTTAATCTGAATTTCATATCAACAGTATAGCACATCAAAGCCGGCGCAAACGGCTGAGAAAAGCTGTTTCCGCCCATGTGATATAATAGTTGCGTCGTCTGGAAATCAGCAGACCGGGAAGGGGAATCATGCCAAGGATCAGGGGAACGGAAACCTATTCGGAAGAACAGGATATCAAAAATACACTGCTCATGCGGGAAGTGCTCGCGACGCTTCCTTCGTTCTGCAAACAGTATTTCCGCGGGATCGCGGATACGACGTCCGCGCGGACGCGGCTCGGCTACGCCTACGACATCCGGACGTTCTTCGAGTTTCTTCACCAGAACAACCGCGCGCTGGCGAAAATGGAGATCCCCGATTTCCCCCTCTCTGTCCTTGACCAGCTCGAGAAAGTCGACCTCGAGGAGTACCTGGAATACCTGAGCTATTACGAAAAGGACGGAAAGATCTACACGAACGACGACCGCGGCAAGGCGCGCAAGCTCTCCGCCCTGCGCAGCATGTATCACTACTTCTTCACATCCGAGATGATCGAGCGGGACGTCTCCGCCCTGATCGCGATGCCGAAGAAGCACGAGAAGGCGATCATCCGTCTCGATCCCGACGAAGTCGCGATCCTGCTGGACCAGGTCGAGGAAGGCACCGCGCTGACCAAGAACCAGCAGCGCTATCACAAGTTCACCAAGGTGCGGGACGTCGCGATCCTGACGCTCCTGCTCGGCACCGGCATCCGCGTCTCCGAGTGCGTCGGCCTCGATATCAACGACGTCAACTTCAAGGACGGCGGGATCAAGGTCCACCGCAAGGGCGGCTATGACGCGATCGTCTATTTCGGCGACGAGGTCGAGGAGGCGCTGCTCAACTACCTCGAAGAGCGGCACCACATGATCCCCGCGGCCGGCCATGAGACCGCCCTGTTCCTGAGCCTTCAGAACAAGCGCATGAGCGTCCGGTCCGTCGAGAAAATGGTAAAGAAATACTCCCAGCTCGTCACGACGCTCAAGAAGATCACGCCGCACAAGCTGCGGAGCACCTACGGCACCAACCTCTACCGCGAGACCGGTGACATCTACCTGGTCGCGGACGTCCTCGGCCACAAGGACGTCAACACGACGCGCCGCCACTACGCGGCGATCGAGGAAGACCGCCGGCGCAGCGCCGCCAATGTCGTGCGCCTCCGGAGGGAGGAGAACGGACTTCCCAGTGCAGATGAGAATGAATAGATCCAATCATCTCCGCCCCGGATGGAGCTTATCCAATGTAACTGGAAATAGCTGCAGAGAACAGATCAATTACATAAATTAAATCACATATTCGTCAAAGAAGTCCCCGTTCCGAAGAACAGGGACTTCTTAATTGAGGACAGACGTCACTCAAGCCACATATGCTGTTTCTTGCATCAGCTCATATATTTCGCTGAATCGTCAGCTCATGAATCAGTCCATGTATTCCGCCGAATAGTAAGGGAGGATCAGATAGTCCCCGGGCGTGACGGCAGCTGTCGTCTCCGCAGCGTAGAGCGGAATGTGGTTGATGCTGCACACTTCGCCGCGGTACTCCTTCTCAGTGACGCCGGAGGCCGCGTCATAGCAGCGGTCCAGCACGTCGCTGAAGCTCTCTCCCGCTTCCACACGAACACTCGTGAAGTACTTATACATCACAGGTTCGGTTCTGTCGGATGCGGCCGCTCTGGTCCCTGCTGTCAGGAAGCAGGCGGAGACGCCGATCATCAGAAGAGCAAGCAGCATCGCTGCGTGACGGCGGATCTGGCGGTTCCTTCTCGCCAGGCGGATGCTCCTGCGGATCTCCGGATCCTTCACTCCAAGCTTCTGGTTCTGTGTTCTCCTGCTTCTCATCTTACAGCCTCTTTCTGACTCTCATCCAAATAAAGAACGAATGTTCGCATCTCTGTAAGTGTGATTATATCGAACGTATATTCTGCTGTCAAGCAAAATCAGAACAAATGTTTGCGAACAGATATTTGGAATATATGTTTGCTTTTCGGAAAATCAGTGCTTATAATTAAGAAAAGGCGCCGTTTCCGCCGCACGATGCAGCGGATCCGCACAGCAGAAAGGATGACCGCAATGACCAGAGGAAGAAACAGCACGAAACAGATGGAGATCCTCGAATATATCAAGAGAGAGATCCTGGAGAAGGGATACCCGCCGACGGTCCGCGAGATCTGCGAGGAAGTGAATCTCAAGTCCACATCTTCCGTCCACTCCCACCTGGAATCTCTGGAGAAGTACGGCTACATCCGGCGCGACCCCACCAAGCCGCGCGCAATTGAGATCTGTGACGACAGCTTCCAGATGGTCCGCACAGAGATGGTATCTGTCCCGGTCGTAGGCCGCGTCGCCGCAGGCGAACCGATCCTCGCTGACCAGAACATCGAGAGCTACTTCCCGATCCCTGCGGAGAACATCCCGTCCGGCACGAGCTTCGCGCTCAAGGTCCACGGCGACTCCATGATCAATGCCGGCATCTTCGACGGAGACCTGATCTTCGTGAGCGAATGCAACACTGCATCCAACGGCGAGATCGTCGTCGCACTGGTCGACGACTCCGCGACCGTGAAGCGCTTCTACAAGGAGAAGGACCACATCCGCCTGCAGCCCGAGAACGACGCCATGGACCCCATCCTGGTCGACAACTGCGTCATCCTCGGCAAAGTATTCGCCGTCCTCCGCTTCAGCGTCAAGTAACGCCGAACAATATCAAACAACAACACAATCTAAAAGAGTGCCGCATAAAGCGACACTCTTTTTTATCCCACAGACAAGCTTCCTGAAAATCTCTCTAAGAGAGTGTTGCGTTCAGCGGCACTCCTTTTTTCTTCTACAGATAAACCTCCAGATAATCTTTCTGATGCATCCGTCTGACACAAGAATAGTGGTGCCGCTGCCCGGAGATCTATATGATCTCCGGGAAGTGGACACCACTATTCTTTATTTCATATTCATCTGACTTATTATCTCAATGCTTCAAAGTTCGGAGATATCCACGACCTTCCCATCCCTCCAGATGCGCTCCAGGTCATACAGCAGCCTGTTCTCCGGATCAAAGATATGGATGATGACGTCGCCGAAGTCCTGCAGGACCCAGTTGGCGTTGTTGTAGCCCTCCTGCTGGCGGATCGGGCAGCCGGCCTTGCCGAGCGCCTCCTCAACGCCGTCCGCCATCGCCTGGATCTGCGGCAGGTTCGTGCCGTTCGCGATGATGAAATAGTCGGCGAGGACGGAGACCTCACTGATGTCGATCACCTTGATGTCCTGCGCCTTCTTGTCCTCCAGCGCTTCGATGGCGATCTTCGCGAACTCTGCGGAACGTTTTCTCTCTTCACTCATGCCTATTCCTCCTGGTTATTGCTGTGAACTGCCGGTCTTTCATCCGGCAATTCCATTATATCTCTTTTTCTTCAATTCTTTTTCATAATAATCGCAGGTATCTCTCGTCATCGGGTCGATCTCAGAGTCCCGTGACTCCAGATAATCCAGCGTATTCTTGAGAATCATGACGAGCGCCTCGTCGAGGTCCCGGAACGCAGCCTCGCGGATCGCGTCCATACCCGGCAGGTCCTTCCTGCCCGGCTCGATGTAGTCGGCGATGAAGACGATCTTCTCCATCGTCGTCATGCCCGGCTTGCCGGTCGTATGCCAGCGGATCGCGCCCAGGATCTCCTCGTCCGTGATCCCGTAGCGCTGGTTCGCGAGGACGCAGCCCGCGCCGGCGTGCAGCAGCGCCGGGTTCTTGCGCTCGACCGACGTGACCGGAATATCGCCCTTCTCGCACAGGCGGATCATCTCCTCCGCCGAGAGTTTCTTCGCGCAGTCGTGCAGGATGCCCGCGACCTCCGTCCTGTGCACGTCCTCACCGTGCCGCATTGCAAGGCCCGCAGCGACCGCCGCGACTCCCATCGTATGGATAAAGCGTTTGTACGGCAGGGTCTTCTCCATCTCGCGGATCAGCTC
The DNA here is from genome assembly GCA_002449595.1 of Lachnospiraceae bacterium UBA7012. GTDB lineage: Bacteria > Bacillota > Clostridia > Lachnospirales > Lachnospiraceae > CAG-791. Next base: position 8,042 of record DJXE01000116.1, read on the forward strand.
CAACCGGTCGTATTCCTTTGCCGTCTTCTTCATCCGTTTCCCTCACTCCCGGGAGGTATCCGGGGTCTCCTCCTCAAGATACAGCCGCTTCTCGCGGATGTACGCCTCCACCGCGGGCGGCGCCAGATACCGGAGGCTCTTTCCCTCCCGCACCCGCTCCCGCAGGTCCGTCGACGAGATCTCGATGTTCCGCACGGGAAGTCTCAGGATTCTCGCGTGAAAAGCCTTTTCCAGTCCCCTCACAGCCTTCTGCACCCCGCCTTCGTCGACTTCATCCCCGCGCGCCGCGACGATGACCGTGCACTTGTCGAAGATCTCCTCCGGGTGATACCATGTGTGCATCGCGGCGATCGTGTCCGCGCCGACGATGTAGTAATACTCTGTCTCCGGAGACGCCTCCTTCAGCGCCGCCAGCGTCTCACAGGTATAGCTGTTGCCGGGACGCAGCACCTCCATGTCGGAGACGGTAAAGCCGGGGTTGCCCTCCGCGGCCAGCTGCGTCATGCGCAGGCGGTCCTGCGCGCTGCTCACCTTCACCTTGCGGGCGTCCTTGAAGTAGGAGTGCCCCGAGGGCATCAGGCAGACGCTGTCCAGCCCGAACGCCTCCAGCGCGTCCTGTGCCATGATCAGGTGCCCGTAGTGCGGCGGGTCAAACGTCCCGCCAAGGATTCCGATCTTCTCGCTCATGCGGTCTTCTCACTCATAATACTCGAACGCGTGCCCGTAGAGGCGGACGGTGTCGCCCTCCTGGATCCCGAGCTTTTTCAGCTGTTCGAGAATGCCGTTCTCTTTAAGGAAATTCTGGAAGAAAAGGAATCCCTTCTCCGTCTCCAGGTTGGTGTAGCCGAGCATTTTCTCGATCTTCGGCCCCTCGACCACGTACTGGCCTTCCTTCGCGTCGTAGGAGACGGTGAAGCTCTCGCCGGACGCCGTGATCTCGGTCTCCGGGTCCATCTCCTGCGTGAAGACAAAGCGGTCCACAGGGATCTCCTGCAGCTTCCGGTAAGCGGCGAAAAGCAGCTCCTTCACGCCTTCTCCCGTGGCGGCGCTGACCGGATACAGTTCCAGTCCGTTCGCCTCACAGTAGGCGGTGAGCCGGTGCATCGGGTCATCCTCCCCCGCATCCGGCATGATGAGATCCGTCTTGTTGGCGACGATGATCTGCGGCCGGTCGGACAGGTCCACCGCGTAGCGCGACAGCTCCCTGTTGATGGCCTCAATATCCTCGACCGGATCCCTGCCCTCGGAGCCCGAGGCGTCGACCACGTGCATCAGGAGGCGCGTCCGCTCGATGTGCTGCAGGAACTCATTGCCCTTGCCAGCGCCGTCCGCGGCGCCGTCGATGAGGCCCGGGATGTCCGCCATGATGAAGCTCTCGCCGTATCCCAGCGAGACCACGCCCAGCATGGGAATCAGCGTCGTGAACGGGTAGTCCGCGATCTTCGGCTTGGCGTTCGTGCTCATCGACAGGAGCGTCGACTTGCCGACGTTCGGATAGCCGACGAGGCCCACGTCCGCGATCATCTTGAGCTCCAGGATGACCTCGATCGTGCGCGCCGGCTGCCCGGGCTGCGCGTATTTCGGCGCCTGCATGGTGCTCGTCGCGTAATGCATGTTGCCGTTGCCGCCGTGCCCGCCCTTTAAGATCACGTAGCGCTGCGTCTCGCCGGACATATCCGCAATGACCCTGCCGCTCGCGGCGTCCCGGATCACGGTGCCCTCCGGCACTTTGAGGACGACGTCCTCGCCGCGCTTGCCCGCCATCCGCTTCTTCTTGCCGTTCTCGCCGGGCTCTGCGCGGAACTTCTGGTTGTAATGATAGTCCGACAGCGTGTTCAGGCCGCGGTCGACCTCGAAGACGACGCTCCCGCCGTTTCCGCCGTCGCCGCCGTCCGGTCCGC
>DJXE01000116.1:10007-13217 GCA_002449595.1 Lachnospiraceae bacterium UBA7012
CGCCGTCGCCGCCGTCCGGTCCGCCCGTCGGGACGAATTTCTCCCTCCGGAACGAGACGTGGCCGTCGCCGCCCTTGCCGCTGGTGACTGAAATTCTTACTTTATCTGAAAATAATGGCATCGCTTTCCTCAATATCCGCAGTGACTGCTGTGATAAAACAATAAGGACTCCTGACAGCCGTGGCTGTCGGGAGTCCGCCATTGTTCAAAGCTCATATCCGCCGCTTCCGCCGCGGATGCTGTGACCGAAAGACCGCTTCAGGCCCCGGATCACTTGTCCTCCACTGCGTAGACGGAGGCCTTCTTGCGGAACTTGCCGAACCGCTCATAGCGGACGATACCGTCGATCTTCGCGTACAGAGTATCATCGCCGCCCAGGCCGACGTTCGTGCCGGGATGGATGTGCGTGCCGCGCTGCTTGTAAAGGATGTTGCCGGCCTTCACGAACTGGCCGTCCGCGCGCTTCGCACCGAGTCTCTTGGAATTGGAGTCACGGCCGTTCTTCGTGGAGCCCATTCCCTTTTTATGAGCAAAAAACTGAAGGTTGAGATTAAGCATTATGATACCTCCCTTACTTGGTAGTCCAGATGATCGCTTCCGTACTGCAGGCGGATCCACTTCAGGCCGTGGATCATGCAGTCGATGAGAAACTCGGCCTTCTCAGAAGGCTCCGAGCGGAACTTCAGTTCGATCCTTCCGCCCTCTTCCTCGTAGGAATAGCTGATGTCTTCCTCAAGCAGATCCTCGAGGCAGTTCACCGTGTTGATCACGATCGCCGATACGCCCGCGCAGACGATATCTTCGCCCGCCTCCGCGTATCCGGTGTGTCCGTCGCAGCAGAATCCGGAATATTTTCCTTTCCTGCGATCGATCCGAACCTTAGTCATCTGTTGCGATCAGCCCTGGATGCTGTCGATCTTGACGCGCGTGTAAGCCTGCCTGTGGCCGTTCTTCTTGTGATAGCCGCTCTTTCTCTTGTAGCGGTACACAACGACCTTCCTGGCCCTGCCCTGCTCCACGACTGTGCCGGTGACCTTCGCCTGTGCGACGTCCTCGCCGACCTTCATCGCGTCACCGCCGATCGCGATGACCTGATCAAACGTCACTTCGCTGCCAGCCTCAGCCTCGATCTTCTCGACGTCGATGACATCGCCTTCGGAAACCTTATACTGTTTCCCGCCTGTTGCAATAATAGCGTACATTTCGGTACCTCCTTCTTTATAAACTCGCTGACTTCGGCGGTGCGGCTTGATCCCGCACGCTTTCTGTCCCTATCTGCAGTACCAGACAGCGGGACATAGAAACCCCGTCAGGCGGCATACTCAGTAAATTTATCATCTGTGCCGTCAAATGTCAATCCTTTCATGAGAAAAGCGTTTTCACACGAAGAAACAGGCATCGCCAAAGGAAAAGAATCTATACTTTTCCTTAATTGCCTCGTCATACGCGGACAGCACATGGTCCCTTCCCGCGAAAGCCGACACCAGCATCACGAGCGTGGACTCCGGAAGGTGGAAATTCGTGATGAGCCCGTCCATGACTTTGAACCGGTATCCGGGATAGATGAAGATCGACGTATTGTCGGCCCCCGCCCGGACTTCGCCGTTTTCATCCGCCGCGCTCTCCACCGTGCGGCAGCTCGTCGTGCCGACGCAGATCACGCGGTGTCCCGCCGCCTTCACGTCATGGATGAGCTTTGCCGTCTCCGGCGGCACGTTGTACCACTCGGTGTGCATGTGGTGTTCGAGGACGTTGTCGACCTTGACCGGACGGAAGGTCCCGAGACCCACGTGCAGCGTCACATAGCCGATCTTAACGCCCTTCTCTTCCACTTCATGCAGCAGCTCCTGCGTGAAGTGCAGTCCCGCCGTCGGCGCCGCGGCCGAGCCGTCGAACTTCGCGTAGACGGTCTGGTACATGGACGGATCCTGCAGCTTGTGCGTGATGTACGGCGGAAGGGGCATCTCCCCGAGCCGGTCGAGGACTTCCTCGAAGATCCCCTCATACTCGAAGCGGACTCTCCGGTTTCCCTCTTCCATGACGTCGAGGATCTCCGCCCGCAGGATCCCGTCGCCGAAGACGACGCGGGCGCCGGGACGAAGCTTTTTCCCGGGCCGCACGAGCGTCTCCCACGTGTCGTCCGTGAGGCGCTTTAAGAGCAGGATCTCCGCATTCGCGCCGGTGTCTTCCTTGACGCCGAGCAGCCTTGCCGGAATGACCCTGGTGTCGTTCAGGATCAGCGCGTCCCCGGGATCGAGGTACTCCAGGATGTCCCGGAAATGCCGGTGCTGCGTCTCTCCCGTCCTGCGGTCGACCACGAGCAGCCGGCACTCATCGCGCTGCATCAGGGGATCCTGCGCGATCAGCTCCTCCGGAAGATCAAAGTAATAATCTGACGTTTTCAGAAAAGCTTCGTCGCTCAAAACGTCCCAGCCTCCTCGAGGAACACTTTGTATCCGCGGAACGTCTCATAGATGTCCGCCTTGTTCGTCGCCTCCCAAGGGGAGTGCATGCTGAGGACTGCGACGCCGCAGTCGATGACGTTCATGCCGTAGAGCGCAAGGATGTAGGCGATCGTTCCGCCGCCGCCCACGTCGACCTTGCCGAGCTCGGCGGTCTGCGTCTGGACGTTCGCGCGGCCGAAGACGTCGCGAAGATGCGCGATGTACTCTGCGTTCGCGTCGTTGGAGCCGGACTTGCCTCTCGCGCCGGTGAACTTGTTGAACACCATGCCTCTGCCGAGATAGGCGGCATTCTTCTTTTCAAAAGCGGCTGCGTACGTCGGGTCGAACCCCGCGCTGACATCTGAAGAAAGCATACAGCTGTTCGCAAGGCACCTGCGCAGGGACAGCTCGCTGTACTCGCCGGTGAGCGCCATCAGCTCCGCGACGGTATTCTCGAAGAAGCGGGACTGCATGCCGGTCGCGCCGACGCTGCCGATCTCCTCCTTGTCCACAAGCAGGGTGCAGCTGGTGCGGGCGATGTCCGTGACCTCCATCTGGGCGCGGAAGGAGGGATAGGCGCAGACGCGGTCATCCTGCCCGTAGGCCAGGACCATGCTGCGGTCAAAGCCTGCGTCGCGTGCCTTTCCGGCGGGGACAATCTCCAGCTCCGCGGAGATGAAGTCCTCCTCCTCGATGCCAAACTCATCCTTCAGGATCCGGAGAAGGGCCTTGGTGACGCCGTCTTTTCCCGCCTTTTTCTCGTCCC
>DJXE01000042.1:0-4183 GCA_002449595.1 Lachnospiraceae bacterium UBA7012
CGGCGTTCTCCGCGGAGGAGGCGGGGGATTCCTACACGGTCACCGCAAAGGGCAGTATGAACGGATGGAGTTTTGCCGTGAAGAAGAGCGCCTGGAAATATGACCCGCCGGAGAAGATCCGGCGCTTCCGGCGCCTCAGCTACATTGCGCGGGAACTCACCGATCTTATGACAGAGGAGGAATGACGGCTGTGGAATATAGCTATTACAGGGATGCCAGGAACAATTATCTCGTGATCCCGTGTCCGGAAGACAAGGGACAGGGATCCTACCAGTACCGGATGCTCGCGGCCAACTCGATCCCCGGCATCCTGCCCTGCGCGCTGCGGTACGTCGACGGGAAAGGATATCTGTATTATGAGATCACCTCCAGGCAGGCGCTCGGCAGACTGTATGAAGACCGGACGATCGAAAGAAAGCAGGCGGAGGAGGTGCTCCGAAACCTCGCGGAGGCGCAGCTGCGGCTCGGCAGCTATCTCCTTGACGCGTCAGGGATCATTGCGGATCCGTTTCTCACCTTTTATGATTTTGCGTTCGGGAAGTGCAGCTTTGTCTATTATCCGGAAGAGCGGCAGGAGGAAGAAGGGACGGGGATCTTCCGCTTCCTCGCAGAGCACCTGTCCGCCTCCACGGAAGAGGAGGAAGGATTCCGATCGAGGCTGGAGGAGCTCGACAGGCTCAGCCGGGACAGGAATTTCCTGCTCACGGATGACATGCTCGCATACGTCCTGAACGGGCCGCCGGAACCGGAACCGGACGCGGAGGACGACGGAGAGAAGCGCAAAGAGGAGGATTCGGAACGGACGCTGCGCGTGGACTGGGAGGAGAGAGCGCCGGAGGAGGAAGCGGAAGAACTCTACTCGCTGAAGCAGGGAGATAAGAAAGGAACCGGGGATAAGAAGATAAGATTCGGGAAAAGCATCCTGCTGTTTGCGCTCGCCGTCTGCTGTCTCGTCTCAGGGACCGTTCTGCAGTGGATGAGGCTCCGGCAGATGTTCCTTCCGCAGGTGGATATTGTCATTCGTTGGTCGATTCCCGCCCTTCTATTACTCTCGCTGATCTTCGCCGCGCTCGGGATCATGAGCGGCTATCGGACGGAGAAGAAAAAGCATAAGGAAGAAGACCTTCTCTCAGCACAGGAAGAAGAGAACCGGATGATTCCGGCAATGGAATTCCGGGGAGAGCTGAGCGGCGAGCCGGAGGACAGATCTTTCGCGGAGCGCCTGATCCGGAACAGCGGCTACTCGGGAAAGCTTTACGGGCAGGGCAGCTCGAGGCAGACCCGCATCGACCTGCGCAGGCTGCCATGCACAGTGGGAACGGACAGACGGTTTGCGGACGCCGTCATCGCGGAGGACTCCGTGAGCCGGCTTCATGCCAGATTCGAGCGGATCCCCGAAGAGGAGAAGCAGGAGGAAGGCGGGACGCCTGGCGCGATCCGTGTCGTGGATCTCAACAGCCGGAATGGAACTTTTGTGAACGGGAGGCGCCTCCTGCCCAATGAGGCCGCCATATTAATACCTGGAGATGAATGCCGCTTCGGCTCAGAGGAATTCGTCTACCGCTGAAACTGCCGTGCGGGGAGAAGGATGGCATAAAAAGACGGCCGCACCGTTCTGGTGCAGCCGCCATGTCTGAGCGACAGAGTCGAATGTGCAGCGACAGCTCATTCTTCAGAAAGGAACGAGAGGATCGCATCCCAGTACCGCTCCAGTGTCGTGTCGCAGCACCGGTAGATCTCGTGCTTCGCCTCGGGGAAGCGAACGATGCGGCCGTCCGCGACCTGGGAGATGAAGGAGTCCTGCGCGCCGGGAAGGACCATGTTGTCGAGGCCGGCCTGCAGCAGGAGCACCTTGGCCCTCACCTTCTTAATGTTTGAAGGCTTCATCGCTTCCCGCGTGATGTAAAGGAACTGGAGAGAAGTCTGCACCGAAGGCGCACTCATCTGCAGCTCCGGGTCGGAGAGAGCGGCCTCAAAGTAATCGTTATACCGCTCCGGGCAGGTCGTGCAGCTGTTCTCGAAATCGGGTTTTTCAGAGAACGGCGTCGATCCGGGCATATAAGTATTGCCTTTCCGGAGACGGATCATGAGGCGGGCGAAGCCCACCGCCACGGGGACCGGGATGTTTCCGGCACTGATCTCAAGCATCGGAGAACTCAGGATCGCCTTCTTGAAATCGTCAGGATAGCGCTCCAGATACAGCGCACTCACGCCGCCGCCCATGGAGTGCCCGAACAGGTACAGAGGAGAGCCCGCGCCGCCGGCGGCAGCCGCTTCCGCAGCCAGAGCCGGCCTTACGATCTCCGCCACAAAGTAGTGAAGATCTTCGACGAGATCCTTGTAGTTCCGGATGTGGACGAGGGAAGGATCCTTCACCGTCCGGTAGGAAGCGCCGTGCCCGCGCTGCTGCAGCAGCCAGACCCGGAAACCGCTGTTTAAGAAGTACCAGGCGGTCTCATAGAGCTTGGAGATGTTCTCGGTGAAGCCGTGCACCATCACGATATCGCCGGCCGGCGCGGCATTTCCCGGAAGCGCCGGGAAGTGCTCGTAATTCAGGTTCTGCCCGGAGACCCGCGCGAAGGAACCCTTTTCTTTCTGCGCATTCAGGAACGGCAGCACTGTCTGCTGCATGGCGTTCCGGTATTCCTTGTCCTTTATGATGTTCAGTTTCGTCATTTCAGAGGCCTCCGATTTCCTGCAGGCCTGCGAACGTCAGGAGTTCTGCGCCCGCAGCTTTTCACTGTTTTCGAGTACGACGTCGTCGGTCAGCTTGAACTTTTTGCGGAAGAACAGGAGCGCCGCAAGAAGCAGGATCATCGGGAAGATCGTCATGATGAGGCGAAGGCCGGTGAGCGTGGCTGCGCTCTGCTGCATGACGGGACCTGTCTCATCGGAGTTGCCGACGAGGCCGATGAGATCGAGGCCGAGGCCGGCCGCGAAGACGGAGACGCCGGAAGCCGCTTTGACGACGAACGTCTGCATGGAGAAGATGACGCTCTCATCGCGGTGCCCGGACTTGAGCTGGCCGTAGTCGACGGAGTTCGAGAGGAACACGGTCGTCAGGACGGAGAGAATGCCGTTCGCGGCGAACACGAGGACGCCGGGAACGAACAGGAGCGGCAGGTTGGAGGTGTTGCCGGTCAGGCAGAACGCGAGCAGAAGCACATAGCCGGTCATGCCCATCAGGAGTGCGGCGACGAAGATCTGCGTGTTCTGCAGCTTTTTGCGGAGCAGCGGGTAGACGATCATCATGCCGAGGATCTGGCAGGCGCCGCCGACCGTCGAGAACAGCGTGTAGTTGACCTTCCAGTCCGCGCCGCCGAAGTCATATTTGAAGAAATAGATGATCAGGTTCGAGGTGAGGTAGAGCGCGCTGTTAATCAGGACGATGGAGAGCACTACGACGAGCGCCTGGTCATTGGAGAACAGCGCCTTGAACATCTGCGAGACGGACGCGGTCTCCATGCTGCTGTCTTCGCGCTCCCTGACCGAGAAGGCGCAGATGAGCTCCGCGACGACGAAGATCACGGCGACGATCAGCGCGACCATCCGGAAGCCGGCGCGCTCGCTGTTTCCGCCGAAGATCCCGACGAGGAGCATGGTGCCCATGGCGATCAGCGCGGAACCGACGCCGGCGCAGGTACGGCCGATGACAGAGAGGTTCTCTGTGTCAGCAGGTGTGCTCGTGATCGCGGGGATCATTGACCAGTAGGGGATGTCCATCATCGTGTAGGTGACGCCCCAGAGGATGTAGATCACGGAGAAGAACGCCATGAGCGCAGTGCCCTTGATATCCGGCGCCGCGAACATCGCGTAGAGCACGAACGCGTTCAGGACCGTTCCGGAGACGAGCCAGGGACGGAATTTGCCCCAGCGCGTCCTGGTCTTCGCGACGAGGATGCCCATAAAAGGATCGTTGATCGCATCAAAGATGCGGGCGATCATAAGGATCAGTCCGACGAACGAGGCGGACAGTCCGAGAATATCCTGGTAATAGTACATGATGTACGAAGAGGACAGGGCGTAGACCATATCCTTTCCGACCGCACCGATACCGAATGCGGCTTTTTGTCTTGCTGTGAGTTTCATGGAGATCTCCTTGAATCAATTGATACAGACAGAGCGGATGAATTGAAATGAGGCGGGACTGTCTGTCGGCTTTGTTTACGAGACCAATTATACA
>DJXE01000042.1:4349-8029 GCA_002449595.1 Lachnospiraceae bacterium UBA7012
CGGAACAGATGCCTGCATACGAAATCGCCAAAGTCAGGAGACCGGAACAGATGCCTGCATACGAAATCGCCAAAGTTAGGATATAATAATGTTCATACGAAACGTATGGGTCCCTGCTTCATCACAGGGAGCGCACGGAAAGGGGAAATGACATGAAGGTATTACTGCTGAACGGCAGCCCGCACGCGAAAGGCTGCACCTGGAGGGCACTATCGGAAGTCGAGAAGACGCTGCAGGCGGAAGGAATTGAAACCGAACTGATCCAGGTGGGACACCGCGACATCCGCGGCTGCATCTCATGTGATAAGTGCCGGGAACTGGGACACTGCGTATTTAATGACATCGCGGTGGAGATCGGCGAGAAGTTCAAGGCGGCCGACGGCCTCGTCGTCGGATCCCCGGTCTATTACGGCATGGCGAACGGCACGCTGACGAACCTGCTCTGCAGGATGTTCTTCAGCTCGAATTATGAGAAAAGGATGAAGGTCGGTGCCGCGGTCGTCACCTGCCGCAGGAGCGGCAACACCGCGACGATGGACCAGCTGAACAAGTTCTTCACGATCAACGAGATGCCCGTCGTCTCCAGCCAGTACTGGAACAACGTGCACGGATTCTCCGCAGAGGACGTGGAGAAGGACCTCGAGGGACTGCAGACCATGCGCACGCTGGCGAGAAACATGGCCTTCATGATGCGCGCGATCGCGGCCGAGAAGGAGAAGAACGGCCTTCCTATGGGAGAGGCGGAGCACATGTTCACGAGCTTCCCGGACGGCAAGTGACGAGCGACTATGGAAACAGAACCGTGAACCCGGACGAACAGTTCGTTCACGGAGAGATATTCCGGCCAGCAAGGCATCAGAAAGAAGAATTCAAGTAAGCACAGCTTTCAGGAGGATATTGCCATGAAAAAGATCGAGACAACCAACGCACCGGCAGCGATCGGCCCTTATTCCCAGGGCTTCGTAGTCGGAAACATCGCTTTCTTCTCCGGACAGATCCCGGTGGATCCCGCGACGGGAGAGATGCCGGAGGGCATCGAGGCGCAGGCGGAGCAGAGCTGCAAGAACGTGATGGCGCTTCTGGAGGCGGCTGGCCTCACAGCAGAGAACGTCGTCAAGACGACCTGCTTCCTCGCGGACATCGCTGATTTCGCGACGTTCAACGCGGTCTATGCGAAGTACTTCACGAGCCGCCCGGCGCGCAGCTGCGTGGCAGTGAAGGACCTGCCGAAGGGCGCGCTGTGCGAGATCGAGGCGATCGCTGAGGTCGGCTGAGAAACATAACGGAAAACGAACTGCCGGAACGGCCGCGGATGCGCAGCGCGCACACGGTCGTTCCGCACTCCCGGGAGAACATCGGATGGATGCAGCGGAACAAGCCAGACAGAAGCGCTACCGGTACATGACCGAGACGCCGGTCCCGAAGCTCATCAGTACGCTCGCGGTGCCGACGATCATCAGCATGCTCGTCACAGGGCTCTACAATACTGCGGATACGTATTTCGTGGGGAGGATCTCCACGCAGGCGACGGCGGCGGTCGGCATCGTCTTTCCCGCCATGTCGCTGATCCAGGCCCTCGGCTTTTTCTGCGGCCAGGGGTCCGGGACCTACGTGTCGCGCAAGCTCGGCTCCGGCGAGATGAAGGAAGCGAATGAGATGGCGGCGACAGGCTTTTTCCTCGCGCTGATCATCGGTGCCTTCGTGAGTATCGCGGGGTTGATCTTCCTTGACCCGCTCGCGCGGATCCTCGGCGCCACACCTTCGACGCTCGCGGACACGAGAGCCTATATGCGCATCATCCTGTGCGGCGCGCCGTTCATGATGTCGCAGCTCGTGATCAACAACCAGCTGCGGTTCCAGGGGAGCGCGGCCTACGCGATGGTCGGGCTCGTCAGCGGCGCGCTCGTCAACATCGGGCTCGACCCGCTCTTCATGTTCGGCCTTCACATGGGCGTTACGGGCGCAGCCGCCGCGACAGTTCTAAGCCAGCTCCTCAGCTTCTGCATCCTTCTGATCGGAAGCTACAGAGGACCGAACATTCACATTCATATTAATAATGTGAGATTCAACGCGCACTACCTGAAGCAGATCGCGAACGGCGGCTCGCCGTCCCTCGCGAGACAGGGACTCTCGAGCATCTCGAGCGTGATCCTGAATACGACCGCGGGCGCGCTAGGCGGAGACGCGGCAATTGCCGGCATGTCGGTCGTGACGCGGGTCATGATGCTCGCATTCTCAGCGCTGATCGGCTTCGGCCAGGGCTTCCAGCCGGTCTGTGCCTTCAACTACGGCGCGAAGAAGTATGAGCGCGTCCGGGAAGGCTTCTGGTTCTGCGTGCGTTACGGGACGGCCTTCCTGCTTCTTCTGGCGATCCCCGGCGTACTGTTTTCGCCGCGCATCGTCGAATTCTTCCGCGACGACCCGGACGTCGTCGCCGTGGGAAGCGTCGCGCTGCGCTTTATCGCGTGCGCCTTCCCGCTGAACGCGTTTACGACGATGAGCAACATGTGCCTGCAGTCGATGGGAAAAGGTGCCCGCGCGACCCTCCTGGCTTCCGGCCGCTCCGGGCTCTTCATGATCCCGCTGCTGCTCATCCTGTCCCGGATCTTCGGCCTCCGCGGCGTGGAGATGGCGCAGGCGGGTTCCGACGTGTGCACGTTCCTCATGGCGCTGCCCCTGATCCTGCCGGTGCTGCGGCAGCTGCAGGACCCTGAGACGGCGAAGTGAGATTGTGATAGAATAATAGTTCGGTAGAAACGATTCATTAAGTTTTGGCAGAAATGATTCTTTTATTTTTACGAGGAGGCAATACATGGCAAACCAGGTGACTTTTGAGAGCACAGGCGCAAAGAACTTCATCGCCGATCACGAGATCGCAGCCATGAAGTTCCAGACAGAGAACGCGAAGGACAGGCTCGTCGCGAAGAACGGAGAGGGGAACGACTTCCTCGGATGGATCGACCTTCCGGTGGATTATGACAAGGAAGAGTTCGCGAGGATCAAGAAGGCGGCGGAGAAGATCCAGAGTGATTCCGACGTCCTCCTCGTCATCGGCATCGGCGGCTCCTACCTCGGCGCGCGCGCGGCGATCGAATTCCTTCGTCACGGATTTTACAACAACGTCCCGAAGAGCGTCAGGAAGACCCCTGAGATCTACTACGTCGGCAACAGCATGAGCGCGACCTACATCCAGGAGATCATGGACGTCATCGAAGGCCGCGATTTCTCCGTGAACGTCATCTCCAAGTCCGGCACGACGACGGAGTCGGCGATCGCGTTCCGCGTATTCCGCGCGGTCCTGGAGCAGAAGTACGGCAAGGAAGGCGCCGCGAAGCGCATCTACTCCACGACGGACAAGGCAAGAGGCGCGCTGAAGACTCTTTCCACAGAAGAAGGATATGAGACCTTTGTCATTCCGGACGACGTCGGCGGCAGATTCTCCGTCCTGACGGCTGTCGGCCTGCTTCCGATCGCGGTCAGCGGCGCGGATATCGACAAGCTGATGGAAGGCGCGGCTTCCGGCAGAGAGCTCGCGATGAACGCTCCCTTCGAGGAGAACGCGGCCCTTCAGTATGCGGCAGTCCGCAACATCCTGATGCGCAAGGGCAAACAGGTCGAGATGCTCGCGAACTATGAGCCGAGCCTGCACTACGTCTCCGAGTGGTGGAAGCAGCTCTACG
>DJXE01000061.1 GCA_002449595.1 Lachnospiraceae bacterium UBA7012
ACTTCGACGCCGTAGAGCAGCGTGTCGTCGTTCGCGACGCCGGGCGCGATGCGGTCCAGCGCGTAGATCATCTCGACGATGCCGTCCAGGATGCGCTTGGGCAGAACGAGGCTCAGGTCGCCGGGCGTCGCCGCGAGCGTCGGATGGACGCTGCCTTCCTCGATGCGGCGCTGCGTGCTGCGCCTGCCGCGCTCCAGGTCGCCGAATCTCTGCACGATCACGCCGCCGCCAAGCATGTTGGAGAGGCGCGCGATGCTCTCGCCGTAGCCGTTGCTGTCCTTGAAGGGCTCGGAAAAGTGCTTTGCCACGAGCAGCGCGAAGTTCGTGTTCTCCGTCTTTCTGTGCTCGTCCTCGAAGCTGTGGCCGTTCACCGTCACGATGCCGTTCGTGTTCTCGTTGACGACGATGCCGTGCGGGTTCATGCAGAACGTGCGCACGTTGTCCTCGAATTTCTCCGTCCGGTAGACGATCTTGCTCTCGTAGAGCTCGTCCGTGATGTCATCGAAGATGACGGAAGGGATCTCGACGCGCACGCCGAGGTCGACGCGGTTCGACTTCGTGGGGATCCCGAGCGAGTCGCAGACCGTCTCCATCCACTTGCTGCCGCTGCGTCCGACCGACACGATGCAGTAGCGGCAGTCGTACGTCTCGCCGCCGTCCAGATGCACGCGGAACCGCGCGGGGACGTCCTCCATCCTGGGAGAATCCGGGATCTCCGGGATGCCAAGCTTTTCCAGAGAGGAGACCGGCGTGTCGAAGAAGAAGTCGACCTTGTCTTTCAGTTCTGTGAAAAGGTTCTCCAGCACAACATAGTTGATGTCAGTGCCGAGGTGTCTCACGGACGCGTCGAGCAGCGTGAGCTTGTTCTGGATGCACTTTTTCTTGAAATCCGTGCCGGCGGTCGAGTACATCTTCGTGCCCGCGCCGCCGTAGCTGCAGTTGATCTCGTCGACGTAGTGCATCAGCTCCAGCGCCTTGTCCCTGCCGATGTACTCGTAGAGCGTGCCGCCGAAGTCATTCGTGATGTTGTATTTGCCGTCGGAGAAGGCACCCGCGCCGCCGAACCCGTTCATGATCGAGCAGGTCTTGCAGTGGATGCAGGTCTTTATCTTTTTCCCGTCGATCGGGCACTTGCGCTGGTTCAGCATATGCCCCGCCTCGAACACGGCGATCTTCAGGCCGGGATCTTTTTTTACCAGCTCATAGGCGGAAAAGATGCCGCCCGGCCCCGCTCCGATGATGATCACGTCATAAATCATGGTTAGCCTCCAAATAAATAATGATGAAGTCTTACAGATATATTATATCCGAAATGATAGCAGTGAAGTATACAGGATATGTCAGGCGTCCGCTTTCTTGTTTGCCAGCGCCTCGGCCCCCTGGGACAGGAGGATCGCCGCAAACATGATCACGCAGCCGAGAAGTTCGCGCCCGGTGAGGCGCTCGTGCAGGAAGAGGGCCGCCGCGAGCACGGCGAAGACCGATTCCATGCACATGAGGATCGAGGCGAGTGTCGCCTCGGTGTATTTCTGCCCGATGATCTGCAGCGTGTAGGCGATGCCGCAGCTCATGAGGCCTGAGTACAGGAGCGGGCCGAGCGCCAGGCGGATGCCCCGCGGATCCGGGGTCTCGAAGAGGAACATCAGGCCGCAGCTGATGATGCCCGCGGTCAGGAACTGCAGGCAGGAGAGCTTGACGCCGTCCACTTCCGCAGAAAATTTCTCCACGCACAGGATGTGCACGCCGTACACGGCTGCGCAGGCGAGCGCCTGGAGGTCGCCGCGGTTCACGGTGCGCAGGAAGCCTGCGATGCCGCCGCCGGAGGCGGCGAACTCCTGCGGATCAATGCTCAGGAAGTAGAGACCGATGATCCCGAAGACGGTACAGATCCATGTGATGCGGGAAACCCTTTTCCCGATAAACAGGCCGAAAAACGGCGTGAAGAACATGTACAGCGCCGTGATGAACGCGATCTTGCCGGCCGTGGAGTGGTAGAAGGCGAACTGCTGGAAGTTGCTCGCAACGCAGAAGACGCAGCCGAGGATGAGGCCGTAGGGCAAAAGCTTTTTGTCCGCGATCTTCTTGGCTGCGAGAGCGGCGGGCGTGAGGGAGCGCGCGAGAACCTTGTCCCGCACCAGAATGAACGGCACGAGCGCAGCGGCGCCCATCAGGCTCCGGATCCCGTTATAGGTAAACGCCTCGATGACTTCCATGCCGAGGCTCTGGGCGACGAAGGACGTGCCCCAGATGAGCGCCGTGATGAGCAGGATGGCGGCGCCTTTCAGCTGTGTTCTTGCATGCATGAGTAACAGTTTAGCATAATTTGCCGAGGGGATACAGATTCATGATATACTAATCTACAGCGTCAGCGGCAATGCCGCGGCGGATCTACAGCTCCGGCGGCGAAGCCGCGGCGGAGGATAACGAAGGGTGGGAGAGCAAAGCGACATGCTTTCAGTGATCATACCGGCTTACAATGAAGAAAAAATGATTCCGAAGACCGCGGAGGCCGTGGGCAAGGTCCTGCAGGAGGCCGCGATCGAGTATGAGATCATTTTTATAAACGATGGTTCCGGGGACGGGACCTGGGACGCGATCCGCGCCTGCAACGCGCAGGACCAGCGCGTCCGCGGGGGCTGCCTGTCCCGCAACTTCGGCAAGGAGGCGGCGATGCGCGCCGGCCTCGCGATGAGCAGAGGCGACTGCGCGGTCATCATGGACTGCGACCTGCAGGATCCGCCGGAGAAGATCCCGGAGATGTACGCCCTGTGGCAGCAGGGGTACGAGATCGTCGCGGGCGTCAAGCACAGCCGCGGCAAGGAGAGCGCAGGATACGGGCTGATGACAAAGCTTTTCTACGGCGCGATGAGCTCCGCGCTGAACACGGACATGTCCCGCGCCTCGGACTTCAAGCTCCTGGACCGCAAGGCGATCCTCGTGCTCCTCAATATCCGCGAGCAGAACATCTTCTTCCGGGCGATGTCCTCGTGGGTCGGCTTCAAGACCACCGAGATCGAATTCGACGTGCAGGAGCGCACCGAAGGCGTGAGCAAGTGGTCGAAGTGGAGCCTCGTGAAGTACGCGATCAACAACATCACTTCCTATACTATGCTGCCGCTTCACGTCATCCTGCTGCTGGGCGTCATCATGTTCGTCCTGGCAATCATCTTCGGCGTCGACTCGCTCGCCAGCTATTTCGCCGGCCGCGCGCAGAACGGCTTCACGACCGTCATCCTGCTGCAGCTCATCATCGGCAGCATGACGATGATCGCGCTCGGCATCATCGGCTACTACGTGGCGCGGATCTTCGACGAAGTGCGGCAGAGGCCGCAGTATATTCTGGCGGAGACGACGGACGGGGAAGTGCCGGCTGAGAGGTGAATGGCTGCTTCTGAGCGCCCTGGCGGTTGATTTGCCTGATTAGTTTTGCCCTCAGCAGGGAGTAATTCGTGCTTTGCAGGACAGTTGATGATACGAGAACTATGGTTGAATATCACGCCGACGATTACGGCTTATTTGTTAAACAGAGTAAAAGAATACTGACGTGCATCACGGATGGTGCGTGCAACGGCGTCAGCATCATGCCGAACAGCCCTTATCTGGGTGAGTGCATGAAGATGCTGGAGGAGGCCGGGGTGCTTGTGGGCAGTGAGACTGCACCGGCTGCGAGGAATCCGGGTTTAATGGAGCGTGTTCCGGGGGGATCTGCTTCAGAGCAGGGCGGCGTGCGGAGAGTTCGGATCACGGTCCATCTTAATTTGGTCGAAGGGCGAGCGCTTTGTGCCCCGGATCAAGTTTCGCTTCTCACGGATGATAAAGGCATCTTCCGGATCGGCTTCGGAAAGCTGTTTCTCGGTTCCTATCTTCCGGGCAGGGCGAAGCTTCGTGAGCAGATCTGCCGGGAGTTCCGGGCCCAGATCCGCGCCTGCCTTCCTTACATGCCGGCGGATGACGTCCGGCTCGACAGCCACACGCACACGCACATGGCGCCGGTCGTCTTTGACGCCATGATGGATGCGGCCGCTGCGGAAAACCTGCAGATCGCGAACATCCGCATTCCGGCGGAGATCCCTTCCATTTACAGAAAGCACCGCAGCGAGCTCACAGACCAGGCCTTCATCAACCGGATCAAGGTCCTTGTGCTCAACTTCTGCGCCCGTCGGAACCTCCGCAAATACAAAAACACGGCCTTCGCGCCGTGCCTCAAGAATCCCGCCGTCTTCGCGGGCGTCATGTGCTCCGGCCGCATGAATCCGACCAACGTCTCGGCCATTCGCGCCGACCTCGAGGCGGAAGCGGCAGCCCGTGATGCCGAGCTCGAACTCCTTTTCCACCCCGGTGCGGTCTATGAGCCCGAAGACATCGCACAGATCACGCTCGACGGCGACCGCGAGTTCCTCACGGACAGGCGCCGCGACCAGGAGGCCGAGAGCCTCATTATGCTGGCGGAGGCGTGACAGCGCCTGACCGGGACTTCCGGCGATCTGATCGATCTCTTCGGAATCCTTCCGGCGATCTGACCGATTTCTCCGGAATCCTTCCGGCGATTCGCGCTCATGAAAAAAAACAGTGGAAATGATGCGCCCTTTCTGATAATATATTCACGTTGACGGGGCATTGGCGCAGTTGGGAGCGCGCCTCCATGGCATGGAGGAGGTCGTGGGTTCNNGTTAAGGGTAAAATACAAGATATAGTACGGAACTCCAATTCTATTGTGATGAGGAGTTAATTCAGAACGATATCCGCATTAGCATCGGATAAAACCCAATAACTATAAGCGTATCAGAAATGGCATATCGCTCAACAGAATATGCAAGAGCACTTGCAAGAGCAGCCATCTGACAGCCACGGAGCCGCTCCTTTCCTGTATTTTCTTGGTGGTATTTGGATGGCATGGAGGAGGTCGTGGGTTCGAATCCCATATGCTCCATAGCTCAGAAGCCAGTAAATATGCGGCTTCTGAGCTTTTTCTTTTCTCTGGAGATCAGCGCTCCGGTTCGCAAGAGCGCGCAAGAGCAGTCTTTTCTCTCTTTTCCTTTGCTTTTGCGTTCCAGTCATTGAGCACTTTACCGATATACTCTGTGTTTTCCCTGCGCTTGCAGCTGTAATTCGTCATGTTGATTGCAGGGGAATGTCCCATCAGGTAAGAACGATATAATATCTGTTACCTTGATAAGGAAGACCTGATCCCTGATTCTTTGGAAGCCCTGATCGAAGCGAAGGAGCGGTACGACCCGGAAAAGGGCGTGCCGCTCACTGCCTTTGCGGTCAAAGCTGTGGATAAGAGGATCAAAGAATATCTGGGATTTTGTATCTGGTTCAGGGAGAACTGTAAGTCCATTTATGAGGACAGCGAAGAAGAGATGGGGGAAAAAGGCTGTCTGACAGCCAGCGAGAAGGAAAAGCTGCTCATCGGAGAAGACTCCGATCAGTATCGGAACCATAACATCTATACCGAAACTCCGGAGGAGTTCTACTTCCGAAACGAAGAAAGACAGAGGATCACGGATGCTATCCGAGAGCTGGATATAACGAGCCAGCGATATATCGCCAGGAGGTTTTTTGAATCAGACAAGAAACAGCGGAGGTTTACTGCCAAATACTTTGGCATTGCCCCGGCGTTGGCAAGGGAAATCGAAAAGGATGCTTTGGAGGAACTTAAGGATATTTTATTTCCAGAAAATGCTCAGTGATACTAAATGATAGATGAATGTTACGCCAATGATACAATAGATAATTAGCAGTGCACTATCACTATTAGAGAAATCGAAGTTTGACGAAAGAATTTAAAACTATATTGTTGATTGATGAATATATTAATGTTCTTAAAGAAGCCGGGCGAATAGAACGGGTTGGTGGCAAACGATATGGCCACTGGAAAATAAATGATTAAAGATGTAGCGGCCTCTGGAAAAAACCGGAAGCCGCTTTTTTAGGCAGGAACTTTATGTAGAATTTACAAGAAAAAGATCACAGGATTAACAATCAAGCGATAGCATTTTTGTACAAAAGTGCGGAAGGAGGCTTCATATGATTTATTGTGTGGAGGATGACAGCAGTATCAGGGAGCTTATGGTTTATACACTTCAGGCTTCCGGGTTTGAAGCTTGCGGCTTTCAGGATGCGGCTGCCTTTTGGAATATGATGAAGGAAAAGAAACCGGAGCTGGTGATTCTTGACATCATGCTGCCCGGAGAAGACGGTA
>DJXE01000184.1 GCA_002449595.1 Lachnospiraceae bacterium UBA7012
CGGGAGAGCTTGCAAAGCTTTGCGGCGTTACGGTCCGAACGGTTCAGTACTATGATACCAGAGGCATTCTGATTCCCAGTGAGCTTTCAGAAGGAGGAAGACGGCGCTACTCGGACGACGATCTGAAGCGTATGAAGATCATCTGCTTTCTGCGGGAACTGGATCTTCCCATCGACGCTGTTTCTCAGATCCTGAAGGAAGAGCATCCTGAGAAGGTGATATCCCTGCTGATCGAACAGCAGGAAACGGTTCTTGCGGATGAGGTCTCCAAGAAACAGGAAAAGCTGGAAAAGCTGCGTGAGCTGAAAAACGGACTGAAAGGCAAAACAGACTTCTCTCTCGAAACCATCGGTGACATAGCCGTCATTATGGAAGGCAAGAAAAAACGCAAAAAGATGCTGCTGATGATGATCCTGACCGGGATCCCGGTTACGGCGCTGGAAGTGTTTTCCATCGTTTTATGGATCGTCAAAGGCATATGGTGGCCGTTTGTCATCTGGGTGCTGGTGGCTGTTCCCTGGGGGATAGTGGTCAGCCGGTACTATTTCGGCCATGTGAAATACATCTGCCCGGAATGCCATGAGGTGTTCAAACCCACACTGAAAGAGGCTTTTTGGGCAAGTCACACCCCTACGACCCGGAAGCTGACCTGCACTTCATGCGGTCACAAAGGCTTCTGTGTGGAGGTCTGGGGAGGCGACGAGGAAGAGCGGGTGAAAGCGTAAACACTTCCGACGGTCATCGCAAAGATAAAAGAAGTGGCGGAGAGCACTCAGCTCCCCGCCACTTTCCTTAATCAGGCATTAACAGCAGATTATGTTTGACTGTTTATAGTTTGTCACCTCCTTGTAGAAAAAAAGTGGTTGTTATATCACTGCAGTTTCCATGGATTCTTAAGCTGCTCTTCGGTAAAAGTGCCGTCCACCTGGAACATGCTTTTCACAAGGCCGCGGTCCAGAAGCTGGAGGGCGTTGGCGTAGAGCTCGCGCCAGCGCGCGAACTCCGTCATGTAGATCTCGTGGTTATGAGCGTCGGGCTCAAGCATCGCGGACCGGGAAGTCATCCGCCACCGGGCATTGCAATAGCGGGAGAAATGCACTGAGAGAAAAGATTTTGTCCGCCCGAAAAAAGATATCATTTGCCTGAAAAAAGATGCCGTTTGTCTGAAAAAAGTATTGGTAAACGCGAATGATAGGCGATATATTTTTTATATAGCAGGCATAATTATTCATTTGCGCCAGCAGGAGAGAGACATAGCGAGGAGGGAGCAGAGATGTTCAAAGACGTAAAGGAAGTCATGGAGTTTATCCGCGAAAACGACATTAAAATGGTCGACTTCAAGATGGTCGACATCAGCGGCGCGTACCGCCACGTGACGATCCCGGCGGCGAGATTTTCTGAGGAATACCTGACAGATGGCGTCGGATTTGATGCCTCCAACTACGGATACGCGGTCGTGGAGAAAAGCGATATGGTCTTTATCCCGGATGTGACCACGGCCATGGTCGACCCGTTCTGCGAGATCCCGACGCTGTCCATGACCGGCAACGCGATGATCATCGACTATCCGCACAACCGGCCGCTGCCCCAGTACCCGCGGAACATCGTGCTGGCGGCGCAGCAGTATATGAAGGATTCGGGCATCGCCGACACGATGCTGATCCTCCCGGAATTCGAGTTCTACCTGTTCGACGAGGCCGGCTGGAAGCTGGAGGGAAGACGGCAGGAAGCGCACGTGGATTTCGCGCAGGCGCACTGGAACAGCGAGGCGGAAGGCAGCGGAAACATCGTCCCCCTGCAGAAGAACTATCACATCGCTAAGCCGTTTGACACCACCTACGAGTGCCGCAGCGAGATGGTCCTGCGGATCGAGGAGGCCGGCATCCCGGTCAAATATCACCATCCCGAAGTCAGCGCCAGCGGCCAGTTCGAGATCGAGCCGCTCCTCGGCGACGTCGTGAAGATGGCGGACGCGACCGTCCTCATCAAATACATCATCAAGAACACCGCCCGGGAATACGGGATGTGTGCGACCTTCATGCCCAAGCCCGTCTACGGCGAGGCGGGAAGCGGCATGCACGTGCACATGCTCCTGATGAAGAACGGGAAGCCGGTCTTCTCTGACGACAAGGGCTACTCGCACCTGAGCAAGACGGCCCACTACTTCATGGGCGGTCTGTTAAAGCACATCGACTCGCTCTGCGCGCTCACCAACCCCAGCACCAACTCGTTCAAGCGGCTGGTCCCCGGGTTTGAGGCGCCTGTGACGGTGGGCTACGCGACGAGCAACCGCAGCGCCGTGATCCGGATCCCGGCCTACGCCAAGACGCCGGAGATGCGCCGCTTCGAGCTCCGCAATCCTGACGCGACGTGCAATCCGTACTTCGCGTACGCGGCGATCCTGATGGCCGGCCTGGACGGCGTGAAGAAAAAGATCGATCCCCACAAGAACGGCTGGGGCCCGTTCGACGTGAATCTCTACAAGCTGCCCGAGGAGGAGAAGGCGAAGCTGAAAGGCCTGCCTGTCAGCCTGGACAAGGCGCTGGACGCGCTGGAGGCGGACCACGCATACCTGACCGAAGGCGGCGTGTTCCCGGAGGAGCTGATCCGCAGCTTCATCAGCATCAAGCGTGGCGAGTGCGCGGAGATCGCGAAGATTCCGACGGTACCGGAGTATGATCGGTATTTTAACTGCTGAGAAAATACATTCGTGTGTCTAAAATGAAAGAAGCTCGGGGTTCCCGGTCGGATGGTCGGAAGCCCCGAGCTTTTGTTTGAGTGATTACGCAGAACACGCAGGCCGTGCTTGCTTGAGGCTGGATTACGTTGGATGGATGGCAATCTGCCTGCCTGTCCGATGCCTGCATACAGCGGGCGACGCACACCTCGCGTATCTATCGCTGAGAAATGATGCGCATTATTTCACGCCTGCGTACTTGTCGTTGAGGAGATCTTGAATATCTTCATAATAGATCACTTCCCTCAGCTGCGAACTTTCCATCGGAAACAGCTCAAGCGGCATCCAGAGCTCCAGATACTTGTAGCGGATGTTGCAGCCGATGCCATTCGGCTCCGGCTCGTCGAGGACGCCGCGGAGCGCCGCCGGGAACCCGTCGGAGTGGATGAAGCGGCCGACGTCGTTGTGCGTTCCGTACTCGAGCATCCGGTCCAGAAGCAGCTGGTACAGTGCCTCTTTGTCGTTGAAGAGGTCCGCCAGCGTCAGGATCTCCCCGGTCTCGACGTCAATGTTGTAGCGGATGGAGCGGTACCTGCCGTAGCCGTCTCCGCCGACGCCGAGGGAATTCGAGTGCCCCTCCTGGACCGTGAAGCTGAAGATCCGCCCGTCCAGGGACCAGATGTCCACTGCGTACAGGGAGTAGCAGTATTTCCGGTCCGCTTTCTTCCAGACGGACTTCGGGACGTCCTGCATCATTTCATAGTCTTTTTCGAGCTGCGCCTCCGCAATCTTCTTGTATTTCAAGCTCAGCTCGTCGAGCGTCTTCATCAGGGCCGGATACCGCCCCTCCTCATCGTGGAAAACGAAATACTTCGAATCCAGGGAGTAATCAAACGCCTTGTCCCAGTCCGGAACGATCAGCTCGCTCTCACAGGTGAGCCCCGTCTCATCGCGGTACACGGTGTTGTCCCAGACCCGCTTCATGGGCTTCGTCGAGTGGAATTCGCCGCTCGTCTCATAACCGGCATCCATAAAGGCGAAAAACAGGAGATGGTGCATCGGCTCCTGGAACGCCAGCCACTCCTCGGGGACGTCGTCCCCGTTCGCGGAAGAGCGGATCACCTCGCCGGAAGCCAGCGTGATCTCGGCCTCATAGGTCGGAGATCCGTACGGAAGGTCCTCCGTGTGAATGTCGACGCCGTTGATCCTGCCGAGATCCGCATCCGCGGCCAGCGTCTGCAGCTCGTCCACGATCTCCTTCGGGACGTCGATCTCCTGGCAGAACGAGGAGGAAACCAGCGCCGTCCCGTCTTCCTGCACCGTGAGATCATAGGAATAGTCGTCCGGGTAGGGAAGCTCCAGCGCCATGCTGCTGTCCGGGTCGTAATAAGGCCCTTCGTCATAGAAGCTGACCTTCATCGAACGGATCGTCAGGTCGTCGAAGTCCTTCTGCGCATCCGGGTCGGAATTGTCG
The DNA here is from genome assembly GCA_002449595.1 of Lachnospiraceae bacterium UBA7012. Taxonomy (GTDB): domain Bacteria; phylum Bacillota; class Clostridia; order Lachnospirales; family Lachnospiraceae; genus CAG-791. Next base: position 4,152 of record DJXE01000184.1, read on the forward strand.
ACAGCCGGCCCGTAGACCGGCGCCGGAGGCGCCTCGTAGGGCGTGCGCCGGAACTCGATCAGGTGATAGCCGCCGTCGCCGTCCGTGTGCGGGAACGTGTGGACCGTGACGACGTCCTGGTCCGCGTCGTAGAACATATCCATAAACGTGAAGGCGAATTCCTCCGTCACCAGTTCGACCTGCCCGTTCTTATTGACGATCCGGAGCTTCTCCTCGCTGGTGTACCGCCCCTCCGGCGCCTCGTAGCGGATCTTGTTCTTCGAGATCGTGAGCGTACCGCCCGGCTCGGCCTGCTCGTACCAGACGCCGATCGGCGTGGAGCCCTTTATGCTGCCATTCTTTTCGAAGGCAGACCCGACTTTTTGGAAAAGATTATTGCCCGCATCCGCGGAATCACGACCTGTGCCGGCGCCGGAGGACGGCGCCCCGTCGGGCAAAGATGCGCAGGAAGCAAGAAACAAGGCACTGATCAGGATGACCGCACCGCTCCATAACAGTCTGTTCATGGCAAACCTCCTGTCGGAAGACCTGACGGCGCGCGGCCCTCTGGACGAACCGCCGCCGTGGAGATGCATCATATCAATATCATTTTAACATGCGCGGCTGCCTATATATGGAAAATTACGCATTCTTTCTTCATTCCCGGGCGGGAAATGTGACGGGTGCGGCGTGCCCCCGTACATGGTAAAATGAGTCGAACAAGCTGACGAAATGCCGCGCGCTTACGCGTGGATCAGACCGGGATGCGCCCGGCGAGGCACTCCGTATCAGCGGAAGGAGGCATGTGACATGGCAAAGACAGCGCTTATCTACTACACATTTGAGGGAAACACCGGATTTATCGCGGAGGAGCTGGAGAACCGGATGGATCTGGACGTCTTCCGCCTTCTGCCCGACAAAGAGCCCCCGAGAAGCGGAATCGGCAAGTTCCTCTTCGGCGGCAAGAGCGCCCTCGCGGGAGATGACGTCAAGCTGGCGCCGCTCAGCATCGACGTAAACGCCTACGACAACCTCATTCTCGCCTTCCCCGTCTGGGCGGGCAGATTTCCGCCGGCGATACTCTCATTCCTGAAACAATACAAGATCGAGGACAAAAACCTTTTCGTCATAGCAAATTCCGCAAGCGGCAAGGGCGACGCCGCGATCAACGCCGTCATGAACCACGTAAAAAACTGCCGCATCGTCGGCAGCCTCAGCCTCCGCAACCCCATGCAATACAAAGACGAAGCCAGAGGCATGCTTGACGTCGTCGAGAAAGCGTTCGGCTAACGTACTCATCATGCCGGCAAAAGCGTTCATAAGCAGCGATTCGTCGTGCTGAAAATATTATTCGTAAAACGCTTTGCCTTCACGCTATGGATCTGCATTCATAGATAAAAAAAAGAGACATCCGCCGGGAGCTATTTGCGACCGCCGGATGTCTCTTTTTTTATCTCACTGCGACAAATTTTTAGCCGAAGTACCTTTCAAGCAGGCCCTTGAACGCCTTCCCATGCCTCGCCTCATCCCGCGCCATCTCATGCACCGTATCATGGATCGCATCGAGATTCAGCTCCTTCGCTCTCTTCGCCAGAGCGGTCTTGCCGGCAGTCGCGCCATTCTCGGCGGCGACGCGGACTTCGAGGTTCTTCTTGGTGGAGTCGGTCAGGACTTCGCCGAGCAGTTCCGCGAACTTCGCAGCGTGCTCCGCTTCTTCGAAAGCGGCGGTCTTCCAGTACTCGCCGATCTCGGGATAGCCTTCTCTGTAAGCGACGCGGCTCATCGCGAGGTACATGCCGACCTCGGAGCACTCGCCGTTGAAGTTCTCACGCAGACCGTCGATGATGTCCTGCGGAGCGCCCTGCGCGATGCCGACGACGTGTTCTGCCGCCCAGGTCATATCCTCATCCTGTGCCGCAAATTTTGCCTTCGGTGCACGGCAGACGGGGCAGCCCCAGTCGTCCGCGAGGTCGTCAAACTTTACGCCTTCCGCTTCTTCATCATAGACATAACCGCAAACACCACAAACGTACTTCATAGCAATATTCCCCTTTCTAGTATTTGACGTCTGCTCGTCGCAGATCGCAGTTGTGATTTTTCCTCACCGTAAGAAGCGCGCCATCCGGGTTTTTAAGGTCCTTCCGAAGGGAGCGGACACGGTGAGGTTCTGGCTCTATTATCGGAGAAATAGGAAGAGGTGTCAAACACATTATGAAGGCTGGAATTCCGCATTATTACTGACGAGATAAGACGTGCCCCGGATGCGTGAAGAATGGTGTATCCGGCGCGGAAAAGGAGTGAATGCGGCGTGGAAAAGGAGTGAATGCGGCGTGGAAAAAGCCGCAGATCCGATGCGGAAAAGGCGCGCATTCGACGGAGAAAAAGCCGCAGATCCGCCAGCGGACAATACAAAACAGAGTCTGGGCATTTATGATACAATGGATGCGTCCCGTTCCGCCCGCAGTGCGGACGGACAGGATGAGAAACACCGGCACAGCAAAGAAGAGAGAAAGTAATATGTTTGGAAAAGAGAAAAGATGCTATGACGGCTATCTGGTCGGCAAACTGGACCCGGTCGTCTTCCTGATGCCGTACATCATGCCGAGGCGTACAGACAGTGAGTCCAAGATCGACCTGGACCTGGATCTCACGAACGTCGAGAGCTTCATAAAGGAGCACAAAAGGGACATTCCGGGACTCACGCTCTATCACATCGTGTTTGCGACGGTCGTCCGCGCGGCGGCGGAGACGCCCGAGATCAACCGGTTCATCACAGGCAACCGGATCTACCAGAGACGCACCGTGCGGATCTCCATGATGATCAAGAAACACCTGGAGGTCAACGGCCGCGAATCCACGATCTATCCGGTCTTTGAGACGACGGATACGCTCGCGCAGATCGTGGAGAAGACGAACAAGCTTGCGGAAGAAGCTTTTGCGCAGCTCGACGGCAACAGCAACGCATTTGACGGATTCATCTCGATCCTCTACGCGATCCCGCCGTTCCTTCTGCGCGGCATCATCGGATTTCTGATGTTCCTCGACCGGTACGGATGGCTGCCGAAAAAGCTCACGGAGCTTCAGCCGTTCCACAGCGGGTTCTTCGTGACCAACGTCGGATCGATCGGCCTGCCGGTCATCTATCATCACCTGTATGAGTTCGGCACGACGTCCGTTTTCGTCAGTATCGGCCGCAAGGAGATAAGGAGCGAGCTTCGCCCCGACGGCACGGTCCGCACGCACAAGATCCTGCCGCTGCGCGCCGTTGTCGACGACCGCATCTGCGACGGCTTCACCTACGCCTGCGCTTTCAAGACGATCCGCCGGTGTTTCCGCAATCCGGACATCCTGATGGAGGCGTTCAACCCGGATGAAAAATGAACTGATGTCACCGGGAATGACAAGTGAAATTAAGCATCATAAAAGCGGGGCTGCTCACTGCAGTCCCGCTTTATTCGACTTTCTAAAACCCCGAAGAGCTCACGCACGAGTACATTCCAAACCGGAATCCCCCATGCGACAGGACGCCCCGGCCGTACTCACTCCAGCCCCATGATATGCCTCGCCACAAACACACCGCTCGCGGACGCGTGAGACAGCGAGTGCGTGACGCCGCTGCCGTCGCCGATCACGAACAGTCCCTGGTGCAGCGTCTCCAGATGCTCGTCCAGCTTCACTTCCATGTTATAGAATTTCACTTCGACGCCGTAGAGCAGCGTGT
>DJXE01000051.1 GCA_002449595.1 Lachnospiraceae bacterium UBA7012
TTGTCCTGATACTTCGAGAGAAAAGCTTCTGCACCGGAGAACGCGATATTGTTGATATATTCTTTTACTTCATCCGCGGTCATGCCCAGGCCGTTGTCGATGACCTTGAGCGTCCTCGCCGCGGGGTCGCAGACGATGTCGATGCGCGCGCTGTATCCTTCCGGCAGCTCGTACTCGCCCATCATGTCGAGCTTCTTCAGCTTCGTGATCGCGTCGCAGCCGTTGGAGACCAGCTCCCTCAGGAAAATGTCGCGGTCAGAGTAGAGCCACTTCTTGATGATCGGGAACATGTTCTCGGAATTAATGGATAAGGAACCTTGTTCAGCCATTTTTGAAACCTCCATGTTTTATTGATCGTATCTGTTCGGGATCAAGATCCGGAACAGCAGCTGTTTTTCATACAATGAAGAGTTTATTTCCATCGCGGGAAAAAGTCAATAAAAAATTAGCACTCGTCACGCACGAGTGCTAACAACCAAGATCGCCTTCCAAAGACCTTTTCCTATATCCGACAGCCTTCTCCGCTCTCTTCAGAAATACTCGTCATAGACCTCGAAGAAGCTGCTGGTCGACGTCGCGGACGCGCCCGCCGCCGTCTGCTTCCCGAGCAGTTCCTCGTTGACGCGGACGTCCTGCTGCGCGAGAAAAGGTTCGTACACGTCGGCGAAGGCCTCATTCAGCCGCTTCTCCTTCATGGCCTCCCGGTTCGCCTCCGTCTTCGCCTCGTCGAAATGGTTCAGGCACAGAATGATGTAATAGTACCCGTCCTCCGCGCTGACGATGCCGCTGATCGCGCCCGACTCCAGCGCGAACGCCGCCTGCTCCACTGCCGCGGGCAGATCCGCCCGCGAGACGGTGTACTCCCTCTGCGGATCGGTGCTGTACTGCTCCTGGACGGACTCGAACGAGGCCGCGCCTCCCCCGGTCCCGCTCACCGCGTTCGGATCCGCGGCGACGCTCCCCGCGAGAAGGGCGAACGCCTCCCTCGCCGCGTCCTCCGTCTCCGTGCGGATCGTCCGGATCGTGATCACGCGCGCCTCATCGTCGCTGATGCCGAGGTCCGCGGACTCCGTCAGGTGCGCGTACTCCTTGCGGGAGACGGCATACTCGCTCATCATCATGACGATGTCCGTCTCGCTCAGCCCGATGTACTCCCTGTCCTCCGGCGTCAGCGTCGCGCAGTAGGCGATCCCCGCCTCCGCGGCCGCCGTCTCCTCCTCATCCGTGAGCGCGATGAGGTCCCGCTCCGCCATCAGGTTCAGGATCTTCACCTGCAGAAGGCTCCCGAGTGCCTCGTCGCGGACGGTCTGCGCCGCCTCCGGCGCCGCGTCCCACAGCCCGCTCCCGAACGTGTCCTCATACGCGTTGAGGTAGTTGCTGATGTAGAGGCGCACCTCCCCCGAGGCCGCGCTCTGGCTGCCGACGCTGATCACCTCGTCCTCCCGGAATCCCGTCGTGAAGACGAGCCTGCTGCCGCAGCCGGTGAGGAGCATCGCCGCGATGAGCGCCGCACAAAGAGCGCAGCGGATCGCGCTGCGCCTTATGCCCCTGCTATGTTTTTTTTCTCCCGGAACTGCTCTCATACTGCTCCTGCGCCGCCGGATACGCGCTCATAGCGGTCGAAGTGGAACGCGACGTCGAAGTACGTCTGCTCCTCCCCCTCTTCCACGCACTCCCACTCCGGATCCTGGTCCAGGTTCGGGAAAAAGGCGTCCGCCTCATAATCAAAGTCGATCCGCGTCACGATCACGGTGTCGCACAGCGGCAGAAGCTGCCGGTAGATGCTCTCCCCGCCGATCACGTAGACGTCGTCGCTGTCATGCTCCGCGTATTTCGTGCGCAGCAGCTCCTGCAGCTCTTCCACGCTGTGGACCGTCTCCGCGTTCTTCACCTCATACGCCGGATTCCTCGAGAAAATGATATTGACCCTCTGATCCAGGGGCCTCGCCATCGGAAACGTCTCCAGCGTCTTTCGCCCGTAGATCACGATCTTGTCCTTCGTCTGTGTCCGGAACATCTTGTGGTCGGAGGGGATGCTCACGAGAAGCTGCCCCTTGTTGCCGATCGCCCAGTTGCTGTCGACCGCGACGATTGCTCTCATATAATTTCAATTCCTTTCCGCAGAGGCGGCGCCTCTGCCCGTTCCGCGCTCCGTTCCCGGTCCGCGGCTGTGCCATTCCTGATCCGGCTGCCCGCGGCGTCAGATCGCGATCTCGATGTCCGTGATCTGTTCGCCCGCGACCTCATAGCCGATGAGCTTCACACTGTCCTTCGTGAAGCGGTAGAAATCGTGGATCTCAGGGTCCAGCCAAAACTCCGGCGCCGGCTTCGGCGTGCGGGAGATCAGCTCCTTGATCGCCGGGATGTGGCGCGGCGCGTAGATGTGCGCGTTTGCGTCCACGTGGACGAATTCCCCGACTTCCATGCCAACCGTCTGCGCGATCATGTGCTGCAGCACTGCGTACTGGCAGGTGTTCCACGCCCAGGCGGCGAGAATGTCCTGCGAGCGCTGGTTCAGGATCATGTTGAGCGTGAGCTTCTCATGCCCCTCCTTCTGCGTCACGGTGAACGTGCAGCTGTAGGCGCAGGGCTGCAGGTTCATCTCGTCCAGCTCCTCCGGGTTCCAGATCGTCGTCATGATGCGGCGCCCGAACGGCGCGTTCACGAGATCGTAGATGACCTTGTCGACCTGGTCGACGTTCCAGCGGCCGCCCGCCGTGACGGCGGCGACTCTCCCGGTCTCCCCGTCAAAGAAGACCCGCTCTCCGCCTTCGGATGCACCGCTCGTCGCGAGCGTCCTCTCCTCTTCGGTGAGGAAGATCTGGCTGTTCTTCAAGTCCTTTTCATAGTCCGCCGGCAGCGTGCCGAAGCAGTAATACTCTGGAAAAGCATTCTTCAGCCCTTCATCATTTACCTCGCGGAAGGGATGCTTGACACCCATCTGGTAGCCGTACGCCTTGCCGATCCCGCCGTCCTCGTCCGCCCATTCGTCCCAGATGTGGGGCGCGAGGTCGTGGATGTTGTTCGACTTTCTCTGCCAGATCCACAGGATCTCATCCGTCGCGCTCTTGATGCCCGTCTTGCGGAGCGTGAGCATGGGAAACTCCTCGGAGAGATCAAAGCGATTGATCTCGCAGAACTTCATGATCGTGTAGGCGGGCGTCCCGTCCGGCCAGTGCGGCCGCACCTTCTGTCCCTCCGTGCTCGTCCCGTTCTCCAGGACGTCCTTGCACATGTTAATAAACTCTATATCCGCAAGACTCATTTCTTATTACCTTTCTTGCACTAATACATGGAACCGTTAATTTGCCAAATGCGGGACCGGCTCACTTCCTGTCGTCGTCGATCTTGTATTTCTCTGCGAGCTTCGCGACTTCCGCCGCGAACCGGTCGAGGTCCTTGTTCGCCATTCCCTGTGCAGCCTCGATGATGCGGGAAAGCTTTTTCTCCGCGATCTTAAGATTCGTGTAGGAATCCGAGACGCTCCGCTTCGCCGCTGCCCGCTCGACGGGAATGCCCTCCGCGATCTTCGTGAACTCTCCTGCGATCAGGTCGAACTCGCTGCCGCTGTAAGGTGCCACCGCTTTCAGTCCGAGCTCTTCGTGAAGCGCGTCCGCGAACTCGTCGCAGACCGTGTCCTCGCCGTGGACGACGAACACGAGGTCCGGCTTCTTTTGGAACGCGCCGGCCCACACGAGCAGGCCCTTCCGGTCCGCGTGGCCGCTCATGCCGTCGATCCGGGTGATCTTCGCCCGCACCTTGATCTCCTCGCCGAACAGCTTCACCGTCTCGGCGCCGTCCTGGAGCTTGCGCCCGAGGCTTCCCTCGGACTGGTAGCCCGCGAAGAGGACCGTGGAGTCGGGGCGCCACAGGTTGTACTTCAGGTGGTGCCGGATCCGGCCCGCGTCGCACATGCCGGAGGCGCTGATGATCACCTTCGGCGTCATGTCGTCGTTGATCGCCTTCGACTCATCCGTGGAAATGAGCAGGTGGAGGTTCGGGCAGATGATCGGGTTCCTGCCGCGGCGGAGCACCGCCTGCGTCTCCTCGTCAAAGCACTCCCTGTCGCTCTCCGCGAACACCTCGGTCGCGGAGACCGCGAGCGGGCTGTCCACGTAGACCGGGAAGTCCGGGAACTCCGGCAGGAGGCCCTGCTCCTTGATGATCCGGATGAAGTAAAGCATGATCTGCGTCCGTCCGACGGCGAAGGCGGGAATGATGAGGTTGCCGCCTCTCGTGAACGTGTCCTTCAGGATCGCCGTCAGGTCCGCGACAAAGTCGCCCTTCGGGCGCTCGTGCAGGCGGTTGCCGTAGGTGGACTCCATGATGACGTAGTCGGCTTCGTCCGTCGTCTGCGGGTCGCGCAGGATCGGCTGGTTAATGTTTCCGATATCTCCGGAGAAGACGAGCTTCTTCGTCACGTCTCCTTCGGTCAGCCACAGCTCGATGCTCGCGGAGCCGAGCAGATGCCCGATGTCCGTGAGGCGGAAGCGGATGCCGTCGCTGTAGGTGAACTCTTTCCCGTACGGGTACGGGGTGAAGAGCTTCATCGTCGCCATCGCGTCCTGCATCTCGTATTCCGGCAGGACTTCCCCGCCGCCCGAGCGCGCCGCCCGCTTCGTCTTCTCCTGCGCTTCCTGTTCCTGGATGTGCGCCGAGTCGCGGAGCATGATGTCGCACAGGCGCATCGTCGCGTCTGTCGAGATGATCTGCCCGGTAAAGCCCTCTTTGACGAGCTTCGGGATGAGACCCGAGTGGTCGATGTGGGCATGTGTCAGAAAAACGGCGTCGATCTCATGCGCTTTGACCGGAAGCGGCATGTTCTCGTAGTAGTCCCTGCCCTGCTCCATTCCGCAGTCGACGAGGAGCTTTTTGCCCGCAGCTTCGATGTAATGGCAGCTTCCCGTCACTTCGTGGTCCGCGCCGATAAAGACCAGTTTCATGCTGTTTCCTCCCTGCGCTGTCAGCCTGTCACTTCTTGCCGAGTTTGCCGAGCGTGCCGGACAGCAGCGTCCCGAGATCGCTCAGGTCGAGGTCGTTCTTCTTGCCTGAACTGCTTCCGGAGCCGCCGAGCTCTTCCGCCTTGTCCGCGATCATCAGCGTCATGAAGTCCGCCATCGTCGCCTTGCCTTCCAGAACGCTGAGCGCCGTCTTCTTCGCGCTCGTGCCCGCCTTGCGGTACGCCTCGACGAGTTTCTTCTCCGTCGCGGTGAGCTTCAGGTCGCCGGAGGACGATTTGGAGGAGCTGCTCTTCGCCTTGGAAGTGGTCTTCTTTGCGGTCGTGCTCTTGGAGGACGTCTTCTTGGTCGCGGCACTCTTTGCTGTGGTGCTCTTTGCTGCGGTGCTCTTGGCTGCCGTCTTCTTTGCTGCCGCGCCGGTGCCGGATGCCGCGTCAACGAGCGATTTCTGCGTCACGCCGAGGGCCTTTGCCATCGCCCGGAGGACATCTTCCGCGGGCTCCGACTCGCCCCGCTCGATCTTGCCCACCATGGATGAGGAGAGTCCCTCCACCTGCTCCGCGAGGGCTGCCATCGACAGGCCCTTCTTCAGCCGCGCGTCGTTCACGAGTGTTCCAAGCTTCTTTGACATGGTGTTCGCCCGCCTTTCCGTGTCTATTATCGTGAAACCGGCGGCACGGATGTGGTCCGCCCGCCGGTTTCATTTTACACCAAATCCCTGAGCCTTGGAATGCTCGACGCCCTTACAAACCCTGCATCATGTCCATCATTATGCAGTGGTCCAAGGAATGTTCTGCACTCTTACAGCCCGCGGATCGCGTCCTTCATCTTTTTCACATACTCATAGATGTGCGGTGCCGCCTCCGCGCCGTACTGCGCGGCAATCTTCACGATCGCGCTGCCGACGATGACGCCGTCCGCAAGACGCGCCATCTCCGCCGCCTGTTCCGGCGTGTTGATGCCAAATCCGATCGCCGCGGGCACGTCCGACGCCTCGCGGATCTCATGCATCATGGAGGCGATGTCCGTCGTGATCTCGCTGCGCATGCCCGTCACGCCCATCGAGGAGACGACGTAGAGGAAGCCCTCCGCCTCCGACGCGATCGTCCGGATCCGCTCCTTCGAAGTCGGCGCGACGAGCGAGACGACGTCCACGCCGTAGGAAGCTGCTACCTTCGAGCACTCACCCTTTTCCTCGTAAGGGAGGTCCGGGATGATGACGCCGCTGACGCCGACGTCGCGGCACCTGGAGAAGAACCGGTCATAGCCGTAGTAAAAGACGGGGTTCAGGTATCCCATGAAGGCGAGCGGCATGTCGGTCTCCTTCCGCAGCTCCGCCACCATGTCGAAGATCCGGTCCGTCGTCGTCCCGGCCTTCAGCGCGCGGATGTCCGCCTCCTGGATCACGATGCCCTCCGCGATCGGATCGGAGAACGGGATCCCGATCTCGATCAGGTCCGCGCCGGCCCGCTCCATTTCCAGTATGAAGCGCTTCGTGCTCTCCAGGTCCGGATCCCCGGCCGTGATGAATGCGATAAAAGCTTTTCCGTGGTCAAATGCGTTCTTTATGGTCTTACTCATTTCCGTTCCGGATCCTTTCCTGCTTATCAAAACAACGCTCACTCGGACAGGTCGATTCCTCTGTACTTCGCGATCGCCGCGACGTCCTTGTCCCCGCGCCCGGAGAGGCAGACGAGGATGCTCTGGTCCTTCCCCATCTTCGGCGCGATCTTCATCGCGTGGGCGAGCGCGTGTGCACTCTCGATCGCGCAGATGATTCCCTCTGTCCTTGCGAGGTACTCGAACGCTTCGACAGCTTCCTCATCCGTGACCGGCACGTACTGCGCTCTTCCGCTGTCGCGCAGGTACGCGTGCTCCGGGCCGATGCCGGGATAGTCGAGACCCGCCGAGATGGAGTACACCGGCGAGATCTGGCCGTACTCGTTCTGGCAGAAATAGGACTTCATGCCGTGGAAGACGCCGACAGTTCCGGTCGCCATCGTGGCTGCGTGCTGCCCCGTCTCGATGCCGCGGCCGGCCGCCTCGCAGCCGATGAGCTGAACGCCCTCATCCCCGATGAAATGATAGAACATGCCCATCGCGTTGCTGCCTCCGCCGACGCAGGCGAGCACCGCGTCCGGGAGCTCTCCCGTCGCCTCGAGGAACTGCGCGCGCGCCTCCTTCGAGATCACCGCCTGGAAATCGCGCACGATCGTCGGGAAGGGATGCGGCCCCATGACCGAGCCGAGCACGTAATGCGTGTCGTGCACGCGGCCCGCCCACTCGCGCATCGTCTCGTTGACGGCGTCCTTGAGCACCTGCGTGCCGCTCGTCACCGCGTGGACTTTCGCGCCGAGCAGCTCCATCCGGTAGACGTTCAGCCGCTGACGCTCCGTGTCTTCCTTGCCCATAAAGATCTCGCACTCCATGTCCATGAGCGCCGCCACCGTCGCCGTCGCGACGCCGTGCTGTCCGGCGCCGGTCTCCGCGATGACGCGGGTCTTGCCCATTTTCTTCGCGAGCAGGACCTGGCCCAGGCAGTTGTTGATCTTGTGCGCGCCGGTGTGGTTCAGGTCCTCCCTCTTCAGGTAAACCTGCGCGCCGCCGAGGTCCTGACTCATCCGCTCCGCGTGATAAAGGAGCGACGGGCGGCCCGCGTAATCGTTCAGGAGCCGCGTCAGCTCGGCGTTAAACTCCGGGTCGTTCTTGTAGTACTCGTAGCTCTCCTCCAGCCGGATCAGCTCGTTCATCAGCGTCTCGGGGACGTACTGTCCGCCGAACGCCCCGAATCTTCCCCTGCTCTCAGTCTGCATATCTGTGCTCCTTTCTGTCTGCCGTTCCTGCCGCGCTGCCGCCTTCGCGCAGCAGCTGCGCGCACTGCAGCATCTTCCGCTCATCCTTTACGCCGTCCGTCTCGATGCCGCTCGAGAGGTCGACCGCCCAGGGCGAGATCTCCTCCAGCGCCTCCCGGAGGTTGTCCGGTCCGAGGCCCCCTGCCAGGAAAAACGGCCTGTCAAATCCTCTTATCAGCGACCAGTCAAATCGCTTCCCTGTGCCGCCGTTTCCGTTGTCCAGAAGGATGTGGTCCGCGGGGCTTCTCGCCGCCGCCTCAAGGTCTCTCTCCGTTCTCACGGGAAAAGCTTTGATCACCGGCAACCCAGTCTTTTCCTTAATATTCGTTATAAAGGCGTCGTCCTCTGCGCCGTGCAGCTGGATCACGTCAATGATCCCCTCCGCAGCGAGCGCCTCGATCCGTTCCGCCGGGTCGTCCAGAAAGACGCCGACCGCCTTCACGCGCCGGTCCAGAAGACGGTAAAAGCGGGATGCCTGCTGCGCCGTGATGGTCCGTCTCCGCCCTTTCGCGAAAATGAACCCGCAGTAGTCGGGGAGGATCCGGTTCACCGCCGCGATGTCCTCCTCCCGCATCATCCCGCAGAATTTGATCCTCGTCTTCGCCGCGTCATCACCCATGGTGCCCTTCCTTGCTGCCTTTCAGAAACTCCCGCAGCGCCTGCTTCCGGTCGGGACTGCGCATCAGCGCCTCACCGACCAGCGCGGCCCGGATGCCGCTGCCGCGCAGCGCCGCCACGTCTTCGGGCGTCCTTATCCCGCTCTCCGAGACCGCGATCCGGTCCTCCGGGATGAGGTCCTTCAGGCGCGCCGTGTTTCCGAGGTCGACGTGGAACGTCTTCAGGTCCCTGTTGTTCACGCCGATGATCCGCGCACCGCTCTCCGCCGCCATGCGGATCTCCTCCTCGCTGTGCGTCTCGACCAGGGCGTCCATGCCCAGCTCATGCGTGAGCGCGAGGTATTCGCCGAGCTGCGACTTGCTCAGGATCGCGCAGATCAGGAGCACCGCCGACGCGCCGAGCACCTTCGCCTCGTAGATCATGTACGGGTCGACAGTGAAGTCCTTGCGCAGGCACGGAATCGTCACTGACCGGGCGATCTCCTCGAGATACGCGTCGCTCCCCAGGAACCAGTTCGGCTCCGTGAGGACGGAGATCGCCGCCGCGCCGGCCGCCTCGTAGTCCTTTGCGATCGCGAGGTACGGAAACTCCGGCGCGATGAGTCCCTTCGAGGGCGACGCCTTCTTGCACTCGCAGATGAGGCGCATGCCGGGAGCCGCGAGCGACTCCGCAAATCCAATTCGTTTCTCACCGCGGATCGGCCGCGCAGAGCCGGTTTGCTCCGTGCTGCTCAGTGACTCCGCCCGCGCGCGGACTTCCTCGAGGGGTGCCACGCGCTTTTTCGCCTCGATCCTGCCTCTTGTGTATGCCGCGATCTCCTGCAGGATGTTCGTGTTGTCTTTGCCGCTCATCCGCTGCCGCCTCCGCTGTTTAGGCGCGCGACGCGGCGATGTAGGCATCCAGCACGCTGAGAGCCTTGCCGGAATCGATCATTTCCGCGGCGAGCGCGATACCTTCCTCGATGGAGCCGGTCTTTCCTGCCGCATAGAACGCCGCCCCCGAATTCAGGAGCACCGCCGTGCGGCGCGGGCCTTTGTCCTCTCCGCGCAGGATGTCGCGCGTCATCTTCGCGTTCTCCTCGGGAGTGCCGCCGCGCAGTTCATCCTTGCTGCAGGAGGTGAAGCCGAAGTCCTCCGGCTTGATCACTGTCGTCCGGTAGAAGCCGTCGCGCAGCTCGCAGACCGTGGTCGGCGCGCTCGCCGAGACTTCGTCCATCTTGTCCTGTCCGTAAACCACGAGCGCGTGCTTCACGCCGAGGGTCGCGAGGACCTTGGCGACCGGCTCGACCAGGTACTCGTCATACACGCCGAGCAGGAAGTACTCGGGGCTCGCCGGGTTCGTCAGCGGGCCGAGGATATTGAAGACGGTCCGAAAGCCGAGCTCGCGCCGGATCGGGCCGACGTATTTCATTGCCGTGTGATATTTCTGTGCAAAGATAAAGCAGAATCCGACCTCATCAAGAAGCTTCCTGCACTTGTCGGGGTCGGCCTGGATCTCCGCGCCGAGTGCCTCGAGGCAGTCCGCCGTGCCGCACATGGAAGACGCTGCGCGGTTGCCGTGCTTCGCGACTTTGACGCCGCCCGCTGCGACCACCATTGCGCTGGTCGTGGAGATGTTGAACGTGCAGGCGCCATCGCCGCCGGTGCCGACGATCTCCATGACTTCCATTCCCTCGTGCGGGACCTTCGTCGCGAGCGATCTCATGGCGTGCGCGCAGCCCGCGATCTCGTCGATCGTCTCCGCCCTTGTGCTCTTCGTGGAGAGCGCCGCGAGAAACGCCGCGTTCTGCGTCGGCGTCGTCTCCCCGCTCATGATCTCATTCATGACGGTCTGCGCCTCTTCAAAAGTCAGGTCACTCTTGTTCACGATCTTGACGATTGCTTCTTTGATCATACGATCCTCCTTCTGCTGCCGGTTCCTGTGTGGTGTCGTTTGCTGATGGCTCATTGCTACGTGCAAAAGCCCCCGACAGAGCGATGCTCTGCCAGGGGCTGTCATTCACCATGTTGCCTTTACGCTTTAACGCATCATAGCAATAAAGTAACTCCGACCGGCTGCTTTGTCAAGCTTCCATTGCAGTGATCACTTCGACCAGATGCGCCGCTTCCTCATTGCCGCGCTTTGCGGCGTACTTCGCCCACTTCAGCGCCTTTTCGTAATTCGGCTTCGTGCCGAACTCTCCCTTAAAATATCCTTCCGCCAGCTGCGCCGCCGCATCGATGCTCCCGAGCGCCGCCGCGTCGATCAGCTGGACCTGTCTGTCTGTTGCCATATCTATTATTCTTACTCCCCAGTCGTTTTCTTTTCTGCGGACTCTGTGTCCTGTTCAGCGGATTCTGTGCTCTGCTTCTCAGATTCTGCACCTTGCTTCGTCGTCTCTGTGCTGCCCGCCTGCGACGAATCCATGGAGCCGATGATCTCGCCCGTCTTCGCATTCACGAAATCGACGTGGACGTTCTCGATCGGCGCTCCCAGATAGACGTTGTACATTCCGCCGTACATATAGAAGCCCATCGCGAGATAGCTCTCCGCCGTCGTGATCTCCTTCGAGTCGGTGGAGACGATGAACGCGGTGTAAGTCTCGTTCGCTTCGATCCCCTTGACCATGGGATATGTCTTGTCGTCATCTTCGATTCTCTTCAGCTCGGCGTCGATGTTCTGCTTGATGAGCCCGAGAAACTGCTCATATCTCTCCGCTGTCATGACGAGCGTCGCGCTGCCGTCCTCATTCACTTCGACGTCCTCGACGCCCTCCTGCTCCCGCAGGGTGTCCAGGCTCTGCTGCGAAATGGTCTCGATATAGTCCCCCGGCACTGTGAGGCTGACGGAGTCCCCTTTCTGTTTGACCGTGATCCCGCCGATGATCTCGAGCGTGTCCTCGATCCCCTCCGCCATCACGGCGCTCTCCTGCGCCGCGGCGTCCGCCGGGGAAGCTGCCGCGCTGCCCGCGCCGGGCACTGCCTTCTGTCCTGCACAGCCTGTCATCAACGTGGCAAAAACCAGGATGGCTGCGATCTTTCTTTTCACAATAATAACCTCCGGAAATGACGCCGGCTTCAATTCAGGCCGCGCGCCGCGGGTCCTCGGACCCGATATTCCTATTATCTGCCCATCACCCCGCACTTTCAACCGGAAACCTGCAGATATTAATCACAACTACGCCGGAACCGATCAGATCCCTAAAACCGGCGAAACTGCGCCGACGCAATTTGCACGCAACCCGCACAAATACGATATACTTAGAAAAGATGCATCCCACAAATCAAGAAGGAGGACCTTCCATGATACTCAAGATCGACGAACTCAGGGACAAACTCGCCGGCTGCTGGGCGGGAAAGAATATCGGCGGCACTTTCGGCGCGCCGTTTGAATCGAAGCGCGCGCTGCAGAACGCAGAATTCTATATGCAGGATCTGTCACAGGGACCGCCGGCCAACGATGACCTCGACCTGCAGATCGCCTGGCTCTCCGCGGTCGAGCGCTACGGGAAAAACGTGAACGCGTCGATCCTCGGCGAGTACTGGCTCTCCTATATCATCCCGAACTGGGTCGAATACGGCACCGGCAAGACGAATTTGCGCGCCGGCATCGAGCCGCCCCTTTGCGGCGACGTCGACAATACTTATAAGAACAGCAACGGCTGCTGGATCCGCTCCGAGCTCTGGGCGTGCCTCGCGCCCGGCCATCCGGAGATCGCGGCCCGCTACGCCTACGAGGACGGCGTGATCGACCACGCGGAGGAAGGCCTCTACGGTGAGATCTTCTTTGCCGCGATGCAGAGCGCCGCTTTCGTGGAGAGCGACCCGATGAAGCTCATCGAGATCGGCCTCTCTTATATCCCTGAGAAAAGCCGTGTGACCGCCTGCGTCCGCGAGGCGATGCGCTGCCACGCGGAAGGCGTCCCGATCGCGGACGCGCGGCGCAGGATCCACAATACCGCGCCCGGCACGTTCGGCGTCCAGCACATCCGGATCAGCGACATCCCGAAGGAAAACAACGAGGGATTTGAGCTCGGCGAGCCCGGCATGGACACGCCGGAGAACGTCGGCTTCACGATCGCCGGCCTCCTCTACGGCGCCGGCGACTACGGACAGAGCCTCATCATGGCGAACGCCTGCGGCGAGGACACGGACTGCACCTGCGGAACGCTCGGCGCGCTACTCGGCATCATCTCCGGCGCCTCCGGCATCCCGGAGAAGTGGGCCGCCCCGCTCGACGACCGCATCACCACGATGTGCATCAATACAACCGGCCAGAACAGCATCTGGATCCCGAAGACCGCGAAGGAACTTGCAGAGCGCGTCCTGCGCGAGATCCCGGGCTTCCTCGGCCAGGAGCTCTGCGACGTGTTCGCCGAGGGCGGCATGGAGATCAAGTGCGATGAGAATGCGCTTTTCTGTCCCAACGAGGACGACTACATCCACCTGATCAACGGCGACTGCCAGGACTGGGGACACCGGATCCCGGTGCGCGATCTCTGCGAGCTCTCCTCCTACGTCGTCCGGCATGACCACTGTGTGTTCACGTCCTTTACAGACTACCACGGCTCCGTCTTCTTCAAGAAGGGCGAGCCCCGCACGATCAGCATCCGGGTCATGAACAACCACATTATGAAGGAGCAGCAGTGGGTCACCGTGACGCTCTACCTGCCGGAAGGCGTGACCGTGAACGGCGCCTCCTCCGTGATGCTCCCGCTGAACAACCTGCACGGGTACACGGCGGACGCCACGTTCGAGCTGAACACCGAATTCTTTGGCGGGAACAAGCTGGAGCTGCTTGCTGACGTGTCGCTGAATGGGCGGCATTCCTACGATGTCGTGAAGGTGACTCTCTTCGCGAAAGCGTA
This sequence comes from Lachnospiraceae bacterium UBA7012, assembly GCA_002449595.1. GTDB lineage: Bacteria > Bacillota > Clostridia > Lachnospirales > Lachnospiraceae > CAG-791. The sequence continues at coordinate 13,275 of DJXE01000051.1, forward strand.
ATTAGGTCATCTCGCGGAACTTATCAAGAATCTTTTCATTGGCGGCGCGGATCTCTTCCGCGCCTGCTTTTATGACTTCCCTGTCGTAGGTGACAAGGCCGTTGATCTCGTTCTCAATATCAGAGACCTGTGTGAGGACGGCCGCGGACAGTCCCTTGTCCAGGTTGTCCTCGATCTCCGTCTTCAGGAGCTTCACGAGCGCATCCGTCAGTTCCTCCCGGCTCCGGTAGGTCCGGTATCCGTAGGCCTTGTCCGCTCTCACGTGCCCTTCCATCAGGCAGGCGTAGCCGCCGTACTCGGTGATCGCGGTGACTCTCCTGTGCGGGCGGAGCTTCAGCCAGAAGAAGTAGTGGTGGATGCTGAACAGGTCGCCTCCGCCGCCGTCAAACCAGCCGCTCGCCGCATCGACCGTGCGCGAGGGATCCTGCCGCTTCACTTCCTCCGCGATCTGCCTCGACTGGAACTGCCCCCAGCCTTCGTTGAACGGGACCCACAGTGCGATGCACGGCGCGTTTCCGAGCTGCTTAATCATCGCGAAAAGCTCGCGCCTGTACTCTTCCCTTCCCTGCCTGCTTCTGCGGGAAAACAGTTCTCCGACCTTCTCCCCGAAGCGCCCGCGCAGGAACTGGAACACCGTCGAGAGATAAGTCACGAACCATGCGTGATAGCCCTGCCCGCCGTTCACCATGTCCTGCCAGACAAGCATCCCGAGCCGGTCGCAGTGGTAGTACCAGCGCGCGGGCTCGATCTTTACGTGCTTTCGGAGCATGTTGAAGCCGAAGCGCTTCATCAGTGCAATATCGTCGATCATCGCCTGATCCGACGGCGGCGTGAGGAGCGTGTCCGGCCAGTAGCCCTGGTCCAATACGCCGTGGTGGAAGTACGGCCGGTCATTGAGGAAGAGCCGCGGGATCCCAGCCCGGTCCTTCCCCACCGAAAACTTCCGCATCCCGAAATACGCCCTGACGCGGTCCGGCGTCATTCCTCCCGGCTGCATTCTTTCCGGCTTCGGGCCGGTCAGTTCTACGACCAGATCATAGAGATACGGGTCCTCCGGCGACCACGCCCGGAAGTCCTTCACGGGGAGTACGATTTCCTCGCCGGTCATACCTTCCGCCTGTGAGAGTGTTTCTCCGGAGGTAATAACTGAGATCCGGAGCGGGTACTGTTTTTCCCCGTGATTATTGCCCGGAATCACGCGCACGCGGACCGCTGCTGCGTCGTAGTCCGGCGTGATTGCGATGCTCGCGATATACGCGTCCGGCACCCACTCCAGCCAGACGGTCTGCCAGATCCCGCTCTGCGGCGGGTAGTACATGCCGCTCCATTTCGTGCGCTGCTTTCCGCGCGCGTGGTACGTCCGGTCCGTGTCGTCGATGCAGACGACGTTCAGGTCGAACCCTTTGGCAGGATCCTTCAGGAACGCCGTAATATCCAGCGAAAAGCTTAAATACCCGCCCTCATGATAGCCGGCTTCCATTCCGTCGACGCAGACGCGGCACGCCTGGTCGACGGCGCCGAAGTGCAGAAGCAGCCGTTCTCCGCGCAGGATCCGCTGCGCCGCGTCCAATTCAACCCTCAAATGATAATGCAGGTACTCCCCCGCCCGGAGAGTGCGCTCCACGCCGGACGCCTTCGTCTCCGGCGAAAAAGGCACGAGGATCTGCCCGTCATACGCTGACGGAAGATCCTCGCTCTTACTGATCGCATATTCCCAGATGCCGTTCAGGTTCTTCCAGCTCCCGCCGTCTCCCCGCACCATCTGCGGTCTCGGGTATTCCGGGAGAGGGATCGTCCCTGCTGCCTTCGTCTCTTTCATGCTCTGCCCCTTTGCTGTCGCGGGACCTGTCCCCGGCTCCGCCTCATGGAAACCATTTTACTCCGCGGGCGGCATTCGCAAAAGAGCGGCATGATCTGGCGGCATCCGCCTTTCGCCTGTTATTTCCTGCGGTATCCGGTAATGAACGTCATCACCATGCAGACGACCGCCGCCCAGGCGAAGAATTTGTGCCATTTCATATGCTCTCTCCTTTCCGGCCGCACCGGGCCGAATCACATCACACTCAACGATAGTCACGCGGGAACCGCTTCGAGCTCCGACTCCGTCTTCTGTGGAATCAGGCGTCCTGTGTTCACCGCCGCTTTGTCCGGCAGAAGGTCCGTCATGCTGCGCAGGCCCGTCAGGATCGTGGAGCCGTTGTGCAGGAGCGCCGACGATGCCGGCGGTAGAATGCCGAACGCGCCGAGCGCGATCAATGCCGCGTTGAACGCGATGATGAATCTGTAATTGCTCCTGATCCGCTGCATCAGCGCGCTGCTGATCTCGCGCAGCGTCACCAGGCAGTAAAGGTCTTCCGCAGAGATCGTGATGTCCGCGATCTCCCTGGCGATCGCCGCCCCGTCCGAGACCGCGATGCCGACGTCCGCTTCCGAGAGCGCCGGGGTGTCGTTCACGCCGTCGCCCACCATGATGACCTTCCTTCCGGCCGCATGCTCCGCGCGGATAAATGCCGCCTTGTCCTCCGGGAGCACGCCGGCGCGGTACTCGTCCAGATGCAGCTTTGCCGCAACTGCTGCCGCCGTCCTCTCGTTGTCCCCGGTCATCATGCAGATCCTGGAGAGCCCTGCCCTGTGCAGCCTGTCCACGACGTCCGCGGCTTCCTCCCGCAGCGGGTCGAAAATGCACAGCACCGCCTTCATCACGCCGCCGACTGCAAGATACAGATGCGAATACTCGCTCGGGAGCGCATTCAGCCGCTCTTCTTCTCCAGGCGGAATGGTGCAGCCCTCGTCCTCGAAAACAAAATGGTAGCTGCCGATCACGGCTTTCGAGCCGTCGATCTCGCTCGCGATGCCGTGCGCCACGACGTAGTCGACCTTGGAGTGCATCTCGGCGTGAGAGATGCCCCTCTCCTCTGCCTCCCGCACGACCGCGTTCGCGATCGAGTGCGGAAAATGCTCTTCGAGACAGGCCGCGATCCGCAGGCACTCGGTCTCATCCTCGCCGCTGAACGTCTCGATCCGCACGACCTTCGGCGTGGCGTGCGTGAGCGTCCCCGTCTTGTCGAAGACGATCGTATCCGCCGCCGCGACAGCTTCCAGGAATTTTCCGCCCTTGACGGACATATGGAGCTTACCGGCTTCCCGGATCGCGGAGAGGACCGACAGCGGCATGGAGAGCTTGAGTGCGCAGGAGAAGTCCACCATCAGGAAGGAGAGCGCCTTGTTGACGTTCCGCGTGAGCAGCCATGTGACCGCCGTTCCGAGCAGGCTGTAGGGCACGAGCTTATCCGCCAGGTGAAAAGCTGCTGTCTCCGTCTCCGACTTCAGTTTCTCCGAGTCTTCGATCATGCGGACGATCTGGTCGTACTTGCCCGAGCCGGCAGCCTTCGTGACCTCGACGATGCACTCGCCCTCATCCACGACAGTCCCGGCATAGACGTAGCCGCCGGGGCGCTTCTCGACCGGCACGGACTCCCCGGTCATGGAAGCCTGGTTCACCATGGCTTCGCCGGAGAGGACCTTCCCGTCGAGCGGAATGATATTTGACGTCCGGACGATGATGTGATCGCCGGGCATAAC
>DJXE01000001.1:0-24014 GCA_002449595.1 Lachnospiraceae bacterium UBA7012
TCAATAGAGAGTCAAATACAAGTCTTTTTTTGACAAGCCATTGAACCAGCGCAGGCTTTTTTCAATAGGGAGTCAAAAACTACCCTTCCTTTGACAAGCCATTAACCCAGCGCAAGTGCTTTTCAATAGAGCGTCAAAAACAAGTCTTCTTTTGACAAGCCATTAACCCACCCCCAGCATTTTTCAATAGCGCGTCAAAAACAAGCCTTCCTTTGACCCCCCATTGAAAAAAGCCCAGCCACCCAAAACACAGCAGCCAGGCCTCCCCCCCAATTTTGTAGCTACAATACGCTCAACAAATAACTAATATTTGCATTTCTGTATACATTCTTCATCATTTTTCTACCAAAGTGAAAAAAATCATGCTATTATTACTCTTAGTTTATCCAATTAAAGCATTGCTGTGCTGAAAGGTCGCCCGGAAATCCTGAATCCAAGCGGCCAGCGCCGGCAAAGGAGAGGCAAGGAATCCCACATCCAGGCCGCCCCGGACCCACAGCGCACCCACAGCATGCGTCGCAGCTAACAAGAGGGGAGGGCACATAATATGGCCAAAGAAACAAAAGACACCTCCGTCAAGAAATCCGGGTTTGATAAGTTTCTTGATGGAATTGAGCGGATCGGCAACAAGCTGCCGGATCCGGTCACACTTTTCCTGTGGCTTGCCGCCATTGTCGTCGTCGTTTCGGCGATCCTGAGCGCGATCGGACTTCAGGTCGTCAATCCTGCGAATGGCGAGACTGTCGCAGTGCAGAACCTGTTCTCACTGTTCGGCCTCCGCTATCTGTGGACAAACGTCATCACGAACTTCTCCGGTTTCGCGCCTCTGGGCATGGTCCTCGTGGCGGTCATCGGCTCCGCTGTCGCTGAGAAGAGCGGCTTCCTTGTCGCCCTGATGAAGAAATTCCTCGGCAACTCCAAGGGCTGGGTCGTCACGATGGTCGTCATCTTCCTGGGCATCAACCTGAACATCGCGGGCGACGCGGGCTTCATCGTCCTTCCGCCTCTCGCGGCCGTTCTGTTCATGTCCATCGGCAGAAGCCCGATGCTCGGTCTGTACACCGGTTTCGCATCCGTCGCCGCAGGCTTCTGCGCGAACGTGCTGCTCGGCCTGTCTGACGCGCTGGCATACGGCTTCACAGAAGCTGCCGCGCAGATGATCGACCCCACTTATGAGAGATCCATCGCGATCAACTGGTACTTCCTGATCGTCTCCTGCATCATCCTGACGATCGCCGGTACCCTCCTCGTTGAGAAGGTCCTCGTCCATCGTTTCCCTGTTACTCGTGAAAAGCTTGAATCCTACGACTACGACGTTGACGCAAAAGTCACGGCTGAGCAGTCCAAGGCGCTCGGCGCTGCAGGCATCGCGGAACTGATCTTCCTCATCGTCATGATCATTCTCTCTGTGCCGAAGTTCTTCACGAACCCCGACACCGGCCTCGCGCAGGCGATCCTGGCTGGCTCCGACGGCACGATCACCGCTGGTGACGCTCCTTTCACAAAGGGTATCGTCTTCACAGTCACTCTGGCACTGTTCATCCCCGGCCTCGTCTATGGTATCAAGACCGGCAAGTATAAGAAGGACAAGGACGTCTGGGCAGACGTCAACAAGGGCTTCGAGGAAATGGGCGGCTACATCTTCATGTGCTTCGTCATCTCCATTTTCACGAACTTCTTCTCCGTCTCCAAGCTCGGCACCATCATCGCCATCGGCGGCGCTGACGGCCTGAAGGCGATCGGCTTCACCGGCATTCCGCTGATGATCGGCCTGATCATCGTGTCCTGCATCGTCAACCTGTTCATCGGCTCCGCATCCGCGAAGTGGGCGATCCTCGGTCCCGTCTTCGTCCCGATGATGATGCTGATGGGCTACGATCCGGCGATCACGCAGGTCGTGTACCGTATCGGCGACTCCATCACCAACCCGCTGTCGCCTCTGTTCACCTACCTGCCCGTCATGCTCGGCTTCTGCCGCAAGTATGAGAAGGACACCGGCCTCGGCACGATCATCGCCAACATGATCCCGTTCTCACTGACATTCGCAGTGGTCTGGATCATCCAGGTCATCGTCTGGGTCGCAGGAAATCTGCCCCTCGGCCCTGGCGGCGGAATCTATCTGCCGTAATCGGCTGCAAAAGCTAGTCGCAGCCCGGATCTTCGGATCCGGGCTGTTTTTTTCCGGATGAAATCTATATTTCCGAGTCTTCGCCACATGTAGTAATATAATAGTTAATTGTCACAAACACCGCCCTGCAGGAGGACACAAATATGAACTTTGCTGCACGCGCCAAGGAACTGGAGCCGTGGATCATCGGCAACAGGCACTGGCTGCACCAACACGCGGAGCTCTCGCTGAAAGAAGTCGAGACCACCGCATTTCTTGTCCGGAATCTCGAGGAGATCGGCATTCCGGTACAGAGCTATGACGATTATTACGGCTGCATTGCCACCATCAAGGGCACCGCGGAAGGCGCGGAAAACGGCCCCACCTTGCTGCTGCGCGCGGACATCGACGCGCTGCCGATCACGGAGGACAGCGGCGTGGATTTCCCGAGCCTGACGGAGGGCGTGATGCACGCCTGCGGCCATGACACCCACACCGCAATGCTGCTCGGCGCGGCGAAGCTTCTGTGGGAAAAGAAGGATGAGCTGCGAGGGACGGTCAAACTGCTTTTCCAGTCCGGGGAAGAAGTGTTCATCGGCAGCCATTACTATTGGGACCAGGGCCTGCTGAACGACGTCGACGCCGCTTTCGGCATGCACGTCTGGCCGAGCGTCGATTCCGGCAAGTTCGGCATTCTTGACGGCCCCGTCATGGCGAGCTGCGACAACTTCAAGCTGACGATCCACGGCAAGGCCGCCCACGGCTCCACGCCGCACGTCTCGCACGACGCGCTGGTCGCCGCGGCGCAGATCATCATGAACGCGCAGACCATCGTCAGCCGCATGAACAATCCGCTGGATTCGCTCGTCGTCACGTTCGGCACGATCCGCTGCGGCACGCAGTTCAACATCATCGCGGACACCGCGGAGATGACCGGCACTGTCCGTTGCTACACGAAGCGGGCGCGCGCGATCGTCGAGCCGGCGCTGCGCAGGATCGCGGAGGACACCGCGGACGGCCTCGGCTGCACGATCGAGCTCGAGTACAACGCGCTGGAGCCCTGCACCAGAAACGACGACCCCGAGCTCACGGAGATCGCGAGAGGGGCGGCGGCAGAGCTTTACGGCAGTGAGGCGCTGCAGGATACCCCGCCCGGAAGCGGCAGCGAGGACTTCTCCTACATCATGGACCACATCCCGCACTCCATGTTCGCCTTCATCGGCTGCCACGACGAGGAGGCCGGCGCGATCTACGCCGTCCACAACCAGAAATTCTGCATCAACGAGTCGCTCCTGCACCGGGGCAGCGCGATGTACGCGCAGTTCGCGGCGGACTATCTCGCGAAGAAGAACCCGGCGGGCGCAGCGCAGAAAGGAGGCCAGGCATGATCGATTTCAAGACACTGGCGAAAGAGCAGGAAGAATACGTCATCCGCTGCCGCCGCCATCTGCACCAGCACCCGGAGCTCTCCCTGAAGGAAGTGGAGACCACGAAGTTTATCGTCTCTGAGCTGGAAAAGCTTGACCACTGCGAAATCACAACTTACGACGACATTACGGGCTGCATTGCGACCTTCCACGGCACCGGCAAGGGCGGCGGGAAGAACGCCGGCAAGACTGTGATGCTCCGCGCGGACATCGACGCGCTGCCGATCCAGGAGGATCCGAACATCGTGCCTTTCTGCAGTGTGAACGACGGCGTCATGCACGCCTGCGGCCATGACTGCCACGCGGCGATGCTGCTCGGCGCGGCGCGCATCATCAACGACAACCTCGACGCGTTCAGCGGCACAGTGAAGCTGATCTTCCAGATGGCGGAAGAGATCGGCCGCTTCGCGGAGCAGTACGTGAAGCGCGGCGCGCTCGAAGGCGTCGACGCGATCTACGGCTCCCACGTCTGGGGTACGATCCCGTCCGGCAAGCTCAACTGCCAGGGCGGCCCGCGCATGGCGTGCAGCGACCGGTTTACGATCCAGATCCACGGCGTTTTGGCGCACGGCAGTGCCCCGCACCTCGGCCACGACGCGATCCTCGCGGCGGCCGCGGCGGTGCTCGCGCTCCAGTCGATCGTCAGCCGCATCAACAACCCGCAGCACCCGCTCGTCGTGACGACCGGCATGATGAACGGCGGCACGAAGGAAAACATCATCACCGACCACGTCGAACTCGTCGGCACGGTGCGCACGTTTGACCGGGAGTTCCGGAACACGATGCCCGAGCGCATCCGCGAAGTCGTGGAAAACGTCGTGAAGGGCTACGGCTGCACGGCGGACTGCGACTACTACTTCGGGCCGAGCCCGCTCCTCAACGACGCGCAGGATCTGGTCGACATCGCCCAGGGCGCGATCAAAAAGATCGCCGGCGACGACTGCCTAGTCCCGTACGAGATGTCGCTCGGCGCGGAGGACTTCGCGGTTTATACCGAGACGGTGCCCGGCGTTTATGCCTACATCGGCTCCGCGGATCACGAAAAGGGCACCGACTATCCCAACCACAGCCCGTTCTTCAAGGTTGACGAGGACGTGCTCTGGACCGGAACTGGCGCTTATGTGCAGTTTGCGGCGGATTATCTGAATGCTTGAGTGATGACTGGCGCTCGGAAGGTTTGTATTAGATCATCTGACTCTTAGAATGAGAAATTAAACGGCCGGCTCCTCAGCCGGCCGCTGGAAACGCTTTGATCGCTGCCTGAATGCGCTCGCGCACGACGGCAGCGATTTCCTGTTTGGCATTCTGTAACCCTTTTCCCCCATTCGCTCTTCGATTATTGCGTGCCATTTTTTGCATATATGCATATATTGATGCATAATAGTACCTAATGTCTGTATAAGACATAGAGAGAGGTGCAGTAGTTTTAGTGAGGTAAACACAGTGAAAGAAAAAGAAACATCCCGCAGCTCATTCACCGGGAAGCTCGGATTCGTCCTGGCGGCGGCAGGTTCCGCGGTCGGCCTGGGCAATCTGTGGCGCTTCCCCTATCTCGCCGCGCAGTACGGCGGAGGCATCTTCCTGCTCGTCTACGTGATCCTTGCCTTCACGTTCGGCTTCACGCTGATGACCACGGAAATCGCGATCGGCAGAAAGACCGGCAAGTCCGCGATCTCCGCATTCGGCGCGCTGGACAAGCGGTTCGCCTTCATCGGCGGCCTCTCGTCGATCGTGCCCGTCATCATCACGCCCTACTATTGCGTGATCGGCGGCTGGGTCACCAAATACCTCGGCGTCTACCTGAGCAGCGCTGGGCGCGCGGCCGCGGAAGACGGCTATTTCGGCGCGTTCATCTCGCAGCCGTGGCAGCCGCTTGTGTGGTTTTTCGTGTTCGTGCTCGCGACGAGCGTCGTCGTCATCCTCGGCGTGGAAAAGGGTATTGAAAAGGCATCCAAGATCATGATGCCGATCCTTCTCCTGCTCTCCATCGTGATCGCGATCTATTCCTGCACGAGGCCAGGCGCAATCGACGGCATCCTGTACTACGTCCGTCCGGACTTCTCGAAGCTCTCCGTCAAGACGGTGCTCGCGGCGCTCGGACAGCTGTTTTACTCGATGTCCCTCGCGATGGGCATCATGATCACGTACGGCTCTTACATGCAAAAGAGCACAGACCTGGAATCTTCTGTCCGGCAGATCGAGTTCTTTGATACGTTGATCGCGTTTCTCGCCGGCCTGATGATCATTCCGGCCGTCTTCGTCTTCTCGGGCGGCGACGAGTCGGCGATGGGCGCAGGCCCCGGCCTGATGTTCATCACGCTCCCGAAGGTCTTCCTGTCGATGCCCGGCGGGCAGCTGATCGGCGGCGCGTTCTTCTTCCTTGTGCTGTTCGCGGCGCTGACGAGCTCCATCTCCCTGATGGAGACCATCGTCTCGATCCTCATGGACCGCCTCGGCTGGAACCGCCTGTTTTCGACCGTCATGTCGACGATCTTCGTCCTGCTCGCAGGCATTCCGTCCTCGCTCGGCTTCGGCGTCTGGAGCCACGTGACGCCGCTCGGCATGGACATCCTCGACTTCTTCGACTTCCTGAGCAACACGCTGCTGATGCCGATCGTCTCGTTCCTGATCTGCTTCATTGTGGCGTACATTCTGAAGCCGGACTTCATCATCGAGGAAGCAAAAGCGGAAGGTGCTGCCTTCCGCACAGAAAAGTTCTATCGCTTCATGATCCGCGTCGTCGCCCCGATCGGCATCGTCGCGATCTGGGTCAGCTCGATGGCGGCGAGCCTGGGGCTGATCAGCCTGTAACTTCTAAGAATTGCCTAAATTTATGGCAGGACTGTCTTGCGGCAGTCCTGCCATTTTTTTACTACATCTGCAAGTCACTGCAACGGGGCTTCGGTTCCCATAACACCGGTTCCGCTCGTCTGCAAGCCACCGCACCAGTTCTATATTTACCAAATTTACTATTCAATGTCCCTCCGCCATCCAGCGTGAGCGGATCGCGCGTCGCATGAGCACGATCACACACTGGATGATCGCAGCGTAGACGATGATCGTGACGATCAGCGGGGCGGTCACTTCGTAGCTGTCGAGGCGGATCGTGTCGAATACTTTCGTCATATCGTAGGCCGCCACGTATCCCACGACGGAGGTGCCCTTGATCAGGTCGATGATCCTTTCGAAGTAGTCTTCCGCCGTGTCGGGGCCTTCGTACCACTTGAGGGCCTGGAAGAACTCCGGCGTCTCGATGTACTCGAGCCTGTAGTCGCGCTCGAGCATGCCTTCGTCCGCGGCGGCGGCGTTGATCTCCAAGAGGCGGTAGACCTCCGCGCCAAACGTCAGCGTGAAGCCGATCACCGCCGAGATGACGGCGCCTTTGCCGAGATCCCTGTAAAACCGGTAGAAAACAAGCATGATGATCATGATCGGCGGGATCCGGCGAAGCACCCACTGCACGCCTTTCGCGATGCCGCGGATGATGAAGCCCGCTCTCCTGCTGACGATGTAGAGGATGACGCCGAACGGCGTCCCGAGCAGGACCGCGAGGAGCACGATGAGGAGCGTCGTCCCGATCCCGCGCAGGAAGAGCTTCAGCCTTCCTTCCTCGAAAAATGCCCGCTTGAAGTGATTCATCAGCTCCGCCCGGTAGCCCGCGTCGGCGCTTCCGCCGCGGTCGGACGCGCCGGCCGTGCAAATGCTGATGCCGCCGCTGTAATCCGCCATGCCGAAGTAGTACATCTGCTCACGCTCGGGCGTGATCGTGATCGCGCCGCAGCCCACGTCGTACGTGCCGTTATGCACGCCCTCGAGCATCTCGGCGAAGTTCACGTTGTGGAATTCCGCCGCGTACCCGTATTCCCTGCAGAAGCCGATCGCGAGGTCGATATCGTACCCGGTCGGGCGGCCGGCGGAGTCGTACGCAAATGGAATATTGCTCGAGTCGTAGGCGATTCTGAGTGTCCCGTTCAGGTTCGGGAGGTCGCCCGCGTCCGCGCTGATCTTGTTGTCGGTGCCGCCGCCGAACCATTTCTCGTCGAGTTTTTCGAGCTGGCCGCTGCCCTTCATGCGCGCGACGTACTCGCTGTACTCGTCGCTCAGGCGGAGTCCCTTCTCATTCTGTCCGAAGATAAAAGAATAATCCGACGCCTCCAGATAACCGTCCAGCAAGGTGAACATGTCGCTGTCGCGCAGGATCGCCCGGATGATCGGCTCGTCGTCCGCGACGCCGTCGATCTCCCCGATCAGCAGCGCCCGGTAGACGCTGTCGCGGGTGTCGTAGACGCGGACCTGTGCCTCCGGCATCGCCCTCTTCGCGGCATCCTCAAAGATATAGCCATCCGCGACGCCGATCGTGACCGAGGCGTCGTTGAAGTCTTCCAGCTTCTCCGGCGCGCCGCCTGACTTTTTCCCGCAGGCGGCCAGCACGCACATCAGGGCGAGGAGGGCTGTGAGGATGGGCGGTAATGCTTTTCTCCGAAATGTTACTCTCCTGCTCATGGTGCAGTCTTCTCCTCTTGCGCCGTTCCTGCTGATGATGATGCGCTCGTTGATGACGTCGCGTTCGTTGATGATGTCGTGCTCGTTGACGTTGCGTTCGTTGATGTAGCGTTTGTTGATGATGTCGCTTCCGGTGATGCTGCCGCGTTCTCCGCCGCGGTGCACTCCCGCTCGATGCGGTCGGCGCTCTCGGCGCGGTCGAAGACGAGCGTGAAGTAGTCGTCGTGATACGGGTCGTACGGGACCTCGTAGTACTTGAGCCAGTAGTAGCAGGCGTCGACGACCTTTTCGGCGTGGCGGATCATGTAGTTCATGGAGCTGTAGCGGTCGGACTCGAGGATCCGGATCAGGTAGTTGGCCTGCATTTCGGGGTCGCTGATGTCGAACTAGCGGCCCTCGCCGCGGCCGCCGGGGCTGAACCACTGGTCGGCGAAGCGGTACAGTTCCTCCTTTTTGTCGTAGGCGGTGAACTGGGCGTAGCCGTAGCCGCCGTCGAGGTTGACCCACTTCTGGTCCTTGTTGAAGTAGCCGTTCGTCACGCCGCCGTGGCGCGACTCCAGGAAGTCTTTGCGGTCGATCAGGCGCTCGTTGAGCTGGTCGGTGTAGGTGTCGTCGTCGATGCCCCAGAGCTCGTTGTTGTAGTCCTCGAGGGTGCCCGCCTTCAGCTTGGACTCGGCGTTCAGGTTGCACATGATGCCGAGGACCGCGGTCTTGTTGCCACCGTAGTAGTCCATCAGCACTTCCCAGATGATCTGCTGCTCCGGGCGGGTGTCGCCGGGTTCTTCCTCGGCGGCGGTGTTTTCCGCTTCTCGCTGCTGGAGATGCTCCATGGGGATGAGCTCCACCTGGCGCTTTTGGGCCGCCGACGCGTTCTCGCGCTTCAGGAAGCTGCCCGGGATCACGGCCTCCGTGATGAGAAAGATGATGAGCGCGATGAGAATAGTGAGGCTGCCGATCCGCCATCTGCGCGGGATCATGCCGCTGCGGAGGCTGCGCTCGACTCTTTTCGCGCGGTTGCGCTCGCGGATCTGCGCCTCTTCCACCGCGCGCAGGAACCTGCGGTCGGCCTCGCGCCGCCGCCGGCTGATCCTGACGCCGCGGGCATCGCGGTCCCGCAGGTACTCCTCGCTCCGCTGCGCGAGCCGGTCGTACCGCTCCTGGCGGGTCTGGTAGTATCTGTGGACGCGGTCGGCGCGGCCGGTGTAGTCTCTTCTTCGTCTTCGGGTTGTGAATGGTCTCATTTATTTTTTTGCTTATATGGCGCTTCTATTTTTGAGCAGTCACGTCCTTTTACAATTATCACAGCAGCTTATCATTCTAATCTTTTTAATTCGCTGCTGCTCTTTTAGTAATCAGAAGAACCGCAGCGGCTCGTAGAGGTCGCGGATCTTTCTCAGAAGTTCCATCACGTCATGCTCGCCGGTGCAGGCGCGCTCCGGGTGGACCGGGACGCCGCGGAAGGTCGGGATGTCCTTCTGCAGTTTTTCAAGCATCTGTTTCTGGGCGCGCTCGATCGTCGCGAATTCGTTGTAGATGTAGACGCCGCAGATTCCCTCCGCGTCGCCCTGGCTGCGGATCGCGGTCCGGACAGTCCCCGATTCGGCCAATGGCTGGATCGCCTGGATGAGCTTTTTCGCTTCATCTTCCTTGACGACGACCTTCAGGTAGACGATCTCTTCCGGCGTGAAGTTTCCGCCCTCGAGGCAGTTCCTGTAGGGGGTGGCGGCCATGTGGGCGAGGACGGGCTTTTCTTCGTCCCGGACTTCGCCCTGATGGAAGATGTAGGACTTCCCGTTGCGTATCGTGTAGACGAAATAGCTGAGGGACAGCGATTCAAGCTTTTCTCTGACGCGTTTGCTGTCGTGCGGGCTGATGTTCACCGACCGCAGGTAGGACGCGGAGCCGAGGTCGTAGAGCGCGGCGCCGTCCATCACGATCATCGGGAGCTTCAGCTGGACTGCGCGCAGCTGTGCGGAGTAAAAGGCGGGCGCGTGGCGGATCTGCAGGCAGATCAGGGCGCCGTCGGAGCAGAGGCGGTTCAGCTGGAAGAGCACTGCGGGGGTGAGGCCGGTGCGCGGGTCGGGCACGAGATCGTGCACATCCACGAAAAAGACCTGGTTGCGGTCTTTGCGGCGCGGCAGGCGGAAGGTGTTGACGCCGATCGCCACGACGGTGCCGATCAGGATGTCCGCCATCTGGTTCGCGGCGCGGATCAGCGGCTGCTCGACGTAAGGGAAATTGATGACAAAGCAGAGGAAGACGATCGCTGCGATGCCGGAGGTTTCGGGCTTTTTGATCGAGACGGCGGTGTAGAGGCACAGGCCGATGCCGGCCGCGATCAGCAGGTAGAGAAGCATGCTGTTCGCGCCGATCGCGGGGAACACCGTGATCAGAATGAGCAGCGCGAGGCCATAGACGAGGCCGGTCCCGGAGCCGATGAAGCGGCTGGCCGCGTACTCCGCCGCCGTCGAGACGTAAGGCTGCATGCAGGCGATCGCCGTGATCGGGGCCTCCGCGGACATCGTGCCCGCGCGGAATCCCCGCAGGTAGCTGATCACCAGGCAGATCAGCACGGCGACCGACGTTTTCGTGATGCGCTGGCCGACGCGCGGAAGCCGGAATCTTCTCCCGGTGCCGTATTCTGTTCCTGTGGTGCTGTGGCGGCGGTTGTTCATGACACAATTATACATGATATTGGGGGTTCGCGGTGCCGCTCGTCCGCTTGGAATGCGCGATGTCGGCAGTTTGATGCACCGCTCATTGCTATTAACAAAAGATGGCCGGCTGGGGATGTCCCAAACCGGCCAATGTTACTTCTGTTTAATTGAGGCTGTTGCTTGTTCATTCGACAGTCGAGAACTCGACGATCTCGGCGGTTTCGAGCTCGTCGAAGAGGTTGTCGCCTTCCTCGACGGTCTCAAGCTTGCCGTCCTTCACGGTCATTTTTTCGACGTTGTGGCCGTTGCCGACGTAGAGGACGCCGTCCTTCACAGCGAGCGGATATGCGGTGCCGCCGCACTCGACGTAGCCGAGGTACTCCGGCTTGCCGTCGTTGTAGTAGAAGATCTCAGCGTCGATCGCTGCGTAGAGGTCTTCCTCATAGGAATAGGTGCCGCTCGCGACGAGCAGAACGTCCGTGTCGCCGATGGTCGCGTTTGCGTAGCCTTTGCCCTTTTCAAGGCCATCAACGATCTGGGTAAAGGTCTCGCACCCATCGATCTTCGTCGTCATCTCATGAAGGTCAGCTTCTTCCGCGAAGAGCACGACCGGATCCCAGCCGAAGTCCTGGTATTTCGTGATCGGAAGATTGTTCTCAGAGACGTAGTCTTCGATGGTGAACTTGCGGACAAGTTCGCGCGTCTCCTGGTCGGAGAGAACGGCCATGGCCGCGTCAGCCCACTCGCCGCAGACCTTCTTCATGCTCTCGGTGAAGTTTTCGCCGTCTTCCGCGATGTCACTGCTCGTGACTTCGTAGCCGTCCGCGGTCTGCTTCAGGTGCATGCAGCCGGGATAAGAGCCGCCGGAGACGCACTCGAGCGTGTCGCCCTTCAGGTCATAATTCAGGATATAGTAGCTGCCGATGACGCGGATGTCTTCCGGGTCGTCCGTCTCTTCCGCAACGATCTGGATGTTGGGAATGCTGACGTCCGCCTTGTCGTAGTGGCTGCCGAACTCCTTGATGATGTAGTCGCTGATCGCCGCCTTGTAAGGATCCTCCTCGGATGCGGGGACCGTGTACGCAGGAAGCTCTGTGACTGCGTCTCCGGCTGCCTCTGTGGTCTCGGCTTCTTCGCCTGCTGCCTCGGCCGCTTCAGCGTCTTCCGCCTCGGTGGCTTCCGTCGCTTCTGCTTCCGCTTCGTCCTTGGCTTCCGCCTCGTCCGCTGCCTGCTCCTGCGGCTGCGTGGCCGGCTCAAGTGCCGGCGTCGAGCAGCCTGCTGCCAGGGCCGCGGCCAGAGTCAGTGCCGCAAATATGCTAATGTTTTTTCTCATTTGATTTCCTCCCTTTATTTCCATCGGAAATTGTTGCCCCTGAACGGGTATCGGTACAGTATAACACTGTTTATGAAAGCTGCAAGTGTACTTTCTGTGAATTTTGCAGCGGATCAAACAGCCCATTCTGACTGGAGATTCGCCCTGTGACACATTTGTCAATGACAATTGCCTGTCACACCCTTCGCCACCCCTGCGGGAGGAAATACAATAAGGGCAGGCATATGCTTTTCCAAATCCCGATATAAGGAGGTCCCGAAATGAGCGAGAAAAACGTCACATCCATCAACCTCTACTGCGCAAACTGCGGCACAAAGCTCGGCGGCGCGAAAGACGTCTGCCCGTCCTGCGGCCGCGTGATCGGCCCGGAGCAGTACGCGGCGATCCCCCGCACCGGGGCGGCCGGCGTCGGGTATTCGGAGATCACGGGGCATCCGACGTTTGACGCGTATCGCAAGCACACGGGGAAAGTGCAGATGATCCTGCTGCCGGTCATCGCCGTCGTCGTTTTCGTCATTCTGCTGCTCATCGGCGCCGGCGCCGCGGTCTCCCTCGTCTCCGCCGCGCTCCTCCTCGCCATCATGTTCGCGATCGCCGCGGCGAAGGGGCGCAAGAAGCCGGACTGGCAGGGCACCGTCGAGAAAAAGGAATTCACCCGCATCAAGCGACAGGGCGCCGACCGTTATACTTACAAGGTCTGGTTCCGCGGCGAGGACGGCAAGCGGCGGACCCACGTCTGGCACCAGCACTCGTATGTTTACGACTACCTGGAGGAGGGCGACACGGTGCGCTTCCTCGGGAGTCTCGGAACGCCCAACGCATTCGAGAAATATGACAAGTCCGGCGACGACGTCATTCCCTGCGTCTGCTGCGGCAATCTCGCGGACCCGCGCTACACATACTGCACGGCCTGCGGCGCGATCCTGCTGAAAGGTAAAACGGCGCAGTAATCACGGAAAGTTTATCCTCCCCTAAGTCGGGCTGCCCGGCCCGATGCGTTTTCAGGACCCCGAAACGGATTGGAGCTTCATCCGTTTCGGGGCCTGATACATTATGGGGAGTTCCCGAGATTCGCAGCGTGCCCGGACTCCGCGGTATCTCTGGCGCTTCCCGCCGCGAATGCAGTATGATAAGGGAGATGATCGTGTTTTCTGTGGCGGAGAGGACGACGGAATGAGGAAGCCGAATTTCAGGAGCCTGCGGGAGCTCGCGAAGGCGGTCAGCGAGACCGACGCGGCCTTTCAGGGCATCTACAACGACAAGGATATGCAGGAGAACAACATTCGCACCCTGTGCGGCAGAATTGCCGGGCAAGAGGCGCGAAAAGCTTTGTCCGCCCTGTCATCCGACGAGCTCAAAAATGCACGTGCCGGGATCCGCGCCCAGGCGCTGATCGACGCCGGGTATGAGAATCTGGGCCAGATCGCCGCCGCGACGGACGTCGAGCTCCAGGCCGTGGAAGGCATCGGTGAGAAGCAGATCGAAGCGATCCGCAACATCGTGACCGAGTTTGCCAACAGTCTCTCCGCGCGCGTCACGATCCGCCTCGACGCCTCGGACCCCGACAGGACGTCCGACAATATCGCCCTCATCACGGAACTCACGAATTACATTAACAGTGAAAAGATTCGCCGCGACGCCCTCGAGGCCGCCAAAAACCTGGGGGATTTCGCGACAAGAGTCACGGAGAGCGGCATGATCCGGAATGGGTTCCGGTGGTTCTTTTCGTCTGCGGCTTCTAAACAAAACACGCTGGCGATCGAGGAAGAGCTTCATGCGTTCTGCGGAAGTGCGTTTTTCGACCGGCTGATGCGGCTGATCGACGCCTACCAGGCTGCGTCGCACACTTCGGAAGAGGCGGCGGTGGAGCAGTTTCGGGCGAATGGCGCCGAGTACTACGCAATTCTGGAGAATCTCGGAAGTGCAGCGGGAAACCGCGCCTTCATCTATGACAGCATTCCCGCGCAGCTCGCGGAGGAGATCAGTGCGACCGAAGTGGATCTCAGCGGGTTTTCGGGGACGCTGCGCGCTTATCAGCTGTTTGGCGCGAAATACATCCTCCATCAGAAGAAAGTTCTGCTCGGCGACGAGATGGGCCTCGGCAAGACCATTCAGGCAATCGCGGTGATGTCGCACCTGCACACTGTGAGTGGCGGGAAAGGACATTTTCTGGTGGTGTGTCCCGCCAGCGTTCTGGTCAACTGGGCCAGGGAGCTGCACAAGTTCAGCCGGATCAACACTTTTATCGTGCATGGGCAGACGGCGGATGACGCGCTGACGAAATGGCAGGAGCAGGGCGGCGCGGCGGTCACAAACTACGAGACCCTCGGCCGGATCGTAGACAGGATCGATGGGCGAATGAAGCTTTTCCTGCTGGTGATTGACGAAGCGCACTACATGAAAAACCCTGACGCCCAGCGAACCAAGTACATCCGGCGTCTGGACAACGAGTCGGAGCGGATCCTGCTGATGACCGGGACGCCGCTGGAGAACCGCGTGTCGGAGATGATGAGCCTGATCGATTATGTGCGGCCGGATATGGCGGATGAGGTGCGGTCGCTGGCGTTTATCAGCCGGCTGCCGGAGTTTCGCGAGGCGCTGGCGCCGGTCTATCTGCGGCGGACGCGGGAGCAGGTGCTGAAGGAGCTGCCGCCGATCTCGGATGAGCAGGAGTGGTGCAGCCTCACGGCGGCTGACCTCGCGGCGTATGCGCCGGCGGTGCTGCGCGGGAGTTTCGCGGACATGCGGCGGGTGTCGTTCCTGCAGGATGATCTGGCTAATTCTTCCAAGTGCATTCGGATGCTCGAGCTTCTGGAGCAGGCGGCGGATGATGGGCGGAAGGTAATTGTGTATTCGTTCTTCCGCGAGACGGTCGCGAAAGTCAGCCAGCTTCTGGGCGACCGCTGCATCGGCGTGATCACCGGCGACACGGACATCGGCTCGCGGCAGCTGCTCGTGGACCGGCTCGGGACCGCGCCGGGCGGCAGCGTGCTCGTCAGCCAGATCGTCGCGGGCGGCGTCGGCCTGAACATCCAGTCTGCAAGCATCGTGATCTTCTGCGAGCCGCAGATCAAGCCGTCGCTCGAGAGCCAGGCGCTGTCGCGCGTCTACCGCATGGGACAGGTGCAGAGCGTACAGGTCTATCATCTGCTCTGCCCGAACACAATTGATGAAGAAATGATCTCAGTCCTCGAGGAAAAGCAGATCGAATTCGACAACTTCGCCGACGAATCCGTCGTCGCGGGCGCGTACGACAACATCATGGACCGCGAGTGGGTCCGCAGCGTCGTGGAGCGGGAGCGGGGGAGGTATTTGCCGGTGGTTATTTGAAATAGTCGGATCACATTCCGATTAAGTCAAATGGCTCATAGGACACGATAAGACTTGTCTCGCGGCCGGGGTTGGGATAGCGGATGATGGTGATTCCCGAGGCGGGATCGAAATACCAGCCGGACTTGCCCTCGTCCTCCGCATGGCGGCGCAGTTCCTCCGGCATCAGGAAGCGCGGCAGCTCTTCGCCGTTCAGGCGCACGCTCATCGGGCTCTTGTCGCGCCGGATCATCTTGACGCGGATCCGCTCTGCTGTGTCAGGATACTCTCCTTCCGCAGAAAAGCGCATCTCCACCTGATCCCAGCCTTTCATCGCGATATGTGTGATGCGGTACTCTCCCTGCTGATGTGCGTCGCTGATGCCGTCATCGTCATAAAGAGCGTAGGAAGATTCATTACCTGAGCGGTCCGGAACTGCCCAGATGCACAGGTCTTTGACGGCGTCCTTCTCCATGCTCATGGGCTGGTCTGCTGCCATCGGAAGGATCGCGCCTTCCCGCAGGAAGCAAGGGATAGAGTCCGCTGTGACCGGAACGCGGATGGTCTGGCCGCCGGAGTAGTTCCCGATGTGCAGGGAAGCATTGTCACGCCACTTGTCTCCTCCATTTTGCATCTCCTCAAAGGACATGCCAGGAAGGATCGTTTTTTCGGTGATCAGGTCAATTGGATACCACTGCGTTCCTGCCGGGAGGTAGATGTCGCGGTAAGACGCGCCCTTCTCGAGGACGTTGGCGACCAGAAGATCGCGTCCCAGCAGGAATTCACTGCCTTCGTTCCATGTGGCGGGATCCTGCGGGAATTCAAAGACTAATGGCCGCATGATCGGCGCGCCGCACTGGTGCGCTTCATATTCCAGAGAGTAGAAGTGCGGCAGGAGGCGGTAGCGAAGCAGGATCGCCTGGCGGATGCGCTCCGTCTGCGCCGGATACATCCAAGGTTCCGTCACTGTGTTGTCGCTGTTGGCTGAATGAATCGAGAAGCGCGGCTGGAACACGCCGTGCTGCACCCAGCGCAGGAAGAGTTCTTCTTCCGGCGCCGGCCCCGCAAAACCGCCGATATCCGCGCCAGTATTGGGCTGCCCGGACAGGCCTTCGCCGAGGATCGTCGGAAGATTCCAGTAAAGGGAGTCCCATCCCGTCACGTTGTCGCCGGTCCAGTTCTGGGCGTATTTCTGAATTCCTGTGCTGCCGCTCCGGCAGACGACGTAAGGTCGCGTCCCCGGCCGGCACTCGCGGACTGCCTCCGCGCCAATACGGCACATCAAAGTACTCATCAGCGGCTTCAGAGAGCGGATCGTCCCGCCCGCGCCGTCATATTCGCATCCCGCATCGAGGTCCGCCAGGCTGTCATACTCACAATTGTCGTTCCAGACGGAGTCAGTTCCTTTCGCGATCACTTCTCTCGTCAGATACTTCTTCCAGAGCTCCCTCGCCGCCGGACTCGTGAAATCAAAGAAGCTTCCCGGGCCTCCCCACCAAGGGGCGATCTCAGGCGCGGAGTTTTTCATTTCTGATTTCGCACTAGAGGCTTTATCCTCCGCTTGCGAAATCGCTGATTCCGCGCGAAATGCCTTTTCCTCCGCTTGCGACGTCGCTGATTCCGCGCGAGATGCCTTTTCCTCTGCGAAAGACGACTCAGATTCCGCGAGAGACGACTTGGATCCCGCGCGAAATGCTTTTTCCTCAGATTCCGTAATAAACACCCCCGCCTGCGCCATCTCCTCGTAAAGCGGGTGCACGCACAGGACGCCGGGCTTGACGTTTGGCACGGCTTGCGCGCCCTGCGCATTCATGGCTGCGAAGAAGCCCTCCGGATCCGCAAACCGCCGGCGGTTCCAGGTGAAGACGCAGCGCTTGTTTTCGACCTGTACGGTGTAGCCGGACGAGAGGTGGAAGCCGTCGACCGGGAAGCCCTGCTCCTTGAGGCGGCCGATGAACTCGAGGATCGCGCGGTCTGCGTCGCCGGGCAGCTCGGCGTAGTACATCGAGGAGCCCTGGTAGCCCAGCGCGCGCTTCGGCAGGAGCACCGGGCGGCCGGTCAGCTGCGTGTAGCGATCCAGCACGTCGCGGAAGGTCGGGCCCGCGAGCACGAAGAGATCGACGTCGCCGTCGTCCGCCTGCCACTGGATGAATGGCGGGAGGTAGCCGGACTTTTCGCGGCCGATGTTGAAGGCGGATTCGCTGAAATTGTTATAGAAAAAGCCCGTCACCGCCCCCGAGTCCGCCGCCAGCCGGGTGTAGAAGGGGATGTGCTTGTACAGCGTGTCGCCGTGCTGCGGGTCGCAGGCGATCGCGTCCGTCGCGCGCTCGATGAGGAATCTTCCGCGTTTGTCGAGTTCGCCGGTTTTTTCGCCGAAGCCGTAGAAGTGGTCTTCCTCGCTGCGCAGGCAGATGTGGGTGATCCTGCGGCCGCGGTCCCGCCGGAAAGCGCTTCCCGCGAGCGACTCGTACAAGATTTTCCCGTCGCGGTCGGTGAGGGTCAGCTGCAGGGGGGCTTTGGTGACGGTCATCGTCAGCTTTTTGCCGGTGATCGTGATGCGGTCTTCCTGCTCGGACACTTCCGTGTCGGCCGCCTGCACGCGGGTCCGTTCCTCTGTGAAAAGCGGATCCAGCCTGTCCTCCCAGGCTGTCAGCTGCAGAATGTAGGAAGCTTCCTGGAATTCCTCCTCCGGCGCCATGCCGAAGCCCGTGCGGATCCGGACGATCTCGTCCGTCACGAACCAGATCCCGATGACGGCGGCGTCTGTGAGGATGCGTGTGCAGTTCTTTTCCTGCCTGAAGCTGATTGCTTTTGTGCAGATGTCCATGGCGCTTCCTCCTGTTTCGGAATCAATTAGCTTGATTTTTCGGCTTCTGTTCTTGGTTTTTCGGCTTCTGTTCTTGGTTTTTCGGCTTCTGTATTGGTATTGTAGTTCCGGGCTTCTATTTGAGGCGGGGCCTCGGAGGCTTTACGATCCTGGGGGGCTATTACGGCTTTTTTGAGCCGTATCTCGATTTAGGCCGTAATTCTGAAGCTCGATCTCAAATCTGGCCAAGGTTTTTACGGTTCTGAAGGTCCAAATCTTGTTTAGAACCGTAATGCAGGAACAGTTCATTCGTCCGCTGGCGCACGCCCATAATTGTGGTTCCATGATTGTCGGAATTTCAGTATTTTTCCTTCAGAAACCCGCAAAAACAGTATATCATGAATGTAAGGAGGCTCGCTGAACATGCCCGATCTGACTGATTTTACAAGTATGGAATTCTCCGTCGCCCGGGGTGAGGCGGCGTTCCCCATGACGAGGGGGAGTTTTGATTATACTGATAGCGTTTCCAGCCGGGAGAAGCTGAGAATTGTAGCCGGAAGCGCAGGCGCCGCAGCGGCGCTGCGCGCAGAGAAAGCAATTGCGGCCACAGAATCTGTAACTACCGCCGCCCTGGAGTATGCTTCCGGAGAGGCCGCCGGGACGATGACGGCGCGAAGGCTGGCGGAGGGAAAGACGCTGCTCTCCTTCCATCTTTCTGATACTTCTTGGAACAGATTCTACCTGACTTTTAAGACAGCGCCGGAAGAGCACTACTACGGCTGCGGCGAGACTTTCTCAGAATTTGATTTGAAGGGGCAGCGCGTCCGGATCTGGGTCGCGGAGCACCAGAATCTCCGCCGCCTCGAGAAGAAGATGGCGCGCCTCGCAGCGCAGAACGCCGCGGGCTCGGGGGTTCAGCCGGCGGGAAGCGCCGCCCAAGAAGATAGAATCATAGATACCGCCGCCAGCCCGGAACCCGAGCCTGCAACCCCCGCCCTCCTCCCCTTCGAGGAGTACGAGTCCTACTACGCTCAGCCGACCTTCACTTCATCCGGCAAGTGGGCACTTCATGTGCGCGGGACTTCGTTCATGGCGTTTGACTTCCGAAAAGAAGGCCAGATCACGCTGGAACTGTGGCAGGACGCGGAGATCCTGATGCTGGAGGCGGATAACTTCACGGAGCTCTCCCGGAAGCTTTCCGAAGAGCTGGGGACGGTACCCGAACTTCCGGACTGGGTGTTCGACGGCGTCATTCCCGGAATCCAGAAGGGTCCCGAAGTAATCGAGAAGAAGCTCGTCGCCTGCCGCGCGCACGGCGTCCCGGTCGCGGGAATCTGGTGCCAGGACTGGTGCGGCTGCCGCAGAACCGGCTTCGGCTACCAGGTGATGTGGAACTGGGAGTACGACCCCGCCCTCTACCCGGACCTGCCCGCGCGCATCGACGAATGGAAGAAGCAGGGCGTCCGCTTCCTCGGATATATCAACCCCTTCCTCGCCATCGAGAAGGGCCTGTACCAGGAAGCCTCCGCGAAGGGCTATTGCGTCAAAGATCGTGAGGGAAAAGATTACCTCGTCACAATCACAACATTCCCCGCCGCGATGATCGACCTGTCGAACCCGGAAGCATACGAATGGTACAAGGAGGTCATCAAAAAGAACATGATCGGCATCGGCATGGGCGGCTGGATGGCAGATTTTGGGGAATATCTGCCGTGCGACGCCGTGCTTTATGACGGCTCCGACCCGATGCTCGCACACAACAGCTGGCCGGCACGATGGGCGCAGCTGAACCGCGAAGCGCTCGAAGAGACCGGCACGCTGGGCGAGATATTCTTCTTCACGCGGGCCGGCTCCGCCGGAACCATCCGCCACTCTACAATGATGTGGACCGGCGACCAGCACGTCGACTTGTCGATGGACGACGGTCCTGCATCCGTGATCCCTGCGACCTTATCGCTCGCAATGAGCGGCTACGGCTTCGCCCACTCCGACTTCGGAGGATACACGACAACAGAATTCATGACCAGAAGCCGCGAACTGCTCATGCGCTGGGAGGAGATGAATGTCTTCTCGCCGCTCATGCGCGGCCATGAAGGCAACCAGCCGGACCGCAACGTCCAGTTCGACGCAGATTCGGAGCTTCTGGATCATCTCGCACACTGCGCGCGAATCCACGTACACCTGAAGCCGTACTTGAAGGAGCTGATCCGCGAGGAGGCAGCTTCCGGCACACCAGTGATGCGACCGCTGTTCTATCACTACGACGAACCTTCAGCCTACACCGAGAAGTATGAATATCTTCTGGGAAGAGATCTCTTAGTTGCTCCAGTAGTCGAAAAGGGAGCAATCGACCGACAAGTATATCTTCCCAACGACAACTGGATCCACCTCTTCACCGGACAAAAATACAATGGGGGAATCGTCCGCGTGAAGGCACCCACCGGCGAACCGCCGGTATTCATCAGAGAGAACAGTCCTTACTTCAACCTTCTCTCCAAGTGCATTCGCTGATTGTCATACGCAATCGATGAATAATCAAGGATGCGTATGACAAAATAGAAAAAATCATCATACAAATTCGACAAAATCCAAAGATGCGTATGACACCACACGCAGAAAGGACACAATAAACAAGCAATAGTTGGGGAACTATAGCAAAAGGGGGTAGCAACATGAAGAAGGCACAAGAAACAACAACTGCGGGCGGAGCCGCAAAACTCCCCATCCGCAACTACGTCGGCTACGCGATGGGCGACATGGCGGGCGTCATCACGTTCGGGACGATCGGCTCGTTTCTGCAGATGTTCTACACGGATATTCTGCACATCTCGCTCGCGAGCATCACGGTGCTGATGATGGTCTCGAGGATCTGGGACGCGATCAATGACCCGATGTGCGGCGCGCTCATCGACTCCAGAAAGCCCACGAAATACGGCCGCTTCCGCCCTTACGTCTTCTGGTTCTCGTTCCCGCTCGCAATCGCGTTCATCTTCACGTTCTGCAAGATCCCGGGCCTGTCGGAGCGCCAGTACCTGATCTATGCCTACGTCACGTACATCATGTACGGCATGATGTACACCGCAGTGAACATCCCCTACGGCTCCATGGCTTCCGTCATGACGGGCGATCTCACGGAACGGTCGACCCTGTCCGTGATCCGCTCGCTCGGTGCCGGCTTCGGCACGGCGCTCAGCCAGATCCTGCTGCCGCTGTTCGTCTACTCGACGGCCGCAAGCGGCGCCAAGTACCTGGACCAGCACAAACTCTTCGTCGGCGTCGTCATCCTCGCGGCGTGCAGCCTCGTCATCTATTACCTGTTCTTCCGGCTGACCCGCGAATACATCGCGCCGCCCGCCGCCCAGGCCTCGGAGGGCCTCCTCGTGACGTTCGGCAAGCTGATGAAGAACCGCCCCTTCGTGACGCTGTGCCTCGCGTCCATGCTCCTGATCTCGGGCTCCATGTACACGCAGACGCTCTTCAACTACCTGTTCAAGAACTATTACGGCAAGCCCGGCCTGTTCTCGATGGTGACCATCGCGACGTACCTCCCGATGCTCCTTCTGATGCCCTTCACCGGCAAACTGGTCCGCAGCTTCGGCAAAAAGAGCATCTGCTCCTTCGGCGCACTCCTCGCCGCCGTGTCCTTCCTCATCCTCTTCTTCATCAAGACCGCCAACCCGTACCTCTTCCTCGGCGTGGTGATCCTGAGCGGCTTCGGCCTGTGCTTCTTCACGCTGGAAGTCTGGGCAATGGTCACCGACGTCATCGACTACCACGAAAAACTCCACAGCCGCCGCGACGAAGGCACGACCTACGCGTGTTTCTCCTTCTTCCGCAAGCTCGGCCAGACCCTGGCCGGCATCGGCGCGTCGCTGGCCCTGGCCGCGATCGGATACAGCACGGCGGAAGGCGCCGTCGTCCAGGAGCAGGCCGTCAACCGCGGCATTTACAACATGGCGACCCTGATCCCCTTCGTCATGTACCTGTGCATGTTCCTGCTCCTCCAGTTCGGATATCCCCTGACGCGGGAGCGCGTGCTCCAGCTCAAAGCCGATCGCCAATAATCAGAGAAAAGAATCTTGCAAATTTCCCAAGATCCTGCGCGCCTTCTCTTACATCATTATATATGGATGACGCCGCGAAATGACACACGCTTTTTGCGCAACAACCGCTGATTTTCAGAAGAAAAACCTTTTCTTAAGCGTGCCCCGCAGCGCAGGGATCATGCCCGCCAGCAGGAGGAAGCCGCCCGCCACGGCGGCCCCGATCAGCGAGTAGAGGCTCCACTGGAACATCGGCGTGCCAAAGGTCAGGTGCTGGAAGAACTCGATGAGGACCGTGAAGCCGCCCAGGCCCAGCAGGCAGCCGCCCAGGATGAAGGCCCGCCCGCCGCGCACGTGCTTCAGCAGGCAGGCGACGGCGGTGAACAGCACGCAGCTGATGAGGATCACGGGAAACGCGAAGCTCATGAACCAGCGGCCGCCGGTCTTCAGGCAGATGTACAGGACGTACAGGGCCGCCGCGGCGTGGTCGACCGGGATGAAGACCTCGATGAGGGGGTGCCGGAACCAGCACGGCAGAATTGCAATACAGTAGAAAAGCATTATGCCGCCAATCACATACCCTCCCCAGCGAAGTTCTCCGTACAGCCGGAAGCAGATGGTAAGGATCACCGCGATCGCGAGGACGCTGATCACGGTCATCGCGACGGCGAACGGGAGCGCCGACTCCTTTTGGGCGCGGGGGTAGTGATCCGGATAACCGTGCTCCTGCGCGGGCTCCCCGGGGTTCCACACCGGTGTGTCGCAAAGCGGACAGCGGCTCACGCCGTCCTGCAGCCTGACGCCGCATTTTACACAGTACATGATTCGTCGCTCCTCCTGTTGCTTTCGATGTCCACGGGTATGCCGAGCTCCACCAGGCGAGAGAAAAAGCGCCGCTCCAGCTCGGACTCGCGGGTATTGCGGATCATGTTGATATATGTTTTTCCGCCGCAGCTGAGTATTGCGCAGTTGTTGGGGTAGCTGCGCTGCGGCCCGATGATGAACTCCATCCGCGTCACGTAGGGGTCCATGACTGCCGGCAGCGGCAGCCCGGTGATGTTTGAGATCGTGAGGCTGCCGCCGCGTTCCCCGATGCGCCGGTACACAAGATCCATTGCGAAATTCTTTATGAAAACAGGCGCGAGACGCAGGGGGACGATCTGCTGCGGCTGCACGTTGGCGGCGATCATGCCCGCCATGTTCTGCCGCGTGGCGCCGGCGCCGAGCTGGTGCCAGATCGCGCTGCACAGTTCCTCAAGCGTGTAGTCCCCGTAGCGCGGGTCCGCGCCGACGTTCAGAACGAGCGAAAAATTGCGCAGCGTCCTGCTGCCGAACAGCCGCCGCAGGTCGATCGGGATCGTGACCTTTGCGACGCGCTGCCGCTTCCGCGGGAGACGGGCGTCCTGCATGGCGATGATGCTTTCCACCATCACGGCTGCGATGAAGGCGGTCACCGTCACCTTATAACGGTGCGCCGCATCCAGCAGGTCCTGCGTGGCGACGATGCCCGTGGTGAGCGTCCGAAATCCTCTGCGCTCCGGCGTGCCGCGCAGGCGGAAGGATTTCTCCTCCCGGCGGGCCGCGGCGACCTCCGCCGCGTTCTTCAGGAAGCTGTCCTCCAGTTCTTCCGGGGCCGGCGCCTGATTCAGGTCCAGAAGCAGGCCCTCGCGCGGGATCTCGATCCCGTACTTCAGCTCCAGGTAGTGCGCCGTCAGATTGCAGAGAAACACGCTCCCGCCGTGCCCGTCCGTCACCGCGTGGAAGCACTCCACGGCGATGCGGTTGTTGTAATACAGGACGCGGAGGCAGTTCCTGCGCAGCTCGCGCCG
>DJXE01000001.1:24144-25533 GCA_002449595.1 Lachnospiraceae bacterium UBA7012
GCTGCTCTCCTCCAGGTAATACCAGAAGAAGCCCTTTCTGAGCGTCACGAAAAAGGACGGAAACCGCCGCCTCATGTCATCCACGGCGCGCTGCAGGACTTCCGGGTCGACCGGGTCCCTGAGCGTCGCGGAGACGCGGAACGCATTGCTCCAGTCCCTTCGCGCGATCGCGGGGAAAATCAGTGCCGCCGTGTCCAGGCGATACCATTTCTTCTGCATGAAATATCTAATCCTCTGTGTTTTTGCTGGCGGAATTTGCTGCTATCTGCCTGCTTTTGCTTGCGTCTTTAACTTCGGTAAGCAAAGCCTTTTTGTTGTTGCCATCTGCTTCTCTGCTGCGACTTGGGTGCGGAATCTTGGTTTTATTTTTGCTTATCATTACTGCTATCCCGCACAATTCTGTCGATGGTCTCCCAGTCCGCGCAGCGGCGGAAGTTGCCGCTGGGGAACTCGCACGCGCGGTTCCACGGGCGGTCGTAGACCAGGACCTGCAAGTCGGGCAGATGCCCGAAGAACTGGAACGCGGCCGGGGAGTCCTCGACGGCGTAATCAAAGTGCATTTTGAGATAATCCTCGATTTCGAGGCAGTAATCCTTTTCACTGGAAAAGCCGGCACGGCCGTACTTGTTGAGGCAGTAGAGCTTCACCTGGTCCAGTCCGTGGGCGTCGAGCCAGGCGCGCGACGGCTCGTAGGCGCCGGCCGGGCGGCCCGTGATGATGCGGACGTCGTGCCCGGCGGCGATCCAACTGCGGACCGTGTCCGATGCGCCCGGCGCTTCCTCGTACGACAGCAGGACTTCGGGCTTGTGGCCTTCGATCATCAGCTGCTCGTACTGTTCGTCGGTCAGGGAGTAGGATTTTTTGAGGTTGAAGTATTTGATCTTTTCGTACGGCACGTCGGTTCCGTACAGCTTCTTCACCAGTCCGCAGAAGTTCCTCGCGGTCTCGCAGAGGCAGTCGTCGAAGTCGATGTATATGTTCATATTATGATTCCTCGCTGAGGCGGATTCGGGAATGTGATTTTGCCGAATGTGGCGTTCGGTGCGGCTTGTGGGTGCTGGCTTCCGGATTTCTTGTGTGACGGGAGTTCGCCCGTTAGCCGTACTTATCATTGTCATAATGTGACGATGGTCGCCCGTTAGCCGTACTTATCATTTTAGTATATTCGGGGCGCCCTCGAAAGACGCTGTTTCTCCGCCGGAACAATGTGGTGGCGGGGTGTGTCAATGGCTTGTCAAAACAAGACTTCTTTTTGACTCTCTATTGAAAAACACGTGCCCTGGGTCAATAGCTTGTCAAAAATAGACTTCTTTTTGACTCTCTATTGAAAAACACAAGCCCTGGGCCAATGGCTTGTCAAAACAAGACTTCTTTTTGACTCTCTATTGA
>DJXE01000001.1:25607-25780 GCA_002449595.1 Lachnospiraceae bacterium UBA7012
TTTTTGACTCTCTATTGAAAAATACTTGCTCTGGGTCAATGGCTTGTCAAAAATAGACTTCTTTTTGACTCTCCATTGAAAAATCACGGCGCTGGTTCAATAGCGTTTCAAAGGAAGCCTTATTTTTGACTCTCTATTGAAAAATACTTGCCCTGGGTCAATAGCTTGTCAAA
>DJXE01000041.1:0-229 GCA_002449595.1 Lachnospiraceae bacterium UBA7012
TCGTTGAAGAAGCGCTCCTTCTGGACGCGCGTCATGTAAAGCAGGTCCAGGTCGCCGATGACGTCCTCGAGTTTGATGACCTCCTGGTACGGGATGTGCAGGTCGTCGAGGTTTTCTGTGATGTAATCCGGGACCCGCAGCTCCGGCGGGGAGATGAAGACGAACTGCACGTCCTCATAGCGGGAGAGCGCGTTCACGAGGGAGTGCACGGTGCGGCCGAACTTCAGGT
>DJXE01000041.1:297-25134 GCA_002449595.1 Lachnospiraceae bacterium UBA7012
CGGCCGAACTTCAGGTCGCCGCACAGGCCGATCGTGAAGCGGCCGAGCCTGCCCTTCAGGGAGCGGATCGTGAGCAGATCCGTCAGCGTCTGCGTCGGATGCTGGTGGCCGCCGTCCCCGGCGTTGATGACGGGGATCGAGGAGTAGAGCGCGGCGACGGCCGCGGAGCCCTCCTTCGGGTGGCGGATCGCGCAGATGTCAGCGAAGCAGGAGATGACGCGGATCGTGTCCGCAACGGTCTCTCCCTTGGCAGCGGAAGAGGAGTTCGCGTCCGCGAAGCCCATGATGCTTCCGCCGAGGTTCAGCATCGCGGTCTCGATCGACAGGCGCGTCCTGGTGGACGGCTCGTAGAAGCAGGTCGCGAGCTTTTTCCCTGCACACACGCTGGCGTAGCGGCTCCTGTCCGCGCCGATGTCGTCCGCGAGGTCGAACAGGGCGTCCAGTTCCTCGACGGAGAAGTCTTCCGGTGTCAAAAGATGTCTCATAGATGGGTCCTCCTTACGGCTTTGCCGTGCCACAAAAAAGCTGACGATGCGATCACGTCAGCTCCTGAAAACGGATCATGTTAGCTTCCATCATCTCCCGGATAAAATCATCCCAGCGCCGGTCCGCGTCCTTGCGGAGCGACAGGTCCATGGAAAAGCCGTTCATCGCGATGCCGGTCACGATCTTCAGCACGGCCTTCTCATAAGTGACGTTGATGAGATAATCGAAAGAGACTGCCTGCCCGTCTTCCTGCGCCGCGGCATTCTCCGGCGTAAAGACCGCTTCCGCCTCCTCCGGGGACAGGCGGAGCGTGAACCGCATCAGTGTCGGCGCTGTTTTGCCCTTGATCAGGTCGAAGCACCACGGGCGGACCTCGGACCAGGGGATCATGTCGGGATCGTCAGCCTCGGCGGGTTTCCCCTCCGCCTCGCGCTGCGCGGCGAGAAAAGCGCGGTTCATATGACCGTCGATCTTCCAGGTCGCGGCTTTCCGGATCACGGCTTCTTCAAGCAAAAATAAATCGAAGCACTCCGAGCGGAGCAGCTTCGACATAAATGATCCGGTGTTTTCGATCTGTAAAGCGATCATGCACTCTCCCTGTGACAGTCAGTTCTCGTTTCTTTACGAAAGTGTACCATAAAACATGAATTTGTACAGTCCAATTTTCCGTATGGAAAAGCACCTGCTCAAAGGAACAGGATCTCGGCGGACGTGACGTACAAAAGGGCGGCAAGGACAAGCTGCACGATCAGGATGAGCGGGATGCCGATGCGGAACCTGGGCTTTCTCGTCTTGTGGTGGAAAAGGAACATCCCGGCGAGCGCGCCGGCCGCGCCGCCGATCACGGCCAGTGTGAGCAGCACGGATTCCGGTGTTCGGAAGACGTGCTTCTCAGCCTTATGCTTGTCCGCGCCGAAGGCGATGAGCGCGATGAGGTTCATCAGGACAAGATAGGCGATCAGGAGTAGTTTTGCGTCAAAGAGTGATATGATAGTGTTCATATTACAGAGTGTACCACAAATGGCGCTCTGAGGCGCCGCCCAAAAGATACGCGGGAATGATTGCGGACAGATGGCGCGGCGGAAAGGGAGAAAGTATGGAGACGCTTGCGGGTTATATCGGCTGGATGGGAGATTACAGCTTCGAGGCGTGCCCGTTCCGGGAGGCGGACGCGCTGGTCCTGTGCCTCATCGCATATTTTGACTTAAGTCCTGTCTTCGCGGACGGGAAGCGGACGGCGCACGTCAGGGACTGCGCGCAGATGGTCGACGCGGGGGAGGCGAAGCTCCTCATCACGGGAGGGGACCTCGGCAACACTGAGATCTTTACGGCGGCGGTCCGCTCACGCCGGTTCGGCGACCTGGAGATCACGGACGCGGTCGACGTGCTGCAGGAGAACCCGCCGCTGCAGTTTGCCGCCGTGACGTTCCACGACGGCAGCGACTTCTCCTTCATCGCCTACCGCGGCACGGACAGTTCGCTGGCCGGCTGGAAGGAGAATTTCATGATCTCCTTTACGCGGACGGCGGCGCAGGAGATGGCATTGCAGTACGCATCGGAGCGGATCGCGGAGTACCGCCTCGCCGGGAAACGGAAGTGGTACATCGGCGGGCACTCGAAGGGCGGGAACCTCGCGCTGTACGCATCGTGCATGCTCGCGGACGAGGACCTGCTGGCAGTGGACAGAGTGTTCCTGCTGGACGGGCCGGGCCTCTGCCCGGAAGTGCTCGACGCGAAGCTTGTGAAAAGGATCGACTCTCGCGCGACGATGATCACGCCGGAATACGACATCATCGGCAGCATCTTCTCGCCGGAGATCGCGGACAGCCGGATCATCCGGAGCTACCGGGACGGGATCGTGCAGCACTCGCTGGCCTCCTGGCTCGTGGACCACGGGGACCTCGCGCTGGCGGAGCGGCACAGCCTGTTCAGCGACCGCCTGAACCTCGTCTTAGACGAATGCGTCGAGAAGCGGCCGCTGGAGGACAGGGCGGCGTTCGTCGACGAGATGTTTGACGCGTTTGAGAAAAGCGGTGTGACGGACTTCGAGAAAATGACGATCGACAAGTTCGCGGAGGTCCTCACCACCCTGCGGAGCGCGAGCAAGACGACGAAGGACTTCCTGTCCGAATTCACGACGAAAGCGCTGTTCGACAATGGACCGGATATCCCGGAGAACACGAAGATCCAGATCCGGAAGGGCGCGCTCGCCTCGGCGGCCGGGCTCCTGAAGCTCCAGCAGTTCCGGCGCGACCTGCTTCCGGCCCTCGTCGGCATCGGCGTCCTCGTCTCAACGGACCGGCTTCTTATCGGGTTCCTGCGGGGGATCGGCGTCCTGCTGCTCGGGTACGGGATCTTTCGGGTGGTGCGGACGATACGGCATTATTTGAGATTCGGGGCTTAAAAGCAAAAAGGCGCATCCTTCGCGGATGCGCCTCATTCGTTATAGTTTTCATTCCTCCGGCAGGTCGATCTTGATATGAAGCTCGTCCAGCTGCGCCTGCGTCACCTCGGAAGGTGCGCCCATCAGGACGTCCTGGGCGTTCTTGTTCATCGGGAAAGGAATGATCTCGCGGATCGACTCCTCGCCGGCGAGCAGCATCACCATGCGGTCGATGCCGGGCGCGATGCCCGCGTGCGGCGGCGCGCCGTAGCAGAACGCGTTGTACATCGCCGGGAATTTCTTCTTCACGTCTTCTTCGCCGAGACGCACCATCTCGAACGCCTTGATCATGATCTCCGGGTCGTGGTTTCTGACCGCGCCGGAGGAGAGCTCCACGCCGTTGCAGACGAGGTCGTACTGGTCCGCCGTGATCGTGAGCGGATCGACCTCACCGCGCTCCGCGGCGAGCAGCACGTCGAGGCCGCCGGAAGGCATCGAGAAGGGATTGTGGCAGAACTCGAGCTCGCCGGATTCCTCGCCGATCTCGTACATCGGGAAGTCGACGATCCAGCAGAACGCGTACTGTTCCTTGCCCATATGTCCGGGGACGGCCGCGCCGAGCGTCTTCACAAGGACGCCCGCGGTCTTCTGCGCCTGCTGAAGCGTGCCGCAGGAGAGGGCGACGAAGTCGCCGGCCTTCAGGCCGAGCGCCGCGATGACCGCCTCTTTGACAGGGGCGACGAACTTAGCGATGCCGCCGACCGCTTCCATGTTCTCGTCGATGCGGAACCAGTAAGGCTTTGCGCCCGCCTGGACTTCGACGTCAGAGAGTGTCTTGTCGATGAATTTGCGCGTGCCCTCGAAGCCGGAGACGACGACTGCCTTGACCACGGTGTTCGTCTTTTCCGTGCCGGTCACGGTGCCGTCTTCCGCAGTGATATCACGTGTTGATGCAAACGGAGGGAAGCCGCAGTCGATGAGCACTTCCGTCGCGTCCTGCACCGTCAGGTCGATGCGCAGATCGGGCTTGTCGGTGCCGTACTTCTCCATCGCTTCCAGATAAGGAATGCGCATGAACGGCGCCGCAGAGGCGCGGTCATACTTGCCGTACTTCGCGAAGATCGGAGGCAGGACGTCCTCGAGGATCTCGAACACGTCTTCCTGCGACGCGAAGGCCATCTCCATGTCGAGCTGGTAGAACTCGCCCGGGCTTCTGTCGCCGCGCGCGTCCTCATCGCGGAAGCAGGGGGCGATCTGGAAGTAGCGGTCGATGCCGGAGACCATCAGCAGCTGCTTGAACTGCTGCGGTGCCTGCGGCAGCGCGTAGAACTTGCCGGGGTGCTTTCTGGCGGGGACCAGATAGTCGCGCGCGCCTTCGGGCGAAGAAGCCGTCAGGATCGGCGTCGTGATCTCCAGAAAATTATGCTCGATCATCGCGCTGCGAATGGCGGCGATGACGTTGGAGCGAAGGATGATATTGTTTTTCAGCTCCGGGTTGCGCAGGTCGAGATAGCGGTACTTGAGCCGCGCCATCTCGTCCGCCTCGCGGCTGCGGTTCACTTCGAACGGCAGCTCGTTGTAGATGCAGCGGCCGAGCACTTTGACGCTCTCCGGCACGATCTCGATCTCACCGGTCGCCTGCTTCGGGTTCTTGCTGCTCCGCTCGCGGACGACGCCCGTGACCTGGATCGTGGATTCTTTGTTGATCGCGCGGAACTGCTGCATCATCTCCTCGGTCTCGGCGACGATCTGGGTCGTCCCGTAGAAGTCGCGCAGGACGATGAAGCCGAGATTTGCGGAGACGGCGCGCATGTTTTCCAGCCAGCCCGCGAGCGTGACCTGCTTTCCGGCGTCGGAAAGACGCAGTTCGCCGCAGGTGTGTGTGCGTGATTGCATCATAGGTGATATTCCTCCTGAATTATGATCTGTCAGAACGTCCGGAGTCCGCGGCGCGCGTTCCCTGCTCTTCGGGGAAAAGCACCTCCTCCGGAACCAACACTGATTGTAACGATTTGACGGGAACGTTGCAACAGACAGCCGCACTGCATTCTGAAGAAAAAAGTGCCGGCTCGCACAGAAACCCCACGGTTTGAGCTCTTGTGATCCGGTCGGCAATCGCTTTTCCGGAGAGAACGGAGAAGCTGTCCGTGCCGCCCTGCAGCCCTTCTCCAGTCATTTTGAGAAAAGCTTCTTTCACCGCCCAAACACGATTAAAGAGAGCGCGGCGTTCTTCGTCCGGCGCGGCCGCAAGCACTTCATATTCTTCCTGTGTGAAAAAGCGCTTCGCGATATTCAGGCAGCTCTCCGGGATCCTCCGGAGCTCCTGGATGTCGAGACCGATGGAGAGAGTGCGGGACGGATCCCGCGCGAAAGCGATCGCGACGTGCGTCCCGGAGTGGGAGATCGAAAACCGGAAGGACTGATCCTCCGGAAAGTACGGCTTGCCGTGCGGCTTAGTCGCGGCTTCGGGAAGCTGAGCCCCCGGCCGCGATTCGCAGTAACAATATAGAAGAAGCGCGTCCCGGACCTTCCGGATCTCAGCCGCCTGCGGCGCGCCGTCTTCCGGCAGCCGGGCGGCGTACACCTTCAAGTCTGCCGTGTCATTCATTGCTGTCCTTTTCCGCCTCTTCCTCCTCCTCGAGCTTCGGCGCCTCGCGGAAGCGGATCAGGACCTTCACGATGCGGTTGTCGCGAATGCCCTTTGCCTGCAGGCTCGTCCCCGAGGGCAGCGTCACGACTTCGTCGTTTCTCGGCAGGCGGTCGAGCTGCTCGATGATGAGGCCGCCGATCGAGTCGTAGTCCTCCGAGTCGAAGTCGCTCCCGATCGCCTCGTTGATGTCGTCCAGCTTCATCGATCCCTCGACGAGGTAGGTGCAGTCGTCGTACTTGCGGATCTGCTGCTTTTCGCCCTCGTCGTACTCGTCGCGGATCTCGCCGACCAGCTCCTCGACGATGTCCTCCAGCGTGATCATGCCGATGGTGTCGCCGAATTCGCTCAGGACAAAGGCGACGCCCTGCGACTTCTTCTGCATCTCGCGCAGGAGGTCCGCCGTCCGCTTGTACTCATAGGTGTAGAAGGCGGGGCGAAGGAGCGAGCGCAGCCGGAAGGACGACGCGCCGTCCACGAGAATGAAATCCTTGATGTTGATGATGCCCACGATGTTGCCGGGATCCTTTTCATAGACCGGAATGCGCGTGAACATATCCTGCCGGAACGTGGCGAGGACGTCCTCGTAGGAGTCGTCGATGTCGACGCAGGTCATGTCGATGCGCGGGATCATGATGTCCTTGGCGACGGTGTCCCCGAAGTCGAGGACGTTGTAGATCATCTTCTTGCCGTCGCTCTCGATGAGGCCCTCCTCGCGGCCGGCCTCCACGTAGCTGCGCAGCTCGCTCTCTGTGATGCGCTGGCGGGCGTCCGTGTCGACGCCGAGCAGCTTCATGATCCCCGCGGACAGCTTGTCCACGAGGAAGATGACCGGCGTGAGCACGGTCATGAGGAAGGAGAACACAGGCGCGGCCTTCATCGATCTGTCCAGCGCGCGGAGCATCGAGATGTTCTTCGGCGTGATCTCGCCGAAGAGAAGGACCGCGACGGTCAGGAGGATCGTCGCGATGCTGACGAAGCCCGAGCCAAAATAGCGGATGACGAACGAAGTCGCGAGCGCCGAGGCCGAGATGTTCACCACGTTGTTGCAGATGAGGATCGTGGAGAGAAGCTTCCCGTAGTGGGAGATGACCTTCAGGACAAGCGCGGCGCGGCTGTCCCCCTCGTCCGCCATGGTCTGCAGCGTCACTCTGTTGACGGTGCTGAATGCGGTCTCCGCGGATGAAAAATAGCCGGAGAGGGCGACGAGGCCGATCAGAATTATGATTTCGACAAGTGCGTGTATTGTCAATGAAAACTCCTTATTTTTCGGTATTTTTGCGTTTGAATCAGATTATACTATGATTCCGCAAACTGTGATATAATTTTCATTTGTGCGGAGCATGCGGAGGACCGGTTTTTCAAGCCGCAGCCGCCTGTGACGCATGGCGTTCCGGATTCGGGAGCGCCGGAAAGATATCTATCTTGGAGGTCACCATGAAAAAACAAAGTGCGGCAATCGCCGCGGTCCTGATGGCGGCGGTCATCGGTGTGTTCGGCTTTTTTGCCGGAAAGTTTCTGACAGAAGACCTGACGGATCCGAATACGCAGCACATCAAGCTGGGTCTTGACCTGGCCGGCGGCGTCAGCATCACGTACAAGGTCGCGGGCGATCAGACGCCGACCGAAGAAGACTTCGCGGACACGCAGCAGAAGCTCCAGATGCGCGCGGAGACCTACAGCACGGAGGCGCAGGTCTACCGTGAAGGCACGGACCGCATCAGCATCGAGATCCCCGGCGAGAACGACGCGGACAAGGTCCTGGCGGATCTGGGCAGCCCGGGATCCCTCTATTTCCTTTCGGAAAAGGATTCTGAAGGCAACGACAACTATTCCTATTTTATGTCGCAGGACGGCGGCGTCGTGATGGGCATCACGAAGACCATCGAAGAGCTGGAGAAGGACGGATGCGTCCTGCTCAGCGGCTCGGACGTCCTCGACGCAAAGGCCGGCTACCAGCAGGACAGCCTCGGCAACAACCAGCCGGTGGTCAGACTTGACTTCACGCCCGAAGGCACGAAGAAATTCGCGGACGCGACGACCAAGGCGTTCCAGAACGGCGAGACGATCGCGATCTACTACGACGGCCAGATCATCAGCGCTCCCAGCGTAAAGGCGGCCATCACGACCGGCAGCGCGATCATCGAGGGCATGGGCACCGTGGAAGCCGCGGAGAACCTCGCGGCCATGATCCGCATCGGCGGCCTGAAGGTCCAGCTTGAAGAGCTGAGATCCAACGTCGTCGGCGCACAGCTCGGCCAGAACGCGATCTCCAGCAGCCTGAAGGCCGGCGCCATCGGTTTTGCGCTCGTCGCGATCTTCATGATCGCGGTCTATCTGCTGCCCGGCTTCGCGGCGGTCCTGGCACTCATCCTCTACGTCTCGATGATCTTCCTGGTACTCGCCGGGTTTGACATCACGCTGACGCTTCCCGGTATCGCGGGTATCCTGCTCTCCGTCGGTATGGCGGTCGACGCGAACGTCATCATCTTCGCCCGCATCCGCGAGGAGCTCCGCAACGGAACCTCCGTCAAGAGCGCGATCCGCAGCGGTTATGGAAAAGCACTTTCCTCCATCATCGACGGCAACGTCACGACGCTGATCGCAGCCGTCGTGCTCGGCTTCCTCGGAACCGGCTCTGTCCGCGGCTTCGCGATCACTCTTGGCCTCGGCATCGTCCTGTCCATGTTCACGGCGCTGTTCGTCACGCGCTTCATCATGAACATCTTCTACGGACTGGGCTTCCAGGACAAGAAGTTCTACGGCCTCGGCAAAGACACGAAGACGATCGACTTCGTCGGCAACAGGAAAAAGTACTTTGCCATCTCTGCAGCAGTCATTCTCGCGGGCTTCATCGCGATGGGCGTCTTCGCCTCCCGCACCGGCTCGCCGTTAAATTTCAGCCTTGACTTCGTCGGCGGAACGTCCACGACAGTGACGTTTGGTGAGACCATGACGCTCGACGAGATCGATGAAAAGGTCGTTCCCGTGTTCGAGGGCGTCACCGGCGACGCGAACGTCCAGGTCCAGCAGATCAAGGACAGCACCGGCGCGGTGACTTCCGAAGTCGTCTTCAAAACGAGAACGCTGAGTCAGGAAGAGAGAGAAGACCTCAACAACAAACTGGCGGACCAGTTCGGCGTGGAGAAGAGCACGATCCTCACCGAGACCATCAGCTCGACCATCAGCTCGGAGATGCGCAGCGACGCCATCGTCGCGGTCCTGATCGCGCTGGCCTGCATGCTCGTCTATATCTGGTTCCGGTTCAAGGACATCCGCTTCGGCGCATCCTCCGTCGCGGCACTTGTGCATGACGTCCTCGTCGTGCTCGCCTGCTACGCGATCGTGAGAGTTCCGGTCGGCGGCACGTTCATCGCCTGCATGCTCACGATCGTCGGCTACTCCATCAACGCGACGATCGTCATCTTCGACAGAATGCGCGAGAACCTCGGCGGCAGGAGAAAAGCGGATCTGCGGGCCCTCGTCAACACGAGCGTGACGCAGACGCTGTCACGAAGCCTGTTCACTTCGCTGACCACCTTCTTCATGGTGCTCACGCAGTACATCTTCGGCGTCTCCTCGATCCGCGAGTTCGCGCTTCCGATCATGGTCGGTATCATCAGCGGCGCGTTCTCCTCGATCTGCATCGCGGGTCCGCTCTGGTATATGCTCCGCTCGAAGAGCGGCGGTGACGGCCAGATCCTCGGCAGCGAGTACAAGGCGCCGGAAGAAGAGCCTGACCTCTCCGAGATGACGAAGGAAGAGCGCAAGGCTTACGAAAAGGAAAAGATCGCTAAGAAAAACAGAGCAAAGGTGACGCTTTAATGGCAAAGTGGCTTGTCGCTAACAAGAGAGCCGACTTCCAGACAATAGCGCAGCAGTACGGGATCTCCCCGGTTCTCGCAAGACTCATCCGGAACCGGGGGATCACGGATGAAAACGGGATCGCGGAGTATCTGCACGGAGACATGCGGACGCTTCGCGATCCGTTTTTGCTGACGGATATGGAAAAGGCGGCTGATATCGTATCGGAGACGATCCGGCGGGGCGGAAAGATCCGCATCGTCGGGGACTACGACGTCGACGGGATCTGCTCGGCCCACATCCTGCGGACCGCTTTCATGACGCTCGGCGCGGACGCCGACGCCGTGCTGCCGGACCGCGTGAAGGACGGCTACGGTATGAACGTGCGCATCGTCGAGGAGGCGCAGCGGGACGGGCGGGACACGCTCGTCACCTGCGACAACGGGATCGCGGCGATGGAGGCGGTCACGCGGGCGAAGGAGCTCGGGATGACGGTCGTCGTCACGGATCACCACGAAGTCCCGTTTGAAATGGGAACGGATGGAGAGAGAAGACTGATCCTGCCGCCGGCCGACGCGGTGGTCGACCCGCAGCGGGACAGCGGGGAAGAAGCCGAAAAGGACCAGGTCATCTGCGGCGCCGTCGTCGCGTTCAAACTCGCGCAGGCGGTCTTCGCGCGCATGGGACAGTCCTTTTCACATACACAGGAAGAGCTCCTTCCGATGTGCGCCCTCGCGACGGTCTGCGACGTCATGCCGCTGAGCGGCCAGAACCGCGTCATCGTCCGCGAAGGGCTCGCCCGGATGCAGTCCTGTGAGAACACAGGCCTCCGCGCGCTCCTTCAGGTGACGGGGCTCGCCGGGGCGCAGATCACCTGCTTCCACGCGGGCTTTGTCCTCGGTCCCTGCCTGAACGCGTCGGGCAGGCTCACCTCGGCCCAGATGGCGCTCTCGCTCTTTGGAGAAAAGGATGAATCGCGCGCCCTCCAGGCAGCGCAGGAGTTAAAAGATCTGAATGACAGCCGCAAGAGCATGACGCAGCGCGGCGTGGAACAGGCGGTGCTGGAGATCCCGCGGCAGTGCCCGGAAGGCGGCGCGGACCGCATCCTTGTGCTCGTTCTGGAAGACGTGCACGAGTCCATCGCCGGCATCATTGCGGGAAAGATCCGCGAGAGGACGGGGCGGCCGTCCTTTGTCCTGACAAGGACGGGCGAGGGGATGCTCAAGGGCTCCGGCCGCTCGACCGAAAACTACGACATGTACGAGGGAATGAGCGCCTGCGGCGACCTGCTCGTGAAGTTCGGCGGCCACAAGATGGCGGGCGGCCTGACGATGCGGCCGGAAAATCTCGAGGAGTTCCGGCGGCGGATCAACGAGCTGTGCCCGCTGCCCGCGGAGGAGCTCGCGGATGCGGTGCACATCGACATGGAACTGCCGCCGTCGCTGCTCACGATGGACACGGTGAGATCCTTTTCCCTGCTTGAGCCCTGCGGCAAAGGGAACCCGGAGCCGCTGTTCGTGACGAGGGACCTCATTTTGTACTCCCGGCGCGTCATGGGAAAGAACCGGAACGTGATCCGCTTCACGGGGAAGGACCAGAACGGCGCGGCGGCCGATTTCATCTGGTTCGGGGACGAGGAGACCTGCCCCGTGCGGGAGGTGCCGGCGAAGTGCGCGGCGGTCTACAGCGCGGATATCAATGAGTGGAACGGGAGGTCGTCGCTGCAGTATGTGCTGAAAGACTTCCGGTTCTGAGGACTCTGATATTCAGTTTATTTTTTATTTAGAATTTTAAGAAATTCATTAGAACACGGACATACTTTGCACATAATTGTCTTTTATACTGATCTCAGATAGTTGATCAGGACACTATCTCCCCCCTCAATATGAAGTTATCAGAGGCCTCCGGAAGCATTGCCCTCCGGAGGCCTTTGGTCTTATCTGGATAACCCTCCCTGAAGATGATAGAATGGGATAGCGGCCAGACGGCCGCAGAATTAATAAAATATCTGCTTCAATAAAGGAAGAATTTAAGCATGAAACTGGGGAAACTGCTTCAGAAACTGGATTATCATTTCGAGGACATGCAGGGCGGCATCGTCACGGATCCCGCGGTGCGGGCTGCGCTTCTGGACCGCGAGATCACGGATATCACAAACGACTCGAGAAAGGTCAGCGAAGGCGGCCTGTTCTTCTGCATCGTCGGCGCGAACAGCGACGGACATGACTTTGCGCGGGCTTCGCTCGGCAGCGGCGCGGGCGCGATCGTCATCCAGCACGACGTGAACCTCGCGGGACTCGACTTCCCGCTGGACGACCCCGCAGCCTGCCCGGCGATCATCCGCGTCACGGACACGAGATACGCGATGGCGTTCATCGCGGCCGCCTGGTACGGCGATCCCGCGAAGGAGATGAAGATCATCGGCATCACCGGCACGAAGGGCAAGACGACCACGACCTACATGATCCGCTCGATCCTCGAGAATGCAGGGATCCCGACCGGCCTCATCGGCACGATCGAGATCGCGTATGCGGACAAGAGGATCCCCGCCGGCAACACGACGCCGGAGTCGGTCGTTCTGCAGAAGACGTTCCGCGACATGGCGGACGCCGGCATGAAGGCGGTCGTCATGGAGGTCTCGTCCCAGGCGCTGATGCTGCACCGGACGCAGGGCTTCCTGTTTGATATCGGCATCTTTACGAATATCTCGCCGGACCACATCGGGCCGAACGAGCACCGGGACTTCGAGGATTATCTGAGCTGCAAGGGCCTGCTCTTCAAGCAGTGCAGGGTCGGCATCCTGAACGGCGACGACCCGAACACGCAGGCCGTGCTCGACGGGCACACCTGCAGCGTTGAGACCTTCGGCCTCAGCAAAGACAACGACCTCTACGCGGATGACCTGAAGCTCATCCACGAGCCTGGAGAGCTTGGGATATCCTTTTCCACGCACGGACTGATCGAGATGCCGGTGCAGGTGCATCTCCCGGGACAGTTCTCCGTCTACAACGCGCTGTCCGCGATCGCCGTCTGCCGCCACTTCGGCGTCGGCGAGGAGATGATCAAAGACGCGTTAAAGAAGATCGCGGTCCGCGGACGCATCGAGATGGTGCCGGTCCCGGGCGGCTACACGCTGCTCATCGACTACGCGCACAACGCGGTCGCGCTCGAGAGCATCCTCACGACGCTGCGCGCGTATGAGCCAAGCCGCCTGATCTGCCTGTTCGGCTGCGGCGGCAATCGCTCGAAGCTGCGGCGCTACGAGATGGGAGAAGTCAGCGGCAAGTTCGCTGACCTGACCGTTATCACCTCGGATAATCCGCGCTTTGAAGATCCGCTCGCGATCATGGAAGACATCAAGACCGGCATCGCGAAGACGGACGGACAGCACGTCGACATTCCGGATAGGAAGGAAGCGATCCGGTTCGCGATGCATGAGGCCAGGCCCGGGGACATCGTCGTCCTCGCGGGCAAGGGCCATGAGGACTACCAGGAGATCTGCGGCGTCAAGCACCCGATGGACGAGCGCGTCCTGATCGCCGAGATCCTCAAAGAGGACGCAGAAGCGAAAGGCACAGAGTGAAGGAAGCGAAAAGGTTATACGCGGACATCATAGTGGATATCGCGCTGGAGAGGCTGGACCGCCCGTTTACATACGAGGTTCCGGCCTCTCTCCAGTCCGTGCTGAAACCGGGCAGCGTCGTCACGGTCCCGTTCGGCCGCGGCAGCGGCACGAGGAAGGGCTACGTCATCGCGTTCAAGGATAAGGCGGACCTTCCGGAGGAGAAGATCAAGGAGATCCTCGGCGTCGCGGAGGACACGGACGGACCGGGGGCGGCGTCTATCGAACTGGCGGCCTGGATGCAGGAGACCTGCGGCGGCACGCTGGTCGCGGCGCTGCGCACAGTGCTCGCCTCCTCCCGCAAGGGCCGGCCGGTCGTGAAAAAGGAGATCGAGCTTCTGGCCACGGCGAAGGAAGCAGCGGAGAAAGCGGCCTTCTACGAGAAGAAGCACCAGACGGCGCGGCTGCGCCTTCTGCAGGGACTTCTCGAGGTGCCGCGCCAGCCGTATGAGTTTGCGACCGGGAAGCTCCACATCTCCGCGCAGACGATCCGCGCGATGGAGAAGGACGGCGTGATCGCGGTCCGCGAGAAGCAGATCCTGCGCAATCCGGTGAAAGTGAGCGGGAGCCCCGCGCTGCGCCATCCGCTGAGCGACGCGCAGCGGGCGATCGTCGACGGCGTGTTCTCCGACTTTATGGCGGGGCGCGGCGGCGTGAACCTGCTGCACGGCATCACCGGGAGCGGCAAGACAGAAGTTTACTTAAGCCTTATCGAGAAGATCGTCGCGGAAGGCTTCCAGGCGATCGTCCTCATTCCGGAGATCGCGCTCACTTACCAGACGCTGCTCCGGTTCTACAGCGCGTTCGGTGACAGAGTCTCCGTGATCAATTCAGGCCTCACGGACGCCGAGCGGGCGGACCAGTACGAGCGGGCCAGGAGCGGCGGACTTGACGTGATCATCGGGCCCAGATCGGCGCTGTTTACACCTTTTCCCAGAACAGGGATCATTGTGATCGACGAAGAGCACGAGGGGACGTACAAGAACGAGTCGATGCCGAAGTACCACGCGAGGGAAGTCGCGGCGCACATCGCGGAGACAGCCTCGCCGCGCGCGGTCGTGCTTCTGGGTTCGGCGACGCCGTCCCTCGAGGCGTACAGCCGCGCAAAGAGCGGCGAATACCGGCTCTACGAGCTGCATGAGCGGCTGACCGGCGGGTCGCTGCCGAATGTGCGGATCCGCGACCTCAGGGAGGAGCTGCGCGCGGGCAACCGGTCGATCCTGTCGCGGGACCTGCGGGAGCTCATCACGGATCGGCTCGAGCGAGGGGAGCAGATCATGCTCTTCCTGAACCGGCGCGGCTACAGCGGGTTCGTGTCGTGCAGGTCGTGCGGGTTTGTCGCGAAGTGCCCGCACTGCGACGTCTCACTCTCTTATCATGCGCTGCGCGGGCGGCCCTCGTGGGAGGAGAACGCCGGGCGGCAGGGGGGAGCGGCTTCTACGAAGATGCGGCCTGCGGGGAAGCTCGTCTGCCATTACTGCGGATATGAGCGGTTTGAGTTTACGAAGTGTCCTGAGTGCGGGTCGCCGTATATCGCTGGATTCAAGGCCGGGACGCAGCAGATCGAGAAGTATCTTCTGCAAGAGTTCCCGGGCGCGCGGATCCTGCGGATGGACGCCGACACCACGAAGACGAAGGGCAGCTACGAGAAGATCCTGTCCGCGTTCGGGCAGGAGGAGGCGGACATCCTCATCGGGACGCAGATGATCGTGAAGGGACATGATTTTCCGAAGGTGACGCTCGTGGGCATCCTGCTCGCGGACATCTCGCTGTACTCGGAGGACTACCGGGCGGCGGAGCGGACGTTCCAGCTGCTCACGCAGGCGGCGGGCCGCGCGGGGCGCGGGGTAAGGCCCGGGGAAGTTGTGATCCAGACGTACCAGCCGGAGCACTACGCGGTGCAGCTGGCCGCGAGGCAGGACTACGAGGCTTTTTACGAAGAGGAGATCCGGTATCGGACGCTGCTTCTGTATCCGCCGGCGGCGCATATGCTCTGCGTGCAGATCCAGTCGAAGACGGAGGACCACGCGCTCGGGGCGGCAGGGCAGATCCGGGCTGCGCTCGACGAGATGCGCCTCGCCCTCCGGGAAGAGGGAGAGAAGCTCATCCTGATCGGACCGTCCGCGGCGCGCATGTCGCGGCTGCGCGACGTGTACCGCTACGTTCTCTATATAAAATCACCGGAATATGATAAACTAATTGATTGCAGAAACAGGATCGAAGCGCTCCAGCTGCCATGGCGGGACGTGGGCATCCAGTATGATCATGACCCGGTACACGGGTTCTGAGAAGAGATAGCAGTTGGCGGAACCGTATCTGCAGGTTTTGCG
The DNA here is from genome assembly GCA_002449595.1 of Lachnospiraceae bacterium UBA7012. GTDB lineage: Bacteria > Bacillota > Clostridia > Lachnospirales > Lachnospiraceae > CAG-791. Next base: position 15,570 of record DJXE01000041.1, read on the forward strand.
CAAGTGAGGTACTTAGGAAATGGCACTCAGAAACATTCGGGAGATCGGCGATCCCGTTCTCACAAAGCGGGCGAAGGAAGTCACGGAGATGACGGACCGCCTGCGCGAGCTCATTAATGATATGAAGGATACGCTGTATGACGCGCAGGGCGTCGGCCTTGCGGCGCCGCAGGTCGGCGTCTTGAAGCGCATCGTCCTCATCGACGTGTCGGAGGAGCAGAACGATCTTCACGTCCTGATCAACCCCGTCCTGGTGGAGACGAGCGGCGAGCAGGAAGGCTACGAAGGCTGCCTGTCCGTCCCCGGCAAGATGGGCATCGTGAAGCGCCCGTCGTACGCGAAAGCGGTCGCGCTCGACGAAAACATGCAGCCGACCGAGATCGAGGGAACGGATCTTCTGGCGCGCGCGATCTGCCACGAACTGGATCATCTGGATGGAAATCTTTACGTCAGGCTCGTCGAGGGAGAACTCGAAGATGCCCGCCCGGCGGACGAGGAAGAGGAGTAAGGATTGAGGATCGTATTCATGGGGACGCCGGATTTCGCCGTCCCCGTTTTCAAAGCACTGATCGACGGCGGCCACGAAGTGACGCTCGCCGTCACACAGCCGGACAGGGAGAGAGGCCGCGGCAAGGCAGTGAGCCGCTGCCCGGTCGCCGCCGCAGCAGATGAGGCGGGGATCCCTGTTTTTCAGCCGCTGAAACTGAGAGTGGAAGAGAATGTCGAGCGCATCCGCGAGGAAGCGCCGGACGCGATCGTGGTTGCGGCGTACGGGCAGATCCTGCCGCAGTCCGTCCTCTCGATCCCGCAGTACGGGTGCATCAACGTGCACGCGTCGCTCCTTCCGCGCCTGCGCGGCGCGGCCCCGATCCAGTGGGCCGTCATCAACGGCGAGGAGTACAGCGGCGTGTCCATCATGCAGATGGACGCGGGACTCGACACGGGCGACGTGATCCTGCAGGAAAAGGTGAAGCTGGACCCGAAAGAGACGGCAGAGTCACTCTACGACAAGCTCGCGGACCTCGGAGGAGCGCTTCTCCTCGACGCTCTGAAGCAGATCGAGGCCGGAACGGCGGTCCGGGTGCCGCAGGACGACGCGATCTCCACTTACGCCCCTATGCTGAAAAAGGAAATGGCCAGAATCGACTTCGCCAGGCCGGCGGAAGAGATCGAGCGCGGCATCCGGGGACGCTACCCCTGGCCGGGCAGCACGGCGCGCCTGAACGGGAAGCAGCTGAAGATCTTCGCGGCGGACGTGGTTCCGCAGGCGGAGGCTGGGGCTTCGGATGCGGCTTCGTCGTCATTGGCGGAGGGCTCCGGGACTTCCGGAGTTGCGGCTTCGTCAAAGGCTCGCTGCGGCGAGATCCTCCGCGCGGACAAGTCAGGTATTCTTGTGCAGACAAGCGAGGGATGCCTTCTCATCACCGAGCTGCAGCCTGAAGGCAAGCGCCGCATGGCGACGCGGGACTACCTGCTTGGGTATGCGGTGCAGGCGGGGGAAAGATTCGAGTAAAGAAAGGAGACAGTCATGTACATGGGATATGGATATGGAATGGATATTACTTATATTCTTGTTCTGATCGGTGCGGCCCTGTGCATGCTTGCGAGTGCCGGCGTGAGATCGACCTACAGCAAGTACGCGAAGGTGTCGAGTGTGACCGGCATGACAGGTGCGGACGCAGTGCAGCGCATTCTGCAGATGTCGGGCGTCACGGACGTCTCGATCGAGCATGTCTCCGGACAGCTTACCGACCACTATGATCCTTCGAAGCAGGTCGTGCGTCTCTCGGACGCGACTTACGCCTCTGACTCTGTTGCGGCGCTCGGCGTCGCGGCACACGAGTGCGGCCACGTCATGCAGCACGAGACGGGCTACATTCCGCTGAACATCCGCACGGCGCTTGTACCGGTCGCGAACATCGGCTCCAACCTCGGCCTTCCGATCGTGGTGCTCGGCCTCATGCTCGGCCTGTCCCAGACGCTCTGCATGGTCGGCATCGTCATGTTCCTGTTCGGCGTCGTGTTCCAGATCGTGACGCTCCCCGTCGAGTTCGACGCCTCGCGGCGCGGCCTGGAGATGCTTGAGAACTACGGCATCTTAGGCTCCAACGAACTGGAACTGAGCAAGAAAGTCCTGCGCGCAGCTGCTCTGACTTACGTCGCGGCAGCGGCCTCCTCGATCCTGCAGCTGCTCCGTCTCATCATCCTGACGAACGGCCGCAGCGGACGGAGGAGAGACTGAGCGGGGGAAGACAGTTATCAGTACCGGGAAAGAGATAATGCCAGGACAGAATCGAAATGATAGATCCGCAGGAGCCGGCACGCCAGATGAGCGCGCGGAAGTCCTGCGGATCATTATGGATAATGAGACTAACGGGACCTTCAGCCATGTTCTTGTGAGAGAAGCGCTGGATCGCAGAACAGATCTGCCTCCCGCGAGGAGGGCCTTCATCAAGCGCCTCGCTGAGGGAACGATCGAGCGGAAGCTCGAGCTGGATGCAATCATCTCCGAGCATCTGAAAGATCCCGGGATGAAGCTCCGGCCCGTGATCCGCTGTATTCTGCGCATGGGCGTCTACCAGATCCTCTACATGGACAGCGTGCCCGCCTCCGCCGCCTGCAGCGAAGCAGTCCTTCTCACCAGGAAGCGCAAGATGGCCCAGCTCTCCGGCTTCGTGAACGGCGTCCTCCGCAGCATCGCACGCGACGCCGAAGCGGGACGCTATGCTGCGAGCATCTCCGGAACGGAAGAGGCGCCAGCTACTGAGCCGGCTGCGGAATTCGCGCATTCCGAGATGAACAATGCTTTGGCGTCAGAAGCCGGAACTGAGAATCCAGTCAAACGACTGAGTCTTCAGTATTCCATGCCGGAGGCAATCACAAGTCTCTGGATGGAACAATATGGCGAAGAACAGACGGAGAAGCTTCTCGCGTCCCTCCTCGAGATTCGTCCCGTGACGATTCGAATGCGTCCGGATTCCAAAGAAGAGGAAAGAAGAGCACTGGCAGAGTCGTTAGAGAAAGCCGGCGTCCGCGTGGAACGCGGCCTGTATCTGCCGTATGCCTTCCGCCTCTTCGGTGCAGGAAATCTGAGAGACCTTCCCGGATACAGCGATGGCCAGTGGACCGTGCAGGATGAAAGCTCCATGCTTGCGGTCGAGGCAGCAGGGATCCATGCGTTGAGCAGGTCTTCTTCATTGAATAAAAGTGCTCTACGAATCGTGGACGTCTGCGCCGCGCCGGGCGGCAAGAGCCTTCTTGCGGCTCAGCTTCTCTCCGCTGGCGAGGTTTACTCTTATGACCTCACATCAAAGAAGACAGCCCGCATTCGCGAGAATGCCGAGCGCCTCGGCGTGAAGAACATCCATATTGCTGAGAAAGATGCGCTCGTCTTTGATCCGGAATTGTCGGAGAGTGCGGACGTTCTTCTCTGTGATCTGCCCTGCTCCGGACTTGGCGTCATCGGAAAGAAGAGAGATATCAAGTATCGCGTGACAGCCAGCGATATGGAGCAGCTTGCAGACCTGCAGCGACGGATCCTCACGAACGTCGTGCGCTACCTCAAGCCGGGCGGCGTGCTGATCTACAGCACCTGCACGATCGACCCCGCCGAGAATGAAGAGAACGCGAAGTTCATCGAGGAGCAGCTCGGTCTCACGCAGGACGACCTTCGTCAGTATCTTCCTTCAGATGTGTTTGACGCAAGAGAAGCGTCCGACAGAGAAGAGTGCGAAGGAGAAGTTCCTGACAAAGAAGCTCGCGGAGAAGAGAAGATCACTGAGCTCCAGCTCCTGCCGCATATCCATGGGACAGACGGATTCTTTATCTCCCGATTTATAAAGCGGGACGAATGACCGCGAAAGAAAGACGAGGAACACTATGTGGGACATCAAATCCGCCACGGCGGAAGAACTGAAGAGCCTGCTTGAGGAGATGGGCGAAAAGCCTTTTCGCGCGAAGCAGATCTTCCGCTGGATCCACCAGCGAGGCGCCGCGTCGTATGACGAGATGACGGACCTGTCGGCGGCGCTCAGGAAGAGGCTTGCAGAGGAGCATCCGCTCACGACGCTCAAGGTGCTGGAGCGGCAGATCTCCGAGGACGGCACGCAGAAATTTCTTTTTGAACTTCCCGATGGGGAGACGGTGGAGAGCGTCTTCATGCGCTACACCTACGGCAATTCGGTGTGCGTCTCCTCGCAGGTCGGGTGCCGGATGGGCTGCCGGTTCTGCGCATCGACGCTGGACGGGTTGAAGCGCGGCCTGATGCCTTCCGAGATCCTGGACCAGATCTACCGGATCTCCGTCCTCACGGGGGAGAGAGTCTCGCATGTCGTCGTCATGGGGACGGGCGAGCCGCTCGATAATTATGACGCGCTGCTGCGGTTCATCAGGCTGATCACGGACGAGGATGGACTGAACCTGTCCGGGCGGAACATCACTGTCTCGACCTGCGGCATCGTTCCGCGCATCTATGATCTCGCGAAGGAAGATCTTCCAATCACGCTCGCGATCTCCCTGCACGCACCGAACGACGAAAAGCGCAGGACGATCATGCCGATCGCGGAGAAATACAGCATCGAAGAGATCAAGCAGGCCTGCCGCGCCTATTTCAAGGCGACGGGGCGGCGCATCACCTTCGAGTACTCGCTGATCAGCGGCGTCAACGACACGGCGCAGGACGCGGAGGAGCTCTCCCGGATCGCGGGACCGCTCAGCGCCCACATTAACCTGATTCCGGTCAACCCTGTCAGGGAGCGGGGATACAAGCAGGGGACCCGCGCCTCCATCGCCGCGTTCAAGATGAGACTTGAAAAAAACGGTATAAATGTTAGTATTAGAAGAGTCTTGGGCAGAGATATCGACGGTGCCTGCGGACAGCTGAGACACCGGAAAATAGCGGAGTCCCAATGAGTTTCTCACACGCTGCTTCCGCAAGGATCAGCCGGGCCGGGAGACAGACCGGAGGAAACGAATGCCGCGATCGTATTCCGTGACAGACATCGGAAGAAAACGAAAAATGAATCAGGATTACGTTTTTGCGACAGATAGTCCGATCGGAGGATTGGATAATCTGTATATTGTCGCGGACGGAATGGGCGGACATAATGCGGGCGAATACGCGTCCGCTTTTTCAGTGGAGGAACTGAAGGACCTCGTCGTGGAGCTCGGCCAGGCGGAGATCGAGATCATCCTGCACCGCGCGCTGCAGGAGGTCAACCGCAGACTTCGCACAGTGGCAGCCTCGGACAGCAGATACTACGGCATGGGAACGACGATCGTCATCGCGACGGTCCGCGGCGGCATCCTATATGTCGCCAATGTCGGAGACAGCAGATTATATTTGAAGAAAAATCGTTTGCGCCAGATCACAGTTGATCACTCCCTGGTAGAAGAGATGGTGCTGGCCGGCACGCTCGACCAGAAGAAGGCGCGCACGCATCCGGACAAGAACGTCATCACAAGAGCGATCGGTGCAGAGGATACTCTGGAGATCGACTTTTTCCGTGAGAAGGTCTCCGAGGGCAACATCGTCCTGATGTGCTCCGACGGCCTCACGAATATGGTGGAAGACAGCGAGATCGAGGAGATCCTCGGGAGCAGCAGATCCCTGGAGGACGCCGGCGGGAAGCTCCTTGAGAAGGCGAACGACAACGGCGGCTCGGATAACATTTCGGTGCTGCTGGTCAAGATATAAGAAATACTTGATCTACAGGGGAGAATTGAGACAGTTCATAGACAGAGTGAAGATCTGAGACTGGATTGATTACAGAGATACAAGAACCATGATAAACATTGGAATGCTAATCGCGGATCGATACGAGATCCTTGAGAGAATCGGCACCGGCGGAATGTCGGACGTTTATAAGGCGAAGGACCACAAGCTCAACAGGTTCGTCGCCGTAAAAGTGCTGAAGCAGGAATTCTCCGAGAACGCGAACTTCGTTTCCAAATTCCGGGTCGAGGCGCAGGCGGCTGCGGGACTCATGCACCCGAATATCGTGAACGTCTACGACGTCGGTGAGGAAAAGGGCTTAAACTACATCGTGATGGAACTCGTCGAGGGCATCACGCTGAAGAAATACATTGAGAAAAAGGCGCGTCTCTCGGTCAAGGAGACGATCAGCATCGCGATCCAGGTTGCGATGGGCCTGGAGGCAGCGCACAACAACCACATCATTCACAGGGATATCAAGCCGCAGAACATCATCATTTCCAGGGAAGGAAAGGTGAAGGTCACGGACTTCGGCATCGCGAAGGCCGCGACGAGCAACACGATCACGTCCAACGTGATGGGGTCGGTGCACTACACGTCGCCCGAGCAGGCGCGCGGCGGCTACAGTGACGAGAAGAGCGACATCTATTCGCTCGGCGTCACGATCTTTGAGATGCTGACCGGCCGCGTCCCGTTCAACGGGGAGACGACGGTCGCGATCGCGATCAAGCACATCCAGCAGCCGATGCCTTCTCCGTGTGAATTCGTTCCGGAGATCCCGAGGAGCGTTGAGCAGATCGTCTTGAAGTGCTGTGAGAAGAGCCCCGACAGGCGCTATCAGAGCATGACGGACCTCATCGCGGACCTCAAGCAGTCGCTGCTGCACCCGGAAGATGACTTCGTCAAAGTCATCCATCCCGACGAGGAATCCCTGACGCAGGTGGTGACGAGCGGACACCGCCCGAAGCCCCAGCAGTACGAGCAGGATACTTATGACGAGGCGTATGCGGACGGCTACGCCGAAGAAGACGAATTCTACGGTACGGATTACCAGGAAGAACCGTACGTAGAACCGCCGGTCCAGAAGCAGCAGCCTTACCGGAGCGAGAACTACCGCAGGGAAGGCTACGAGCAGGGCTACCGCCAGGCGAAGGCTTCCTATCACAATGACAGAATGCGTCTGAACGAGAATTCGAGGCGCAGGTATGACGAAGGCTACGATGACGATGACGACGAGTACGGCGGCAGCAGGCTCGGCGTACTGATCGCGATCCTGGCAGCCATCATCGTCGGCCTGGTCGTGATCCTCTTTGCGGCGGCGCGGCTGGATCTGCTTCCGTTCGGCGGAGGCGGCGACGATGAGCCGCAGGCCCAGGAAGAGCAGGCGGAAGAGTCGGAGGAGACGGAAGGCGAAGAAGCCAACCAGAACACAGAGGAGACGGGCATCGAGATTCCGGACGTCCTCGGGAAACCGAAGGCGGAGGCCGTTGCGACGCTGACGTCCGGCGGCAGATCCTTTGTCGTCAATACGCAGGAAGCTGCGAGCGAGGAAGAAGAGGGCATCGTCATCGCGCAGTCGCCCGAGGGCGGCAGCCACGCGGAAAACGGTTCTACCGTGACGATCACGGTCAGTTCCGGCCCGGACACAACGGGCAAGGTCAAGATGCCGGATCTCGTCTACAAAGACATTGAAGAGGCCGCGGCGATCCTCGCGGAGAGCAAGCTGACGCTCGGCTCGGAAAAGCAGGTCGACAACAGCGACGCGAATCTCGCCGGCAAGGTCACCAAGCAGAACATCGAACCCGGTACATACGTTGAGGAAGGAACCGAGGTCGAGCTGGAGGTCGCGAAATCCCCGCTCACTTACAGCTATGTGGCGGACATCGCGTCACCGGCGGTGGAAGATCCGAACTACGTCGCGGGCACGCGCGTCTACGTCATCGTGACGACGGCGGACGGCGAGGAGCTCCTGAACGCGCTGATCGACACCTTCCCTTATCCGATCCAGAAGACAGGGCTGAAGAGCGCTACGGGCACGCTGCTGATGGCTTACACCAACCAGATCCCGGAAGCGACGGCGATCGATCCCGTCACCGGACAGGCGACTGTGACGCCCGCGCAGACGATCGAGAAGAAGGTACAGAGGCCGCTCACATTTACGCCGGAAGAATAACGGACAGAAAACATTCATGATTGGAAAGATCATCAAGAGTATCGCCGGTTTTTATGAGGTGTATTCACAGGAAAACGTCTTTCGCTGCAGGGCGAGAGGCGTTTTTCGCGCGTTGGGGGAAAAACCGCTCGTCGGAGACGACGTGGAATTTGACGTCACGGACACAGTGTCCGTCCCGCAGGAGGGCAACGTCACAAGGATCCTTCCACGCAGGAACGCGCTGATCCGCCCGAACGTCGCGAACGTCGACCAGGCGCTGCTTCTGTTCGCCGTGACGTATCCGGCGCCCAGCTTCAACATGCTGGACCGCTTCCTCATCACGATGTCGATGCGGGACCTCCCCGCGGTCCTGTGCTTCAACAAGACCGACCTCGCGGCGCAGGAGGACATCAGAGCCTTACGGGAGACATATGAAGGATGCGGGTGCAAAGTGCTTTTCATCAGCACTTACCAGGAAGAGACGCTGGAAGAACTGAGCGGCGTGCTGGCGGGAAAAACCACGGTCATCACCGGGCCGAGCGGTGCCGGAAAATCGTCCCTCATCAACCGCCTTTCGGTCTCTGCCGGCCTCGCAGGCAACCTGGAGACGGGAGAACTATCGCGAAAGATCGCGCGCGGTAAAAACACGACGCGTGTCGTGGAGGCGTACTCGATCGGAAACGACACTTATCTTCTGGACACGCCCGGATTCACGTCGCTCTTTCTCATGGGCGTCGGGGCGGACGACCTGAAATATCACTATCCTGAGTTTGAGCCCTATGAGGGCCATTGCAGGTTCGACGGGTGCGCGCACGTGAACGAGCCCGACTGCGCGGTCAAGACGGCGCTGGAAGAGGGAAAGATCAGCCCCATCCGCTACCGCAACTACACGGAGCTGTGGCAGGAGCTGAAGGACGCGCGGCCGGTCTACCGGAGGAAGGCATAAAAAAGCAAATTTCGGAAAAACCGTGCTTGTGAGCGAAAATGCTTTTCAGTTATTATTATGCAGTGGGCCGACGATCGGCATCGAAGTGAAAGAGGAGGAACGCCTATGATGGAGCATTATATCGTCGTAAAGTTTACGGAAGGAACGGACGTGAAGGCACTCGTGGAGCCTGTGCGCGGGATCTTCCAGGAGACGCTCGCGATCCCCGGGATCCATTCGCTGGACATCCGCGTCTCCAATTCCGACATCGCGAACCGGTTTGACCTGATGATCATCATCACGATGGAGAAGGAAGCCCTGCCCGCGTATGCCGCTTCGGAGCCGCACATCAGGTGGAAGAGCGAATACGGCGACAGGATCGCGAAGAAGGCGATCTTCGACTGCGATATCTGACCGGCGCTCTGGCCGACATCCTGTTTTTATATTAAGGTTGATACTGGAAACTGGATGGGGTGTATGGTAGAGTTACTGTAGTACTTAAGTCCAAATCAACACAAGGAGGATAGGTGTCATATGCAATACACAAAAGAAGTTGAAGAGATGACGTGTGTCGCGAAAGGCCCGAATCACGGTCCTGCCCCGATCCCGGAAGAGGGAAAATGGGTCCAGGCGAAAGAGATCAAGGACATTTCCGGCTACACACACGGTGTCGGCTGGTGCGCTCCCCAGCAGGGAACCTGCAAGCTGAGCCTGAACGTCAAGGACGGCGTGATCCAGGAAGCTCTGGTCGAGACGATCGGCTGCTCCGGTATGA
>DJXE01000019.1:0-878 GCA_002449595.1 Lachnospiraceae bacterium UBA7012
GGATCGACTCGATGCCCATCTCGTACGTCTTGTGCGTCGAGGGCGGCGAGAGGATCACGCGGAAGCCGAGTTCCGTGAAGAAGGTGTACCAGAACGGATAGTTCTCGTACATGTTCAGGACGCGCGGGATGCCGACGGTGCCGCGCGGCGCCTTGTCCTTCGGCAGCGGCTTGTAGCTGAAGAGCCGCTTCGTCTTGTACTTGTACATGTTGGGGATGCCGCTGTCCGTGATCTCCTTGCCGAGGCCGCGCTCGCAGCGGTTGCCGGAGATGAACTCCCGGCCGCCCGTGAAGCGGTTCACCGTCAGGCGGCAGTTGTTCGTGCACCTTCCGCAGTTGCGAAGGGACGTCGTGAACTCGAGGTTCTCGATCTCATCGAAGGAGAGCATGGAGGACTTGCCGGATCCGCTGTAGCGCTCCCGCGCGATCAGGGCCGCGCCGAACGCGCCCATGATGCCCGCGATGTCAGGGCGGATGACTTCGCTGCCCGCCGTCTTCTCGAAGCTGCGCAGCACCGCGTCGTTGTAGAACGTGCCGCCCTGTACGACGATATTGCGCCCGAGCTCCTGCGCGGACGAGACTTTCATGACTTTGAACAGCGCATTTTTAATAACGGAGTAGGCGAGGCCTGCGGAGATATCGCTGACGCCGGCGCCTTCCTTCTGCGCCTGCTTGACGCGCGAGTTCATGAACACCGTGCAGCGCGTTCCGAGATCGATCGGATGCTCCGCGAAAAGCGCCTGTGCCGCAAAATCCTGCACGGACAGCCCGAGGGACTTTGCGAAGGTCTCGAGGAACGAGCCGCAGCCCGAAGAGCACGCCTCGTTGAGCATGACGTTGTCCACGGCGCCGTCCTTGATGCGGATGCACTTCATGTCC
>DJXE01000019.1:951-1864 GCA_002449595.1 Lachnospiraceae bacterium UBA7012
TTCATGTCCTGGCCGCCGATATCCACGATGCAGTCGACTGCCGGATCAAAGAACGCGGCAGCGTAGTAGTGCGCGATCGTCTCGACTTCTCCCTCATCCAGCATCAGGGCGGCTTTCAGGAGCGCCTCCCCGTAGCCGGTGGAGCAGCTGCAGGCGATCTCGGCATCCTTCGGAATGAGTTTGTGGATCTCGCTGATCGAGCGGATCGCGGTCCGGATGGGGCTGCCGTTGTTATTGCTGTAGAAGGAATAGAGGAGCGTGCCCTTCTCGTCGATCAGGGCGAGCTTCGTCGTCGTTGACCCGGCGTCGATGCCGAGGAAGCATTTGCCGTGGCACGAGGCCAGATCCCCTTTTCTCACGCGATGCGCGGCGTGACGCGCCGTGAACGCGGCGTACTCCTCCTGCGAGCGGAAGAGGGGATCCATGCGGTGCACTTCGAACTCCATATGGATCTCGCCGGCGAGGCGCGTCTCAAGCTCCGCGAGAGAAGAAAAGCTTTCTTCCTTCGCGTTCATGGCTGCTCCTGCCGCCGCGAACAGATGGGAGTTGTCAGGATCGATCGTGTGCTCCTCATCCAGTTCAAGCGTCCGGATGAAGGCGGCTTTCAGTTCAGTCAGGAAGTGCAGAGGGCCGCCGAGAAAAGCGACGTGCCCGCGGATCGGCCTGCCGCAGGCGAGGCCGGAGATGGTCTGGATGACGACCGCCTGGAAGATCGAGACGGCGAGGTCCTCGCGCGTCGCGCCCTCGTTGATCAGTGGCTGGATGTCCGACTTCGCGAAGACGCCGCAGCGCGCCGCGATCGTGTAGACGGACTTGTAGTTTTTCGCGTACTCGTTGAGTCCCTGTGCGTCGGTCTCCAGCAGGGAGGCCATCTGGTCGATAAAGGAGCCGGTACCGCCGGCGCAGGTGCCGT
>DJXE01000019.1:1983-5094 GCA_002449595.1 Lachnospiraceae bacterium UBA7012
ATCTTCGCGTCCTCGCCGCCCAGCTCGATCGCGACGTCCGTCTTCGGCGCGAGCTCCTGCAGCGCCGAGGAGACCGCCACGACCTCCTGTTCGAACGGGATGCCGACCGCGCCCGCGAGCGCGAGGCCGCCGGACCCGGTGATCACGGGGTGGACCGTGACGTCGCCGAGCTGCTCCAGCGCCTCTTTCACGAGGCTGTGCAGCGTGTTCTTTATATCCGCGTGATGTCTCCGGTAGTCGGAGAACAGTATCTTGTGAGCCGGGTCCAGAACAGCGATCTTCACCGTGGTGGATCCGATATCAATGCCGAGTGTATAGTCCCTGCTGATCAATTCCTTCTCCTTTAAAAAGCGCCGCTGCTTCCGGCAGGTGCGCTGTGATCGCATTCATCGACGGACATTATATCACAAACGCCCTCGCGGCACCGAATTGTACAAAAGGGCGGAAACAATGTAAACTGATGTACATGCCGGAGATTCGGCGGAACATTCAGTGACAGTAAAGGAAATGAATATATGAGAGAACTCGAAAGAAAATACGGAAAGTACGCGGTCAAAAACCTGCCGCTCCTTCTGATCATCTGTTACGCGATCGGCTACACGACGTCGTTCCTCGCGCCGGGGCTGCTCAGCTGGCTCTCGCTTGACCCGCGCGCGATCCTGCACGGGCAGGTGTGGCGGATCGTCACCTGGGTGCTGATCCCGCCGGGAAGCAGCAACATCTTCTGGATCCTGATCTCCCTCTATTTCTATTACTCGCTCGGCACGACGCTCGAGCGGACCTGGGGGACGTTCCGGTTCAACGTGTATATCTTCTCGGGCTTCCTGTTCACGATCCTGGGATCGTTCCTACTGATCCCCCTGACGCGGCTCATCGTGCCGGAGATCGCGACGATGCCTGCCTCCTATGCGGAAGCGGCGTTCCGGTCGATGTCCTTTTCCTTCAGCACGTATTACGTCAACATGTCGATCTTCCTCGCGTTCGCCGCGACGTTCCCGGACGTGCAGGTGCTGCTCATGCTGTTCATCCCGGTAAAGGTGAAATGGCTCGGCATCATCTATGCCGTCATCCTGATGCTGGACCTGTTCCGGGGACCGTATTACCAGAAGGTCGCGATCGCGGCCTCGCTCCTGAACTTCGTCATCTTCTGGCTCCAGTCGCGCGGGTGGCAGCTGGACCCGAAACAGGCGGCGCGCAGGGCGGCGTTTAGAAAAGCGACGGGCGGCAGCACCCACATGCGGGGCGGCATGCGCTCCGGCCAGGCATCCGGCGGCCCGGTGCTCCACAGGTGCGCGGTCTGCGGCAGGACACCGCAGGACGATCCGAACCTGGAGTTCCGCTACTGCTCGAAGTGCAACGGCAGCTATGAGTACTGCCAGGATCACCTTTTCACCCACGTACACAAGACCTGAGAAAAGGTTCAGAGCCCGGCGATCACGGGCTTTCCCCAGAGAGGCATATCAAATGACAGACAACGGAAAAACAAGAGAACAGCTCTTCCTGGAGGCGCTCCAGACGGCGAAGAAGACGGCCCGGCAGGGCGGCGACACGATCTCCTCGGAACAGCTGGGTGAGATCTTCGCAGCCACGGGGCTGACGCCGGAGCAGACGGCGCAGGTCCGGGACTTCCTCCTAAAGAGCGGCATCAGCGTCGACGAGGCGCCTGCGGACGAAGTGGAGCCGGAAGACGCGCTGACCGAAGAAGAGCACGACTACCTGAAAGAATATGAGGAGATGATCGCGCAGATCCCCCAGCCGGAGGAAAGCGTGATGACCGCGATCCGCATCTCGGCGATGGCGGGAGATAAGGAGGCGCAGCGCTCGCTCGCGCAGTACATGCTGCCGAAGGTGCTCGACATCTGCAGGCTATACGCGGGGCAGGGCGTGCCGGCGGAGGACCTGATCGGCGCGGGCAGCGAGGCACTGGTGCGCGCAGCGGCGCTCCTCGGGCCCCTCTCGTCCCCTGACGAGGTCGACGGCGACCTGACGCGGCGCATCATGGACGCGATGGAGGATCTCATTTCCGACAACCTTCTCATCAAGGCGCAGGACGCGAAGATCGCCGAGAACGCGAATCTCGTCGCGGACAAGGCGGCGGAGCTCGCAAAGACGCTCGGGCGGAAGGTGACCCCGGAGGAGCTCGCCCGCGAAGGCGAAGTGACGATGGAGCAGATCACGGAAGCGGTCCGCGCGACCGGACGGGCCATCGAAGACATTGAATACGGACAGGAAGAAGCCTGACGGCGAGGTACAAATAATGACAACAGGCAGCGGCGATTTCAAATACACGATCACGCAGCTCACGAAGCTTTACATCGGCGCGCGGTGCACTTATGAAGAAGTCCTCGACGCGGAGGACTTCAGCCACAAGTTCCGCCAGATCGTCTCCTCGAAGATCCTCGGGGAGGTGACTGCGGACACGACGCTGGAGAGCCACCTCTACTACATGAGTGCTGAGGACGCCTCGGCAGCAGTCTATGAGAAGCTGCGCGCGGTCGTCGTCTGCAGCGTCCGCACCGTGAAGAAGACCCTGACCGGGAAGGAAAAGGAGATCTTCGAGGAGAAGGAATTCAAGGTCGAGGAGCTGTGCGCGATCCCGCCGGAAGAGAAGAACAGGATGGGGATCGTGATCCGCGAGCTCAGGCTCTCCAAGCCGGCGGTCATGAGCTTTGTGATCTGAGATCTGCTTTGTGACCTGAACTTTTTGGGCGGCCCCGGGCAGCCGGAGCATTGTGCTTCCGGGCCGCATCCCTTATACTGGATTCGTCTGACTCATATCGAATGCTGCCGCACAGGGCCACCTGTTTTTTGTATTTTTTTCTTGCGGCAGGCAGGACCCGGTGCTATACTGAAACAGAACAAACGTTCGAAATGCGTTTTTTGAGGAGATTTTGCGATGAGTATGGATCATGATCAGAAGATCAAGGCGCTCGACGCGGCGCTGATGCAGATTGAGAAACAGTACGGCAAGGGCGCCGTCATGAAGCTCGGGGATCCCGCGAGCCGGATGGAAGTGGAGACCATCCCGACCGGGTCGCTCAGCCTCGACATCGCGCTCGGCCTCGGCGGCATCCCGCGGGGCAGGATCGTTGAGATCTACGGACCGGAATC
>DJXE01000019.1:5157-5329 GCA_002449595.1 Lachnospiraceae bacterium UBA7012
TACGGACCGGAATCTTCCGGTAAGACGACAGTGACGCTGCATATGATCGCGGAGGTCCAGAAGCAGGGCGGCATCGCCGGCTTCATCGACGCGGAACACGCGCTGGACCCGGTCTACGCGAAGAATATCGGCGTCGATATAGACAACCTTTACATCTCCCAGCCGGACAGCG
>DJXE01000019.1:5401-5661 GCA_002449595.1 Lachnospiraceae bacterium UBA7012
CAGCCGGACAGCGGCGAGCAGGCACTCGAGATCACGGAGACGATGGTGCGCTCCGGCGCGATCGACATCGTCGTCGTCGACTCGGTGGCGGCGCTCGTGCCCAAGGCGGAGATCGACGGCGACATGGGCGACTCCCACGTCGGCCTGCAGGCGAGACTCATGTCGCAGGCGCTGCGCAAGCTGACGGCCGTCATCAGCAAGTCGAACTGCACGGTCGTCTTCATCAACCAGCTGCGAGAGAAGGTCGGCGTCATGTTCGG
>DJXE01000134.1 GCA_002449595.1 Lachnospiraceae bacterium UBA7012
CTGGACGTGGGCTGCGGCACAGGCTTTCTGATCGATATGCTCGCGAAGGAGCACGACGCGGATCACACAGGGCTGGACCTCTCGACAGAGATGATCCGCATGGCGGAGAAAAAGCAGATCCCCGGGGCCAAATTCATCAACGGCACGGCGGACAGTCTTCCGTTCCCGGATGCCAGCTTTGATATCGTGACGTGCTCCCAGAGCTTCCACCACTACCCTTACCCGGAGAAGGCCATGCAGGAGGCTTTCCGCGTACTGAAGAAAGGCGGTCTGTATATCCTGTCTGACACGGGTGTCGGCGGGCTCGGCGGCTGGATCGACAACAACATCTTCTTCAAGCTCGCCCGCAGCGGCGACTGCCACACGACGAACCGGAAGGGGATCGCCCGGATGATGGAGGCCGCCGGCTTCACCGTGACCGACTCGCGCCAGCTCCAGAGCTTCATTTATACCGTGACCGGGCGGAAATAGGTGGATTATTCTTCCGGAATGTGTCTATATTGAATTAATTATTTGACCATTCGATTTACGGAGGGCCCTACATGATTGATCCTTTACGGGAAACGCTGAAGATTCGGCGTCTCCCGTTTTTTATATGATCGGTAAAGCCAGATGTGCCGATCATGCTTGCATGAGGCGGTTTACGTACGTCGTATGAACTACAGTTTACCCATCCGATAAGGCTGATGTACATCGGACAGGCTGCAGTCTTTCTATCCGATTAATCATCAATGTGCGTGCGATTTCTTGACAGTTAGGTTAAATAAGACTAACCTTTTACCAGATCGCTTGTTAGCTTGCGCAAACTGCTGTTCAGGCTACCTAACCATTTCAGACTGTTAATTAAAGCATTAACTTGGAGGCCGCATTATGTCATCAGACAGGATCAGGCATTTTGACAGTATTACCAAAGAAGACGTCCCATACGTCGGCGGAAAAGGCGCCAACCTGGGCGAGATGAGCCGGGCCGGATTCCCCATGCCGGAGGGCTTCGTCATCACGGCGCAGTCCTACCGGGAATTTGCTGCGGAGAACGGGATCACCAGTCAGTCGGACCACATCCGGGAAAAGATCCTTCAGGGCACCATCCCGGAGGCCCTGAAGAACGAGATCCTCGCCGCCTATCGCCAGCTTGCCGCAGAGGAAAGCCCCTCTCTCACCGGCGCCCGCGTCGCCGTCCGCTCTTCCGCGACGGCGGAGGATCTCCCCGACGCGAGTTTCGCCGGGCAGCAGGAGACCTTCCTGAACGTCCGCGGGGAGGAAGAACTCCTGCAGAAGGTCCTGGAATGCTACGCCTCCCTCTGGGGCGAGCGCGCCGTCGTATACCGGCGCACGCAAGGCTATGACGACGCCTCCGTCGCGCTGGCCGTCGTCGTCCAGAAGATGGTGGAGAGCGACACCGCCGGCGTCATGTTCACGGCGGATCCCGTCACCGGGAGCCGCGACACGATTCGGATCAACGCGTCGCTCGGGCTCGGCGAGTCCGTCGTCTCCGGCAGCGTCACCCCGGACAGCTTCGTACTTGCAAAGGACGGGACCGTCCAAAGCACCACAGTCGGTTCAAAGAAGACGAAGATCGTCTACGCGCAGGACGGAAAAGGCACCGTCACGCAGGCCGTCCCGGAAGCGCTCCAGAAGCAGCCCTGCCTCTCCGCGGAGGATCTCACCTCTCTGTGCAGGGAAGGCGTCAAGATCGAAAAGCACTACGGCGTCCCCATGGATATCGAATGGGGCATCGAGAACGGGAAGACATACATCCTGCAGGCGCGTCCCATCACCACGCTCCGCGAGGAGAATGCGGTTTCGGAGGACGAGTGGCGGAAATACTACATTCCGAAGCGCTCTACCGGGGCGCTGAAAGGTAATCTTTCCTTCCTCCTGGAGAAGATGAACGACGTTTTTCTCCCCTATGACTACGACATCGGGCGCATCATCAACATGCAGAAGTCCGTCATCTTCGAGGAGGGCGGGATCGTCCTGGACATGCATCCCACCATCGACGACAACGGCATCATGAACCTCCCGCCCAATACGATCCGCCTGACGCACAGGGTCGTCCACATTCCGGGGATGCTCCGGGAAGCCCTGGATGCGGATCATTGCAAGAGCATCATGGAGACGTCCATGGCGGGCTTCCGGAAGGAGATCGCCGACATGGCCGCCGTCGACGCGGACAGCCTCGACTGCGCCGCTCTGGGAAAAGCGATCGAACAGGGCGAAGACCTGATCCGCCGCCTGCTGTACACCCGGTTCCGCTATGCCCTCTTCCCGCAGCTGATGCTGAACCGCAAGTGCTCCGCCTACGTCAAAAAGATCGACCCGTCCAGGGACGGCTACGATCTTCTCCAGGACCTGGACAACAAGACGGCGGAGATGACGAGGGACCTGGAGGCGGTGGCCGCCGTCGTGAGAAGCGATCCCGCCCTGCTCTCGGATGCGGAGAGCGGTCTGGACGTCCACGCACTCTCCGATAAATACCCGTCCTTTGCCGATGCCCTGCGGGATTTCCTCGCAAAGGACGGCTTCAAGACCGACAACAACTGCTACTGCCTGGCTTCGCGTTCCTATAAGGAAGTCCCGGACCGCGTGCTGTCCGTCCTGAAGCCCATGCTGAAGGAGACGGAGACCGCGCCTTCCGGCGGCATCTTTGAGCCCCTCATGGAAAAGATCCGGGCCGCTTACGGCGAAAAGAAATACCGCAAGATCCGGCACGCCGTCGACGCCTACCGGTATTTCCATGTGCAGCGGGAAGAGAGCCAGTACCTGTGGGAGCAGGTCTTCTATTACATGCGGCGGCTCCACGCCCGCCTGAACTTCCTTCTGACGGGGGATGATTCCGAGAACCGTTCCACGGCCTGGCTGTTCATCAAAGAGCTCCACGAGACTGCCGCCCGCGGCTATCTGAATGACGCAGACAGGGAAAAGATCGATCGAAGGATCCGCCTTCATCCTGCCGCCGTACAGGTCTGGGAGGAATCCAAGCGCAGTATCTTCCCACAGGATGACGCGGTCTTAAAGGGCACCGGCTGCAGCGCCGGCACAGTCACCGGCACCGTCTGCACCGTCAGCGGCCCGGAAGAATTCCACAAGCTCAGAAAGGGCGAGATCCTGGTCTGCCGCCTGACTGACCCCGAATGGACGCCGCTGTTCACCCTTGCGGGCGGCGTGGTCGCGGATACCGGCGGTGAGCTCTCCCACGCCGCGATCGTAGCCAGAGAATACCGGATCCCGGCCGTCCTTGGCGTCGGCATCGCCACCTCCGTGTTAAAGGACGGCGACCTGATCCTGGTCGACGGGACCCGCGGCGAAGTGAGGAAAACGGAAGCACACCATGAGTAAGACCGCCAAAACAAGAGAAAACCTGCTGCACGCCGGGATCTTCCCCCTCCTGATCCGGCTGGCCATCCCCACCATGATCGGCATGATGATCATGATGATCTACAACCTGACGGACACCTTCTGGATCGGGCGCCTGAACGACCGGAGCATGACCGCGGCCGTCGGGATCGTCTTCGCCTTCGTGTCCCTGGTACAGGCCGTAGGCTTCTGGTTCGGCTACGGAAGCGGCAACTACATGTCCCGCTGCTTCGGCGCGGGTAAGGATGACGAGGCGGAAGTCTACGCCAATACCGGCGTCGCGCTCTCCCTTGCCGGCGGGATCGTGCTGATGCTGGTCCCGCTCCTTTTCCTCGACCCTCTGACGCGCCTTCTGGGTGCAGGCGCCTCACCGGCCCTGTTCGACTACACGAAGACGTATCTTCGGATCATGCTCTTCGCCGTTCCGTTCGCGGTGTTTTCCACGACAGTCTATAACCAGCTGCGGCTGTGCGGGAACATCAAACACGCCATGCTCGGCATGATGACGGGGATCCTCGCCAATATCGTCCTGGATCCCGTCTTCATCCTCGGACTGCGGATGGGGATCGCCGGCGCGGGGCTCGCGACGCTCCTCGGCCAGGCGGGCAGCTGCCTCGCCCTGATCCTGATCTCGGCCCGCGGCGGCAGCGTCCCCGTCAGCCTGCGCAGATGCAGCCTCACCCGGGAGCACGTCTTCCACATCCTGGCCGGCGGGTCGCCCAACTTCACCAGGCAGGGCATCACGAGCCTCGCCTCCGTCCTCCTCAACCACGCCGCATCCGCCTACGGCGAGACGCTGCTGGCCTCCCTCACGATTGCGACGCGCGTCGCCGCCATCGGCTATATGCTGGCGATCGGCTTCGGGCAGGGCTTCCAGCCGATCTGCGCCATGAACTACGGCGCGAAGCAGTACGGGCGCGTCCGGAAGGCCCTGAAGATCACGGTCATCACCGGGACGCTCATGATGCTCGCGGCCGCTGCCGTCTACGCGGTCTTTGCGGAGCCTCTGACGCGGCTGTTTACGGCGAATGACGAGGTCGCCGTCCTCGGCGCGCGGATCATCCGCTTCCAGTGCATCTCTCTCCCGTTCCTCGGCGTCTACGCCTACGCGAGTATGTTCCTTCAGAATACGGGAAAATATTTTAAAGCGCTCCTCGTGTCTGTCCTGCGCCAGGGGATCTTCTACATGCCGCTCCTCTACGTCCTTCCTGCCCTGTTCGGGCTGGACGGCTTCCTTCTCCTGCAGCCGCTGGCTGACCTGCTCAGCGCCGCGATCGGGATCTGGTTCCTCCTGCGGGCGCTGCGGGAGATGCCGGCACGTTAATGAGCCATGCAAGAGAGGGAGCGCTTCGCGTTCCCTCTCTGTCGCGGCATTCGCCGTATGCTCGCAGGAACGAGCACCCTTTCAGGTGCTCGTTCCGTTTTGTCTGTAGTTTTTTTCGCCGTCAGCCCGGCGGATTTCCCGTTGCGATCCCGATGATCAGAAGAACGACGATCAGCACAGAGACCACGATGATCACCCCGTCGATCGTGCGGAGCGAAACATTCTCCATGATCTTGTCATAGAGGTGATAGCGCTTCGGGAGCTTCTGCCCCTCGAATTTGCCTCCGGGTGCTTCCTGCGCCTGCGCGCCCTGTTCTTCGATGACTTCGGTCTCTCTGTTTTCTTCCATGTCTTACTTCTTACTTCTTGACGATGTACTTACGCACGTCGATGGAGACAGCCAGGATGATGATCAGGCCGCGGATGATGTACTGGATGTAGGAATTGACACCCAGGAACTGCAGCGCGTAAACGATCGCCTGCATGATGACCGCGCCGATGACGACGCCCTGGATCGTACCAACGCCGCCCGAGAAGCTGACGCCGCCGACGACGACCGCGCTGATGGCGTCTGTCTCATAGTTCAGGCCGGTGTTTGCACCGACGGAAGTGATACGTGCCGCTTCCAGGTAGGACGCGATACCGTAGAGGATACCTGCCATCAGGTAGACCAGCATGATGGTCTTCGCCACGTTGACGCCGGAGACTGCAGCCGCTTCGGTGTTGCCGCCGACCGCGAACATGTTCTTGCCGAGTTTGGTCTTGTTCCAGATGAGCCAGACGATCGCTGCAAGCAGCAGGAAATAGACGACAACAAGAGGAACTCTGACGCTGCCGATACGGAAGCTGCCGGCCGCGATGTTCAGGAAGTTCGGATCAAACGTCGACAGCGCCTGCGCTGTGCCGGAGGGCTGGGACTCGATGTAAAGGCAGTTGGCGCCGTAGGCGATCAGCTGCGTGCCCAGCGTGACGATGAAGGCGTGCAGGTGGAGCTTGGCGACACCGAAACCGTTGATCATGCTGAAGGCTACCGCAACCGCGATGGAAGCCAGCAGCGGGACCAGCAGGCCCAGCGTGCCGAGGGGCTTCACCATGGTCGGGAACATACGGCTGGCATAAGTGGTGCTCTGGACCAGAGATGCCGTCACAGCGGCGGAGATGCCCAGCACACGGCCGATACTCAGGTCAGTACCCGCGAGAACGATCAGGCCCGCGCAGCCAAGTGCGAGGATACCCTTTGTGGAAGCGTTCTGCAGGATGTTCAGGACGTTGTTCATACTCAGGAAGTCGATCCGGATGATGGAGACCACTACCAGGATGAGACCCAGAATAATGAACAGCGCGTAGTTCAGAAGGAAGCCCGTGACCTTCGTCGCCTTCGGGCTCATGGTGTGCGTCCTTGCCCGGGGCTTGATATCCATCGCCTGGATCAGGAAGAAGGCGAGTGCGCCTACGATCAGGACGATGCCCAGGAACTGGATCGGCACGGCATTCGTCATGTGGCTGTTGTTCAGGAGCGTCGGCAGGCCTGCCCTGTACAGATCCAGCAGTGCCGTGTTGTCCGCGATGGCCTGATACTGCGCCTCATCGGTGATCCCCATTTCCTTCATCACGAGGGAAGCATCCGTGCGGTCGCTGACCTTGCCCAGGGCATCTTCATACTGCTGCCGCGCATCCACTGCCGCATCCACAGCGGAGGCGTCCAGGCCGAGCCCCTTCAGGAAGCCCTTCACTTTGTCCGCTCCGACCTTAGAGACGTCTTCCAGTCTCGTCAGCGTGGAAGGATCCTGAATGTAGCCGATCGCGGCCTTCTGGTCTCCGCCCGTCATGGCCGCCGCATTCGTGTAGATGGATCTTCCCGTCACGCCATAGGCGGCCAGGGCGACCCCGACAGCGAGGACGACCAGCATGACTATATCAATAATTCGTTTTTTACTCATTCCCGTTCACCTCATCACACGTACTTGGCAGCTAATTCCATAATCTTTTCCTGCTCTCCGGGGATGTCCCCGAAGTCCTTGCCCCGCTCCACAATACCGGCGAGCCGGCCATTGCTCATGACGAGGATCCTGTCGCAGATGCCGAGCAGTTCGGGCATTTCACTGGAGACCATCATGACTCCCTTGCCCTCTTCCGCCAGATTCAGAATCAGCTGATAGATCTCATATTTCGCACCGACGTCAATGCCTCTGGTCGGTTCGTCCAGCAGCAGCACGTCAGGCTGTGTCAGCAGCCATCTGCCGATGATGACCTTCTGCTGGTTACCTCCGGAGAGGCTCTTGATGCGCGTCTTTTTACTGGGAGTTTTGACCTTGATGGAATCAATGACCCAGTCCGTATCCTGATCCATCTTCCGTCCGTTGAGGAGCGGTTTGCCATAAGCGTCCACATTGGCGATGATCGAGTTGAACAGGATCGTGTTTTCCCCGAAGATACCGGTCGCCCGGCGCTCCTCGGTGATGAGGGCGAAGCCGTTCTTTCTTGCTTCGTCCGTCGTTACGTTGTTGATGGCCTTTCCCCGCATATCGACTTCGCCGCCGCCCTTGGTGAAGTAGCCGAAGAGAGTGTTCAGCAGCTCGGTCCTTCTGGAACCGACCAGGCCGGCCACACCGAGCACTTCTCCTGCGTGCAGCTGGAAGGAGACGTCGTGGCAGGTGGGCTCGTACATACCGGAGAGATTCTTCACGTCAAGCAGCACTTCTCCGATCTTGTTGTGCTTGGGCGGGAACTGGTTCGTCATCTCACGGCCGACCATCAGGCGGATGATTTCTTCCTTGGTGAGTTCTTCCGCCGGCTTTGTGGCGACCCACTGGCCGTCGCGCATGATCGTCACGTCGTCAGAGATCCGGAGGATCTCATCCATCTTGTGGCTGATGTAGATGATGCCGACGCCATTCTTCGTCAGCTGGTTCATGATGCGGAAGAGGTGATCGACCTCGTCCTCTGTCAGGGAGCTGGTGGGCTCGTCCAGAACCAGGATCTTCGCATCGTAGGAGACGGCCTTGGCGATCTCCACCATCTGGCGTTTTGACACGGACAGCTCTCCGATGATCTGCCTCGGATCAACGTCGATCTCGAGCTTCTCGAAGACAGCTTTCGTGTCAGCGTACATTTTTGCAGTATCCACAAGGCCGAGTCTCGTGGTAGGGAAGCGGCCCAGCCAGACGTTTTCCATGACGTTGCGGCGGAGCACCTGGTTCAGTTCCTGGTGCACCATGGCCACGCCGTTATCCAGAGCATCCCGGGGGCTGGTGAAGGCCACCGGCTGTCCGTTCATTAGTACGGAGCCGCCGTCGCGGGTATAGATCCCGAACAGGCATTTCATCAAGGTGGATTTTCCTGCTCCGTTTTCTCCCATGAGGGCGTGGACCGTGCCCGCGCGCAGCTGCAGCTTTGCGTGGTCCAGTGCCTTGACGCCGGGGAACTGTTTTTCGATGTCAAGCATCTCCAACAGGTACTTCCCCTGTCCCATGGCTTCCTTTTCTTCCGACATTTGCAGATTCACCCTTTCTTCGTTTACTACCGGGTTAAAAAAGGTCCCGACGACTGCCGCGCCTGTTCGCAACGGTCTGCTCCGGCTTGGCAGGTCATCGGGACCTTCTCGATTATACTGGTTTTACTGGTTCAGTCAGACGATCACTGAGCGTTCTCTTCCGTGATCTTCGCATACGGGATGTACACGGAGACACCGTCTTCGTTCAGGGTGTACTTGTCTTCCAGGCCCTCATAGAAGGAGCCGTTCAGCAGGTAGTTCATCATGAAGCGGATGTTCGCTTCGCCCATGGCGTCGCCGTCCTGCTTCACGGTAGCGGTCATCTTGCCGCCCTTGATCGCTTCGATCGCTGCATCCGTAGCATCAACGCCGATGACGGAGATCGCGGGATCGCCTTCGTTGCCGGTGTTGTAGCCGGACTGGTTCAGAGCTGCGATGACGCCGATCGCCATGTCGTCGTTGTTCGCGAAGACCAGCTCGATCTCGGGATGAGACTGCCATGTGGAGAGCATCGCGTCGTTAGCCTTGGTGGTATCCCAGTCAGCGACGATAACGTCAGTAACCATTTCAAGCGGAACACCGAGTTCCTTCGCGGTCTCTTCAGAATACTGAGTACGCGCGATCGCTTCCGGGTTGTTCGCAACGCCCTTGAACTCAACGAACTGGACCTTGCCGTCGCCGTTCAGGTCGATTGCGGAAGCATCTTTCTTCCAGAGGTCTGCAAGGATCTCGCCCTGCATGTCGCCTGCTTCACGAGGCAGCGTGCCGACGAAGAAAGCGCCGGAATCCTTCACGACAGACTGATAGGTCTCTTCTGAAGGCGGGATGTTGTAGAACAGGAACGGGATGTTCGCAGCGGTCAGCTTGTCGACCAGTGTCTGGCCGCCAGCGGGCTCCGCGAGGTTGATGATGACGAAATCGGGTTTCTTGCTGATCGCCTGGTCGCACTGCTCGACCTGCTTCGCCATGTCGTCGCCGGCATCCTGCATGTCAAGGTTGATGGTCACGCCGAGCTCATCGCCGACTTCCTTCGCCCATTTCTGCATGCCCTGACGGACAGTGGAACCGTAGGTGTCGTCGAACTTCCAGACAAGAACGGTCACGTTGTACTCTGACTTGCCTTCAGCAGGAGCTTCCGCCTCAGCGGCATCTTCTGCGGGAGCTTCCGCTTCCGCCTCAGCAGCGGGCTCTGCAGCAGGCGCTGCGGGTGCAGCAGCGGGTGCGGCGCCGCAGGCGGCCAGGACCAGACTCATGGTCATGGCCAAAGCCAGTAACAGAGAGATACGTTTTTTCATAACTTTCAAATCCTCCCTTTTGAGTTCCCGGATCACCGGGGATCAACAGTAATAATTACCATATGATTATATCGCATACTGATTTATCTTGTCTATCTCGTATTTTTTTAGACCGCTGATTGCATATTTTTTGTGCAAATTGTCGAGGAGCATAATATTTTGATGAAATAAAAAGCGGCGCAGCCGCGGGAATCTTCCCGTGCTGTGCCGCTGCATATGGTTTCAATTATCAAAAACCGAGCTCCGAGAGCCAGCTGCTTACGGATTCCCTCGCTTTCTCCTGCTCGTTCTGCGCGTCGTTTCCGCGAACAGCAAGACCTTTCAGCACTTTCGCATCCGGGCAGGCATTCTGAAGCTTCGTATCAAAGCCGGACAGGCCGCTTCCCTCGTGCGTTGAAAAAGGAATCAGGGTTTTCCCGGAAAAATCATTGTTCTCAAATACCGTGTACATGATCATCGGCCAGT
>DJXE01000029.1:0-3833 GCA_002449595.1 Lachnospiraceae bacterium UBA7012
ATCTCTGAGATGAGCTGGGGCCGTGTCGAGAATCCGAAGAAGGTCTTCAAGGTTGGCGAAGAACTCAAGGTCATGATCAAGGATATCCAGGATACCAAGATCGCCCTGTCCCTGAAGTTCCCGGAGAACAACCCTTGGATCGGCGCGGAAGAGAAGTACGCAGTCGGCAACATCGTCACCGGCAGAGTCGCAAGAATGACTGACTTCGGCGCATTCGTCGAACTCGAGACCGGCATCGACGCACTGCTGCACGTCTCCCAGATCTCCAGAGAGCATGTTGAGAAGCCTTCGGACGTTCTCCATGTCGGCGATGAAGTCAGGGCGAAGATCGTTGATTTCAATCCTGACAACAACAAGATCAGCCTGAGTGTCAAGGCAATCGCGATCGACGAGGAGAGAGCGAGACAGGCAGCGGAGAGAGAAGCCGCGAACGCGGACGTCGTCTCCGTCGACATCGACGCACTCGTTGCACAGGCGAAGGCAGCAGAAGCTGCAGCGTCCGACGAGGAGTAATCTTTCATTCGAATAGCTAAGAAATTAAGCCCCGCGGCTTGCGCCGCGGGGCTGATTTTTTTTATTTCCCGTTTTTCAAAATCCTTCTAAAGAGATAATCAGCGTAGCTGCAGAAGAAATCCCGATCTCTCTTCATCTCATCCGTGAGTTCGAAGAAAAGCTCCGGATCCTGATATTCCCTGCGGAAATAGGGCGACTTGAAGTCGGACCACTGCGGCAGATATAAGGACCTTTTCCTGGTGTAGCAGGTCTGTGCCGTCGCCTGCACGCGGTGGGAGGCGTCGGCGAAGGAGGCGATGGATTTGTGCATCGCGCAGTCCTCCTCCGGTAGGTAGTAATAGTCCTTGTACCCGGCGTAGAAGTACTTCATCTCCTCGCGGTAGACCGGAATGCGCAGGAGGCCCTCCGCGCCGGTCTGGGAGAGAAACACGTGATCGTACGAGCCGGTGATCATGACGGGGATCGCCTTGTCGGAGCGGAAGTGGAGCAGCAGCTCCTCCTTCTCATCTCCGAGGTACCCGCGGTAGCTGTGCGCCTCCGCCTTGTAGACGTGGAGCTTCGCCTCGGGAAGATCGTGGAATGAGAGCACCGGCGTGAGAGAGATCAGCCCTCTGACGTCCTCGGCGTTGTGCGTGAGCAGCATCGACAGCGCGTCCGGATCCGGCTTCTCCACATAGCTGCGGTAGACGCCGATCAGGCTGCCGCCGTCCGTGTCGTCTGTCCTTCCGGTGCCGAAGAGCGACTCGACCGCCTGCTGGCTGCAGTTGGGAAGGCCGATGAGATCGCGGTAAGGCGTGACCTCCTTGCGGAGATCGATCGAATTCATGCGCGGGAGCTGCCCCGTGAGGCCGTGGAGTTCCATCCTTTTCAGCAGAAAAGGAATGTCAAACCGATCGCCGTTGTAGTGGATCAGCGTTTTTCTTCCGGAGATATATAAAAGGAAGGAAGAGATGATCTCCTTTTCCTCGCGGCCGGTATTGTCGAACCACTGCGTGAGCGTCCAGCTCCCCGCGTCGTGCAGCGCGCAGCCGATCAGATAGATCTGGTTCCTCGCAGAGGAGAGCCCTGTAGTTTCGATGTCGAAATAGACGACGTCTGCCAGCGAAGCCAGGGAAGGCTCGCTGTGTTCCAGTGTCTGGGTGATGATTTTCATAAGCTGAATATACCACAACCACGCAAAAGATGTTAAAATCTTTCGTATGGCTAAACTGACATTTCCGGGCGGCATCCAGCTGAATGGCGAAAAACAGCTGACGAAAGATGCCCCCTTTATCAATCTGTTTCCGGAAGGGGAGCTCGTTTTCCCGCTCTCCCAGCACATCGGGGAACCGGCGGTTCCTGTTGTGAAGGAGGGAGACTTCGTGCGCATGGGGCAGGTCATCGCCCGCGCGGACGGGCGTCTCTCCGCGCCGATCCACGCCCCGGTCTCCGGACAGATCACCGCCGTGGAAGACCGGCTCACCGCCGACGGCACGCAGGCGAGGTCCATCGTGCTGGAGAACGACGGGCTGTATCTCGAGATCCCGTATCCGCCGAACCGCCATATCTACAGCCTCCGCAGGGAGGAGATCCTCGCGGGGATCCGCAGCGCCGGCATCACCGGCCTCGGCGGCGCTTCGCTGCCGTCCGCGGTCAAGATCGAGGAGGCGGACCCGGAGAGCGTGGATTTCTGCATCGCCAACTGCATGGAGAGCGAACCCTATCTGACGGCCGGCTACCGCAGGCTTGTTGAGTCACCCTGGAAGGTGATCAACGGGCTTCGGATCGTCCTGCGCATGTTCCCGAAGGCGCGCGGCGTGATCGCGCTTCCCTCAGGATATGCCGACTGCGCGGCGCAGCTGCGCGAGCTGACGGCCCAGATGCCGCACGTCCAGGTGCGCGTCCTGCCGGACAAGTACCCGCAGGGAGCGGAGCGTCAGCTGATCTACGCGATCACCGGGCGGACGCTGAACCGCACGATGCTCCCGCACGACATCGGCTGCATCGTCTACAACCTGGATACCCTGGTCGCGATCAACCAGGCCTGCATCACGAACGAACCCCTGATGACGAGGACCCTGACGCTGTCCGGACGGGCGGCGGAGGCACCGGGCAATTACCGCGTGCGGCTCGGGATGAGCTGCCGGGAATTCCTGGAGCAGGCCGGCGGCCTGAAGGAAGGATATACGGAAGAGGACGTTCTCTTCCTCGACGGGGGACCGATGATGGGGCGGCCTTACGCCTCCCTCGACGTCCCGGTCACCAAGCTCACGAGAGGCCTGATCTGCATCCCGCGGCACGAGCTCCCGTCCGTGAGGACGAGCGCCTGCATCCGCTGCGGCAGATGCGCGGGCGTGTGCCCGAACAGGCTCACGCCGTTCCGGCTCCTCAGAGATCTGGAAAAGGAAAAGGATGACAGGTTCATCGCGCACGGCGGCCTGGAGTGCAGCGGATGCGGCGCCTGCACCTATATCTGTCCCGCAGGATTAAGCCTGTCCGACCGCATCGACGAATACAGGGAGCAGCTCCTGAAAGATCCGGAGAAGACCGGAGACTACGCCCGGAGGTACATCCGCAGATGAAAAAAGAAACTTCCGGGAGACAAATGATCATACACGCGCCGCTCCTCACGAGGGAGATCATGGGGATCGTCCTCATCGCGCTCGTCCCGATGTGCGGGACCGCGCTCTATTTCTTCGGCCTGCAGGGCGGCCTTCTTATCTTAAGCGCACTGGCGGGCGCGATTGCAGCGGAGCTCCTGACGGACCTCGTCACGCGGCGCTTCCACTGCATGGCCGACGGCACAGCGGCAGTGACCGGCATCATCACCGGCCTTCTCATGCCGCCGGGCGTCCCGCTCTGGATGCCGGCCGCGGCGGCTGCCGCAGGCATCGTCGCCGCGAAGGCGCTCTTCGGGGGAACCGGGAAGAATCTCCTGAATCCCGCGATGACCGGCAAGCTCATCATGCTGCTCGCCTTCCAGGGTGTGATGCGGGATTATTCCTACGCGGAGTTCGGCAGCATCACGCCGCTCACGTCGCTCGCGGAGGGCAACCCGATCGCGATCCGTGACATGATCGTCGGCGGAACGTCCGGCTGTATCGGGCTGTCATCGCCGATCCCTGTACTCATCGGGGCACTGGTCCTGATGGCTGTCGGGATCGCGGATATCATGATTCCGCTTGCGGCGATAATTCTTTTCTCAGGTATTATGCTGCTGTTCGGCAGCCATGGCGCGGACCCGCTCTACGTCCTCGCGGAGATGCTCGGCGGCGGCTTCCTGTTCGCGGCGTTCATCATGCTGCAGGACACGGCGACGAGCCCCGTGTCGCGGCGGGCGA
>DJXE01000029.1:3912-4553 GCA_002449595.1 Lachnospiraceae bacterium UBA7012
AATTCCTCTACGGCGCGCTGTTCGGCATCGCCGTGGCGGTGCTCCGGATCCTCGGGATCAAGGAGAATGCGGTCACGTTCGCGCTGCCCGCGGTCAACCTGCTCGCGCGGCCGCTCGATGAGATGATGATGCCTCAGCCGTTCGGCACGAAGCGCGTGAGGTCCAGGAGAGTGCTGCGAGGAAGAAAGAACGCCCAGATGCCGGAAGAGCCGGAGGAGACGGAGGAAGAGTCCGACTTCGAGGCGGAAGAGAACGAACACGAGGTGCGGGAGACGTAAAGAGAGCTGCCGCAGCCTGAGATCGGCAACGTGCGGACGCGCCGGCTGCCGCATTCGTTAAAACACATTCGCGATTTTTCCAGCGAGGTATAAGCATATGAAAGACCAGACAGAAATGTTGTACAGAAGCACAAGGTCGGCGCTCGCACCGGTCACGGCCTCGCAGGCGGTCCTGCAGGGGCTCGCCCCGGACGGCGGACTGTACGTCCCGGTCAGCATCCCGAAGCTTGCGATCGGACCGGAGCAGCTCAGCGCCATGAACTACCGCGACACCGCCTACGAAGTGATGCGGCTGTTCTTCACGGACTTCACGGAAGAAGAGCTGAGAGACTGCATCGACGGCGCGTACGACAGCAAATTCGA
>DJXE01000029.1:4674-4804 GCA_002449595.1 Lachnospiraceae bacterium UBA7012
CCTACTACCTGGAGCTGTTCCACGGGCCGACGATCGCGTTCAAGGACATGGCTCTCACGATCCTGCCGCGCCTGATGACGACGGCGGCGAAGAAGCTGGGCGAGAAGAAGGAGATCGTCATCCTGACCGC
>DJXE01000045.1 GCA_002449595.1 Lachnospiraceae bacterium UBA7012
AACGAAGGTTTTGTCGTTCCGTGGTGGGCAAGTATCATTCCGTACCTGATCCTGATGGGTGGGGCAATGGTCCTCTGGTATGTGATGATGAACCGCATGGGCGGCGGAGCCGGCGGGGTGGCTCGTTTCAGCAAGGCCAGAACACGTCTGGGCAGTGAAGAAAAGAACAAGAAGACCTTTGCCGATGTGGCAGGATGCGATGAGGAAAAGGAAGAACTGGCCGAGATCGTCGAATTCCTGAAGGATCCGAAAGCATATACGGCCATGGGGGCCAGAATCCCGAAAGGCGTGCTGCTCGTAGGCCCTCCGGGAACCGGTAAGACCCTGCTTGCGAAGGCAGTAGCCGGTGAGGCGAACGTTCCGTTCTTCTCGATCTCCGGCTCGGAATTCGTGGAGATGTTCGTCGGTATGGGCGCCGCGAAGGTGCGTGATTTGTTTAAGCAGGCGAACGAAAAAGCGCCCTGCATTATCTTTATCGATGAGATCGATACGATCGGTAAAAAGCGTGACGGTGTCGGCGCGATCGGCGGCAACGATGAACGCGAACAGACCCTGAACCAGCTGCTGGCGGAGATGGACGGCTTCGACCCGGACAAGGGCATCATGGTGCTGGGCGCCACGAACCGGCCCGAGATCCTGGACAAGGCGCTGCTGCGTCCCGGCCGCTTCGACCGCCGGATCATCGTCGACCGCCCGGATCTCAAGGGGCGCATCGCGATCCTGAAGGTCCACTCGAAGGACGTCAAGATGGACGACACCGTGAACCTCGAGGAGATCGCACTCGCGACGAGCGGCGCCGTCGGCTCCGACCTCGCCAACATGATCAACGAGGCGGCGATCAACGCGGTCAAGAACCACCGGAGCTACGTCAACCAGAAGGACCTGTTCGAAGCGGTCGAGCAGGTGCTGGTCGGCAAGGAGAAGAAGGACCGCATCATGAGCCCGAAGGAGCGCGAGATCGTCTCGTACCACGAGGTCGGCCACGCCCTGATCGCGGCGGTGCAGAAGGGCTCCGAGCCGGTGCAGAAGATCACGATCGTGCCGCGCACCATGGGCGCGCTCGGCTACGTGATGCAGGTTCCGGAGGAAGAAAAGTATCTTAACTCGAAACAAGAGCTTCACAACATGATCGTCGGCCTCCTCGGCGGCCGCGCGGCGGAGGAGCTCAAGTTTGAGACCGTCACGACCGGCGCCGCGAACGACATCGAGCGGGCGACGCAGATCGCGCGGAACATGGTCACTCAGTATGGCATGAGCGACCGCTTCGGCCTGATGGGCCTGTCCACCGTGGAGAGCCAGTATCTTGAGAACCGCCAGGTCCTCAACTGCAGCGACGTGACGGCGGCCGCGGTCGACGAGGAGGTCCGCCTGATCATCGAGGGCTGCTACAAAGAGGCGAAGGAGATCCTGTCCGAAAACCTCGACGTCATGGACAAGATCGCCGCGCACCTGATCAAGCGCGAGACGATCACCGGCAAGGAATTCATGCGCATCTACCGCGAAGCGAAGGGCCTGCCCCCGGAAGAAGACAAAACTTCGGAGGAGCGCGAGCTCGAGGAGATGCATAAGGAAGAAGCCGCGCAGCAGGCCGCGGAAGAACCCGCGCAGCCTGATGCGGAAGAACAGCTGCAGCCCGCGGAAGAACCGGAACAGCAGCCTGCTCCGGAAGAACCCGCACAGCAGCCTGCTCCGGAAGAACCCGCACAGCAGCCGGAAGCGGAACAGCGCGGCCGGTTCTCCGGCGCGTCGGCGGACGACCTGATCTGACATCCCAGTATTCGGAGAGATATGCAGGAACAGGAACAGCGTTTTGATATCCAGGAAGAACTGAAAAAACTCCCGGCTGAGCCGGGAGTTTATATCATGCGCGACGCGCAGGATACGATCATGTATGTCGGCAAGGCGGTGAATCTGCACAACCGCGTCCGCTCGTATTTCCGCAAGATCGTCGGAAGAGGGCCGCAGATCGACCGCATGGTCAGCCAGATCGAGCGGTTCGAGTACATCGTGACGGACTCGGAGCTGGAGGCCCTGATCCTTGAGAACAACCTGATCAAGGAGCACCGCCCCAAGTACAACACGATGCTCAAGGACGATAAGACGTATCCTTACATCCGCGTCACGGTGACGGAGGCGTTTCCGAGAGTGCAGTTCTCGCGCCTGATGAAAAAGGACGGCGCGCGGTACTTCGGTCCGTTCACGAGCGCGGACGCCGTGAGGGAGACGATCGAGCTTTTGAACCGCATGTACGGCCTCAGGGACTGCCGCAGGAACCTCCCGAAGGATATCGGGAAGGAGCGGCCGTGCCTGAACTTCCACATGGGCCGGTGCTGCGGCCCGTGCACGGGAAAGGTCACGGAAGAGGAATACCGGAAGCGGGTGGACCTCGCGCTCAGTTTCCTCGGCGGCAACTACGGCGAGATCATGCGCGACCTGAAGGCGAAGATGCAGGCCGCCTCCGACGAGATGAACTTCGAGGAGGCGATCCGCTGGCGCGACCTCTTAGAGAGCGTGAAGCAGGTGGCCCAGCGGCAGAAGATGTCCGGCGGCAGCGGGGATGACAAGGACATCCTCGGCATCGCGACAGAACCGGACGACATCGATGCGGATGGCGTGGTGCAGATCTTTTTCATTCGCGACGGCAAGCTGATCGGCCGCGACCACTTCTACATGACGCACGTCAGCGGCCGCGAAAAGGCGGAGATCCTCTCGGATTTCGTCCGGCAGTTCTACGCCGGGACGCCGTTCGTGCCGAAGACGATCCTGATGCCGGAGGAGCCCGAGGAGAAGGGCCTCCTCGAGGAGTGGCTCTCCATCCGCCGCGGCGGCAAAGTGCAGATCGCAATTCCACAGCGCGGACAGAAGGAGAAGCTCGTGGAGCTGGCGCAGGAGAACGCCGCGCTGATCCTCAGCAAGGACAAAGAACGGTTAAAGCGCGAGGAAGGACGGACGATCGGCGCGGTACGCGAGATCTCCGAGCTCCTGGGCCTCGAAGACGCCTCCCGGATGGAGGCTTACGATATCTCCAACATCAGCGGCTTCGCGAACGTCGGCTCCATGGTCGTCTACGAGAAGGGCCGCCCCATGCGCAGCGACTACCGGAAGTTCCGGATCCGCACTGTGGCGGGACCTGACGATTACGCGTGCATGCGCGAGGTGCTGACAAGACGTTTTTCCCACGGCCTCAAAGAACAGGAGCAGCTCCGGGAAAAGCAGATCGACGAGCAGCTCGGCAGCTTTACCCGGTTCCCTGACGTCATCATGATGGACGGCGGCAAAGGGCAGGTGAACGTCGCGCTCTCCGTGCTGGAGGAACTCGGGCTTAACATTCCCGTGTGCGGCATGGTCAAGGACGACCACCACCGCACGAGAGGGCTGTATTTCCGAGGGGAAGAGATCCCGATCGACACCCGCTCCGAGGGCTTCAAGCTCCTCACGCGGCTCCAGGACGAAGTGCACCGCTTCGCGATCGAGTATCACCGCTCGCTCCGCTCGAAGTCGCAGGTGACCTCTCGCCTGGACGAGATCCCGGGCATCGGCCCCGCGAGAAGAAAAGCGCTGATGCGCAGCTTCCAGTCCATCGGCGAGATCATGGAGGCCTCCGTGGAGGAGCTCGCCGCGATCCCGGAGATCCCGCAGAAGCAGGCGGAGGCGATCTACGCGTATTTTCATGAGAAAGCGGAATAACGCCGCGGCAGTTTACGTGAAAATTCACGACCTGTCGGAATAATGCCGCAGACCGCGAGACGCGGGAATCATGTTATACTACTTACATATGTGAAAGTGATTCAACAAACAGGATCCTGAAAGCAATCATAAGAATACGATCATGGAAAAGGATCCTGCCGACGATCGCGAACAACGAAACAATTTATATTCACAGATACATTGACACGGAGACAGCAGCCAACGACAAGGGGGATTTATGGCGACCATACGTCTGAGTGAAGTCGTAGAGAAAATGAAGCTCACCAACATGACGCCGGAGGTGGACGTAAACAAGATCAAGATCCGCCAGCCGGACGTCAACCGTCCCGCGATCCAGCTCACAGGCTACCTGGAGCACTTCGAGGCGACGCGTATCCAGATCATCGGCCTCGTCGAGCACGCCTACATGGAATCGATGGACGAGGACCGCAAGGAGAGGATCCTGCGGGAACTGCTGAGCATGGAGATCCCGTGCTTCATCTTCTGCCGCAGCCTCATGCCGGACGAGATGTTCATCCGGCTCGCGACGGAAAACAACATCGCGCTCCTCGTGAGCAAGCAGGCGACCAGTACTTTCACCGCGGAGCTGATCCGCTGGCTGAACGTGCGGCTCGCGCCCTGCATCTCCATCCACGGCGTTCTGGTCGACGTGTACGGCGTCGGCGTCCTGATCACCGGTGAGAGCGGCATCGGTAAATCCGAGACCGCACTGGAACTGATCAAGCGCGGCCACCGTCTCGTCTCGGACGACGTCGTCGAGATCCGGAGAGTCAGCGAAGTCTCGCTCGTCGGCTCCGCGCCGGCGATCACCAAGCACTTCATCGAGCTGCGGGGCATCGGCATCGTGGACGTCAAGGCGCTGTTCGGCGCATCCAGCGTCCGCAACATGACCAACATCGACCTCGTCATCCAGATGGAGGAGTGGAGCAAGGACAAGGAATATGACCGGCTCGGCCTCGAGGAGGAGCACACCGAGTTCCTCGGGATCCCCGTCGTGTGCCACCGGATCCCGATCCGTCCCGGCAGAAACCTCGCGCTGATCTGCGAGGCGGCCGCCGTCAACCACAGGCAGAAGGAGATGGGCTACAACGCCGCGCAGGAGCTCTACAAGCGCGTGCAGGAATCGCTCTCGAAGCGCCGCTCGGATGACGAAGATGAATGACAATGTAATTGATGAGTTAAAGAAAGTCCTTCCGGAGGACCGCATTCTTCTGCAGGAGCCGATGCGCCTGCACTGTTCCTTCCGGACGGGCGGTCCCGCGGACCTGTTTCTCCGCGTCTCTTCCCGCGAGGAGCTCGAGGGCGTCCTCCGGATCCTGAGGCAGGCGCAGGTCCCGACGTATCTTCTCGGGCGGGGGACCAACGTCCTCGTCGCCGACGAGGGAATCCGCGGCGCCGTCGTCACGATGACGGACCGGATGGACCGGATCGAAGTGTCCGGAAACACGGTGACCGCGGAGGCGGGCGCACCGCTCTCGCGCATCGCCGCGGCCGCGAAGGATCACGGCCTCACCGGCCTTGAGTTCGCGGCGGGCATCCCGGGTTCCCTTGGCGGCGCGATCCTCATGAACGCCGGCGCCTACGGCGGCGAGATGAAGCAGGTCGTCCGGGAAGTTACTATGCTGAAAAGCACTGCCGCCAGCGATCAAGGAAGCTCCGGCACGGAAGATACAGTCGTGACCATCCCCGGCGAGGAGATGGAATTCGGCTACCGCACGAGCCGCGTGAAGACAGAGGGCGGTATCGTCCTGAGCGCGACGTTTGCGCTTGAGGAGGGCGATCCGGCGGAGATCGCCGCGAAGATGGAAGACCTCGCCGCGAGGCGCAGGGACAAACAGCCGCTCGAATACCCGAGCGCGGGGAGCACCTTCAAGCGCCCGGAGGGAGACTTTGCGGGCCGCCTCATCGAGGAGGCGGGGCTAAGGGGCTTTTCCATAGGAGGAGCGCAGGTCTCGGAGAAGCACTGCGGCTTCGTCATCAACCGCGGCGGCGCGACGTCTGCGGACGTCATGGCCGTGATCGACGCCGTGCGCGCCCGCGTCTTTGAGACGTCGGGGCGGATGCTCGAGCGGGAAGTAATCTATCTTGGGATGTAGACGGCACCACCGGTGCTGACGCACCGGGTACCGCCGCATTCGGCAAAACCACATTCGTGGATTTTGCCTCAGCGAGGAATAAACATGAGATTTGTAGTCGTGACGGGAATGAGCGGCGGCGGCAAGGCCACCGCGATCCGGATGCTTGAGGACGAAGGCTATTACTGCGTTGACAACCTGCCGGTGCGGCTGATCGACAAGTTCACCGAGCTGATGTTCATGCCGGGGAGCGAGATCAGCAAGGTCGTGCTCGGCCTGGATGTGCGCGCCGACCAGCCCTTTGCCTACGTCGAGGACGTCCTCGCGAAGCTCCGTGAAAAGGGTTATCCATACGAGATCCTGTTCATGGACGCGAGCGACGAGACGCTGATCAAGCGCTACAAAGAGACGCGCAGGGCGCATCCCATGGCGCCGGACGGGCGCGTCGAGGACGGGATCCGCGCGGAGCGGGAAGTGCTCCGCGGCATCAAGGCGAACGCCGACTACGTGATCGACACGTCGCGGCTCCTCACGCGGGAGCTGAAGGAAGAACTCGTGAAGATCTTCCTCGAGAACCGTTCCTACAACTCGCTGATGATCTCCGTGACGTCCTTCGGCTTCAAAAAGGGAATTCCGGTCGACGCGGACCTCGTGTTCGACGTGCGGTTCCTGCCGAATCCGTTCTATATTGATGAACTCAAGATGCTGACCGGCAACGATGCGCCGGTGCGGGACTACGTCATGAGCTTCGAGGAGTCCAAGGTTTTCATGGAGAAGCTCGAGGACATGATCCGGTTCCTGATCCCGAACTACGTGAAGGAAGGCAAGAACCAGCTGGTCATCGCGATCGGCTGCACGGGCGGGCAGCACCGGAGCGTCACGCTCGCGAACGAGCTCTATGAGCGCTTAAAAGGCCAGGGCGAGTACGGCATCAAGATCTACCACAGGGATATCTGAGGACAGGCATGTCTTTTTCTTCTGAAGTCAAAAGCGAACTCAGCCGGATCATCCCGCGGGGAAAACACTGCAGGATCGCGTCGCTCGCCGCCATCCTCTCCTCAGTCGGCATCTGGGAGGAAGGCCCGGACGGCCTGCGTCTTTCCCTCGATACGGACAATCCGCAGCTGATTGGAAAATGCTTTACATTATTCGAAAAAACTACTAATATAAGTCTCAAATTGTCCCCGGAGCGGAATATGACGCGTGTCCTGGCGAAAGAGGAGGACCTCCTTGCCGCCGCGGAGCTGCTTCAGATGACGGACGGGGACGGCAGAGTGCGGACAGCACGGAAGACGGGCGTCCCGGACGCCCTTCTTGCGAGAGCCTGCTGCAGGAGAAGCTATCTCAGGGATACGTTCCTGTGCATCGGATCCATGAGCGACCCGAGCCGGGAATACCACCTGGAGTTCGACGCGCAGACCGGAGAACACGCGCAGCAGATCCGGCAGGCGATGGAAGACTGCGGAATCGGAAGCAGGATCATCCGCCGCAAGAAGTACCACGTGGTCTACGTCAAAGACTCGACGGCGATCGTGACGCTGCTCACCATGATGGGCGCGCACGCGTCCCTCTTGGAAATGGAGAACTCCCGGATCCTCAAGGAGGTGCGCAACCAGGTCAACCGCCGCGTCAACTGCGAGACCGCGAACATCGGGAAGACCGTCAGCGCGGCGCAGCACCAGATCGAAGACATCCGCCTTCTGGAGGAGAAGGGCGTCCTTAAGGAACTGCCCGAGAAACTCCGCAAAGCTGCGGAACTGCGGCTGGAATATCCGGAAGCGGCGCTGCAGGAGCTCGGCGGCCTCATGGTACCGCCGGTCGGCAAGTCCGGCATGAACCACAGGCTCAGGAAACTGTCCGAACTGGCAGCAGGGTATCGAACCACGTAAGGCCCGTTCGTCTACCGGAAGTATCGAAGAGGAGTATATTATGACAAGAAAATCGATTCAGATCACACGGCAGGGCGGTCTGGAAGCCAGGTCCACCGCAGAACTTGTACAAGTGGCGGTCAAATTTGAAAGCCGCGTCTACATCGAGGCAGGCACGAAAAAAGTGAATGCGAAGAGCATCATGGGTATGATGTCTCTGGAGCTTGAGCACGGCGATGTCATTGTCGTATCGGCGGACGGACAGGACGAGGAGCAGGCGATCCGGGAGATCGAGCGCTTCCTCATCGGTGCGTGAAGAACCAGCACACACGAAGAAAAAAAGGAACGGCGTCCCGGGGATCCGGGACGCCGTCTTTCTTAAAGGGAGGATGCCAGGCGGCGTATTGGCTTACGTCCCTGGCACATTATGAAAAAGTTTGTAGGCTGCTGTCTATCTTTTATGGTTTTAGTATAGTAGTTAAACGTGTCTAAAAAATGCGGACGGATTGAAGATTCGTTAAATAAAATATGAACGGAATATGAACACGATCTGCTTTGTATTATATGATACGACCGGTCCGGAAGCCGCTGAAACAGCGGAAAATCTGCGCAAAGAGACCGGAGAGGCGTGGGATGTGACCGCGGTTTCGGTGAGCGATTTCCTTCTAAAAATGAACGGAAATGATGAACATCCGTCGGATGGCGACAGCGCAAATGAACGGCCGGGAAAAGACATGTTCCCGGCGGAAACGCTTTTCCTCACTGATTGTGACAGCGCGATCCGCACATTAAAAGAAAAGGGGCTTCCTGTCTGCGGCTACGCGCACGCGGGCAGCCGGGCGAGAGGCGAGCATTTAAAAGGCGTGGATTATATTGTAGAAGAACCCGCCATGATCCCCGCCGATTCCTATCAGAAGATCTACGAGCGGGCGGCCGGCCTGCCCTGGACGATCCTCGAGACGAAGCGGTGCGTCGTGCGGGAGCTCACGCCGGAGGACGCGGAGGCGGTGCTCGCGCTCTATGACAGCGAGGCACGCCGGTTCCTGGAGGCGCCGCAGGACGATCCCGCGCAGGAGCGGGAAATCCTCGAGGCCTACGCGCAGAAGGTCTACCGCCTGTACGGCTACGGGACGTGGGGAATCTTTTCCAAAGAAAATGGCCAGCTCATCGGGCGGGCGGGCTTCGAGCCCTACACCGGCGACGATGACGCCATGCACTTCGGCTACCTGATCCACCGTGACTGGCGCGGGCAGGGCTACGCCTTTGAGGCCTGCGCGGCGATCCTCCGCTACGGCAAAGAAGCGCTTGGATTTGAGAAGATCACGGCCGAGACCGCGAAGGAGAATAAAGCATCCGCGGCTCTCCTGAAAAAGCTCGGGTTCGAGCTGCGAGAGTGTGATAGAATAATAGCCAGTTTATGATGATAATGGCGCAGGCGTAGGAGCCGTGCGGCAGAGAGGAGCGTTATGATCAACCAGCATTATCTTTCCATGTTAGGCAACAAGTCAGTCATCCGCGAACTGTCCGAGTACGCGACGGCACGGGGAAAAGAGATCGGCTACGAGAACGTCTTCGACTACAGTCTCGGCAATCCGTCCGTTCCTGCACCGGAGGTTTACAAGGAGACGGCGATCAGGCTCCTTGCGGAGAGCGACCCGATGAAGCTGCACGGGTACAGCCCGAGCACGGGACATCCGGAAGCCAAGGCGAAAGTCGCGGCTGCCCTCAGCAGGAGATACGGCATCGATTACAAAGCCTGCCACATCTTCCCGACGGCGGGAGCGGCCGGCGCGATCGCGCACGCGGTCCGCGCGGTGACGACGCCCGGAGATGAGGTCATCGTCTTCGCGCCGTTCTTCCCGGAATACATTCCTTATATCAACGACACCGGCGCGCAGATCAAGATCGTCCCTGCGCATTTCCCGGATTTCCAGATCAACTTCGAGGCGTTTGAGGAGATGCTCAGCGAGAAGGTCGCGGCCGTCCTCATCAACTCCCCGAACAACCCGAGCGGCGTTGTTTATACGGAAGAGACGCTGCTAAGACTCGCGGACATCCTCCGGGAGCGCAGCGCGGCGTACGGCCACAACATCTTCCTGATCTCGGACGAGCCTTACCGCGAGATCGTCTTCGACGGCAAGAAGGTCCCTTACACGGCGAAGTTCTACGATCACACCCTGACCTGCTACTCCTACTCGAAGTCGCAGTCGGTCCCCGGCGAGCGTATCGGCTATATCGCCGTCAACCCCGCCGCTGAGGAAGCGGACAAGCTGGACGCGGTGTTCGCGCAGATCTCCCGCGGCATCGGCCACAACTGCCCGACGTCGATCGTGACCCAGGTCATGGGAGAGATCCCGGACGCGACCTCCGACCTCTCGGTCTACGAGACGAACATGAACCTGCTCTATGACGCGCTGACAGAGCTCGGCTTCACGGTGAACCGCCCGGACGGCACCTTCTACATCTTCCCGAAGGCGCTAGAGGACGACGCGGTCGCGTTCTGCAGAAAAGCGATGAAGTACGACCTCATCCTGGTTCCGGCCAACGGGTTCTACGCGCCGGGCTATTTCCGGATCGCGTTCTGCACGGACACGGAGAAGGTGAAGAGGTCCCTGCCGGTATTTAAAAAGTTTGTAGAAGCGGAATACAGATAAGACAGCCGCGCGGGCTGATGAAACGCGTGCGGTCCCGGC
This sequence comes from Lachnospiraceae bacterium UBA7012, assembly GCA_002449595.1. Taxonomy (GTDB): domain Bacteria; phylum Bacillota; class Clostridia; order Lachnospirales; family Lachnospiraceae; genus CAG-791. The sequence goes on from DJXE01000045.1 coordinate 10,345, forward strand.
AGGAGCCGGAAGGAAGGAACGGATGGAAATACTGAAAGCGATACTGTTCGGCGTTGTAGAGGGAATCACGGAGTGGCTCCCCATCAGCAGCACGGGGCACATGATCCTGCTGAATGAATTTGTGAAGATGAACGTCTCCGAGGAATTCTGGAACGTCTTCCTTGTCGTCATTCAGCTCGGCGCGATCCTTGCGGTCGTCCTCTTATACTGGAAGACGATCTGGCCGCTGGAGACCGTCCGCTCAAACGGCGGGACGAAGATCGTCTGGAAGCCGGAGACCCTGAATCTCTGGGGAAAAGTGATCGTCGCCTGCATCCCGGCTGCCATCGTCGGCATACTTCTGGATGACTGGCTCGACGAGCACTTCTTCAACTGGAAGTGCGTCTCGCTCATGCTGATCCTGGTCGGTATCTGCTTCCTTATCATAGAGACCCTGCAGCAGTGGCAGAAGCCGGTGGTGACAAGGCTCTCCGACATCACGTACAAGGACGCCCTGATCATCGGCATCTTCCAGCTGATCGCGGCGGTCTTCCCCGGCACGTCCCGTTCCGGCGCGACGATCCTCGGCGGCCTCATCATCGGGATCTCCCGGACGGCCGCGTCGCGGTTCACCTTCATTCTCGCGATTCCCGTGATGGCGGGCGCAAGCCTTTTGAAGCTCATTAAGAACGGTATGAACTTCACCGGGACGGAGTGGGTGATCCTGCTCGTCGGCATGTTCGTCGCCTTCGTGGTCTCCATGCTGGTCATCGGGATGCTGATGAACTACATCCGCCGCCACAACTTCAAGGTGTTCGGCTGGTACCGCATCATCCTCGGCATCATCGTCGTCGTGTTCTTCCTCTCGAAGGATCTCGGCAAGGCTGCGGCGATGACTGCGACGGTGTCGATGCTGCCTTAGAACACGGTTTCCGGCGAATATTTGAAAATTGTGTAAAAATTAAAACAATTCCACGTAAATATCCTGTACCGCTCGGTTGACAGCCAAAATCTTTTGTGCTATTTTGTACAACGATCTTTGGAAGCAATGCACAAAACCCAGATTTTATCGAGCTTTCGGCACCAAAGAGGGTATGTGTTATCATTTTTCGTCATTCGAGTGGAAAGGAGACTCAAAATGGCTGATGCTAAGAAACCTGTCGCTACTGTCAAGACACAGACACTGAAGAAAGAAGACACCAAGGCCGCGAAGGCTCCTGCGAAGAAGGCTGAGCCCGTGAAGAAGGCCGTCACCTCGGCTGTGAAGAAGACCGTCGAGAAGAAGGCTGAGACCGCTGTGAAGAAGACCGTTGCCAAGAAGGCCGTCGAGGCTGTCGCTGCTGTCAAGGCAGTTGAGGCTGTCGCTGAAGTCAAGGCTGCGAAGGCCGTCGCTGAGGTCAAGGAAGTCGCGAAGAAGGCTGAGCCTGCTAAGAAGGCAGCTCCCGCGAAGAAGGCAGCTCCCGCGAAGAAGGCTGCTCCTGCGAAGGCAGAGGTCAAGGCTGAGATCACGGTCCAGTATCAGGACAGAGAGTGGAACACTGAGGATCTGCTGCAGTCCGCGAAGGACGTTTGGGTCTATGATATGAAGAAAGATGCCGCTGACTTCAAGAGCGTCGCTCTGTATGTGAAGCCCGAAGAAGCTCGCGTTTACTTCATCGTCAACGGCACGGAGAGCGGAAGCTTCGTCCTGTAAGAAGCCGGGGACATCGTCCTGATTCTTCATAATTTATTTATAAATAATCGGCACGCGTCTTGTTGACATCAAATAAGGCGCGTGCTATTTTATTACACGTAAGATATTAGCACTCGAATGAAATGAGTGCTAATAACCGCAAAGAGAGGGAAACGGCAGGAAACCCCGGGGGCTTTCAGAAGTGCCCGGGCTGTCTTAGGAAGGAGAGCGCCGGATGGAACTGGATGAACGCAAGATGAAGATCCTGCAGGCGGTCATCCGCAACTACCTCGAGACGGGCGAGCCGGTCGGCAGCAGGACGATCTCCAAGTACACCGACCTGAACCTCAGCTCCGCGACGATCCGCAACGAGATGTCGGACCTGGAGGAGATGGGGCTCATCAAGCAGCCGCACACCTCCGCGGGACGGATCCCGACGGACGCGGGCTACCGCCTGTACGTGAACGACATGCTCCGCGAGGAGCGGCACGAAGTCGAGGAGATGAAGAACGTCCTCATGACGAGGGAGGACCGGCTGGAGAACCTGCTGCAGCAGGTGGCGAAGCTCCTGGCGGCCAACACGAACTACACCTCCATGATCTCGGCACCGAGCATCCAGCGGAACAAGATCAAGTTCATCCAGCTCACGCAGGTGGACGAGGACCAGATCCTGGCAGTCATCGTGATGGACGGCAACGTCGTCCGGAACACGATGATCCGCGTCGAGGAGAAGCTGAGCCAGGAGACGCTGCTCATGCTGAACATGCTGCTCAACACGAACCTGAACGGGATCTCCGTCGAGCAGATCAACCTGGGTATGATAGCGGCGATCAAGCAGGAGGCCGGCGAGTACAGCGAGCTGGTAGGGGACGTGATCAATGCCGCGGCGGAGGCGATCCACGCCGACAAGGACTTGAAGATCTACACGAGCGGCGCGACGAACATCTTCCGCTACCCGGAACTCGCGGACAACCAGAGGGCGAGCGAGATCATCAGCAACTTCGAGGAGAAGCAGGCGCTGGGAAGCATCGTCCAGGAGAGCCTCGCGAGCGAGAACGAGACCGGGATCCAGGTCTACATCGGCAACGAGATGCCGGTGGCGGGCATGAACGACTGCAGCGTCGTCACGACGACCTACGACCTCGGCGATGGAATGAAAGGCACGGTGGGCATCATCGGGCCGAAGCGAATGGACTACGACAAGGTGGTCGGGGTACTCAAGGACATTTCCCACCACATGGAGTCGCTGTACAGAGACGACGGCGAAAGCCGCGGCGAATAAAGAAACCGGAGATATAGTTTTATGTCAGATGAAAAAGTGTTGAACGAAGAGATGACGGAAGAGACCGCACAGGCGGCTGAGGCAGCTGAGGCTGTTGAAGCGGAAGCGGCTGAAGCGGCGGCAGCTGCGGAAGAGGAAGCAGCGCAGGAGACCGCGGAAGAAGCGGAAGAGGCGCAGACGGGAGCCGGCGAGGAAGCCGCGGAAGGCGCATCCGGCGTGAAGGAGATCTCGGAAGCAGATCTGAAGAAGAAAAATCCGTTCTCCAAATTCCGCAAGGAAGACAAGGAGAAGGCGGCGCTGAAGGAGAAGGTCACAGACCTCGAGGACAGAGTCCGGCGGCAGATGGCGGAATTCGACAACTACCGCAAGCGCACCGAGAAGGAGAAGGGCCAGATGTTCTCCATGGGTGAGCAGAACGTGCTGGAGAAGATCCTTCCGATCGTCGACAACTTCGAGCGGGGCTTCGACACCGTGACCGAAGAGGACAAGGACGACGCGTTCGTCGACGGCATGCGCAAGATCTACGCGCAGCTGCAGAAGCAGATGGAAGAGCTCGGCGTCACGCCGATCGAGGCGCTCGGCAAGGAGTTCGACCCGAATCTCCACAACGCGGTCATGCAGATCCAGAGCGAGGAATACGAGCCCGGAATCGTCGGGCAGGAGCTCCTGAAGGGCTACATGTACCACGATAGCGTGCTCCGGCACAGCATGGTGGCTGTCGTCGCGGAAGCATAGGAGTATGACACGGCAGAGCCGTTTCATCATATATAAATAAACATTAAAGCGGCAAGCGCTTTGAAATGGAGGACATTATGAGCAAGATTATCGGTATCGACCTTGGAACGACAAACAGCTGCGTAGCAGTTATGGAGGGCGGCAAGCCCACCGTCATCGCAAATGCTGAAGGCGCGAGAACCACACCTTCCGTCGTCGCGTTCACGAAGAACGGCGACCGCCTCGTCGGCGAGCCGGCGAAGCGTCAGGCAGTCACGAACGCGGACAACACGATCGCGTCCATCAAGAGAGACATGGGCACGGACCGCGGCCGCACGATCGACGGCAAGAAGTACTCTCCGCAGCAGATCTCCGCGATGATCCTGCAGAAGCTGAAGGCGGATGCCGAGAGCTATCTGGGCGAAAAGGTCACGGAAGCGGTCATCACGGTTCCCGCTTACTTCAACGACGCACAGCGTCAGGCGACCAAGGACGCAGGTAAGATCGCGGGCCTGGACGTCAAGAGAATCATCAACGAGCCCACGGC
>DJXE01000185.1 GCA_002449595.1 Lachnospiraceae bacterium UBA7012
ACTACAGCATGGGAGAGGGCGGCGCGATCCTCATGAAGACGCAGGAGGACTTCGAGGCGGCCGAGATCCTGCGCGAAAAGGGAACGGACCGGAGCAGGTTCTTCCGTGGGCAGGTGGACAAGTACCGCTGGGTGGACTACGGCTCCTCCTATCTGCCGGGCGACCTGAACGCCGCGTATCTCTACGCGCAGCTCGAGCGCGCGGACGAGATCAACAATGCGCGCCTCGCCCGCTGGAACCAGTACTATGAGATGCTGACGCCCCTCGCTAAGGAAGGCAGGATCGACCTGCCGACCGTGCCCGAAGGCTGCGTCCACAACGCGCACATGTTTTACATCAAGGTGAAGGACCTTGCGGAGCGCACCGCGCTGATCGACTGGCTGAAGGAGCGCGGCATCCTCGCGGTCTTCCACTATGTGCCGCTCCACTCGTCGCCCGCCGGCCTCCGCTTCGGACGGTTCCACGGCGAGGACGTCTACACGACGCGGGAGAGCGAGCGGCTCGTCCGGCTTCCGATGTATTTCCAGCTCACGGAAGATGAGTGCACCGAGGTCGCGGAGGCGATCCTCGCGTTCTATCGCAGATGAAGATATTTGGAGACGCCAAATTGAAAAGGACTGCGGCGGCCGCCGGCGTGACGGCGGCGCTCATCCTGCTGCTCGCGCTCCGCTATGATTTCTGGTTCGACATCAACGACGACGTCTGGATGAAGGACATCATCTCGGGCGTCTACACGGGGACGCCGAGCGCGCGCAACATCCAGATGCTGTTTCCGGTCAGCGGCCTGGTGAGCCTGTTCTACAGGATCACGCGGTCGGTGGACTGGTACGGCCTGTTTCTGCTCGCCTGCCAGTTCGGCAGCCTGTTCCTCGTGCTGAACCGCGCCTGCGCGGTGCAGGCCAAAACCTTCGGAAAAGCAGACGGCGCCCTCGCCCTGATGACCGGCGCAGTCGCGGCTGCGGCGCTGCTCCTGCCGCACTACGTGTTCGTGCAGTACACGCTGACGGTCGGGATGCTGTGCGGTGCGGCGGCGTATTTGATTCAGTTTCCGGGGGAGCGCGCCGAGGGCGAATCTGTGCGGAATTCGTCCATGAGCGGGGCCTCGCAGAAGTCCTTAGGATCCATTTTGGGCGTGAATTTGAAGGAGACAGTATGTCGGGAATTACCGCCCGTGCTGCTCATTATCTTCGCGTTCCTCATTCGGACAGAGATGACAGCGCTCATGCTTCCGCTCGTTCTGACGGGCATGGTGTTCCGCTTCGTGATGCAGACGAGGGCGGAAGACAAGCTCTTTTCCAAGAAAAACATCATGACCGCGATCCTCACGGTCCTCATGATCGGGATCGGCATGGCGGCCGGCCTCGCGGCGGACCGCGCGGCCTGCTCCTCGGCGGAGTGGCGGGAATTCCGCGACCTGTTCGACGCGCGGACGGAAGTCTACGACTTCTATCTGGACTACATTCCGACCTACGAAGAGGACGGAGAATTCTTTGATTCGATCGGGCTTCCGGAGGCTTCCGCGGAGCTTTTGACCAATTACAATTTCGGCCTCGACGAGAGGATCGACGCGGATCTCCTCTGGCAGGTGAGAGACTACGCGAGACAGAAGAAGGCGGCGAGCTTTGATCCGATGGTGCAGCTGAAAGGTGCCGTAAAAGCTTACGTCTACCGCGTCACCCACCTCACGGACGGCGTGTACAGCGCGGCCTGCATCATTCTTTACCTTCTGTGCCTCGCGCAGATCATCAAGTCCGCTGCAGCCGGAAAGAAAGCTACGCTCGAGCGCCTCGGCGCGCTGCTGTTTCTGGCCTTCGTCCGGACCGGCCTGTGGATGTTCATCCTCTACCGCGGCAGAGACCCTGAGCGGATCACGCACAGCCTGTTCCTTCTCGAGATCATTCTTCTTGCCGGCTACCTGCAGAGCCTTGCCTGCACGGCAAAGACTGCTTCCTCACGTTCCTGGCTTTATCCGGCGCTGTTCCTCCTCGCGATGGCGGCGTTCATTCCGGGACAGCTGAGAAAGACCGACGCCGAGTCCGCCAGAAGAGAAGACGTGAACCGCGAGGAGCGCGCCTTCGTCGCGTACTGCGCGGAGCACCCGGAGAACTATTACTTCACGGACGTCTACGCGACCGTGCGCTACACCCAGAAGATGTTCGGGCAGCAGACGGACCCCGGCAACCACGACCTCATGGGCGGCTGGATCTCGAAGAGCCCGCTCTATGAAGAAAAGCTGAGGACCCACGCCCTCACCTCCATGAAGGAATCCCTGCTGGAAGACGAGACCTGCTATTTCGTCACGACGCCGGAACGTGACGTGCAGTGGCTGGCCGACTTCTACGCCTCGCAGGGAATCCCGGTGCGCGTCGAGCAGGAAGATGCCGTCTCGGAGTCCTGGCGCATCTTCAAGGTAAGCCGCGGCTGAAAATAAATACAAAAAATGATAGAATAAAGTGTTATGGATAATTCAATGAAAACCTACATCGCAGAGGGCAAAGTTTCCGCGCTTCGGCGGATGGAACTGTCCGACTGCGAAAAAGTGATAGAGTGGCGCAACAACGACCGCGTGCGGCTGAATTATATTTACATGGAGAAGCTGACGCTCGATCAGGAGGTGCGCTATTTTCATGAGAAGGTGGAGACCGGTGAAGTCCTCCATCTGATCATCTGTGACAAGACGGACGGCTATAAGCCGGTCGGCTGCCAGGTCTTCAACGACGTGAGCACCTTCCTCGAGGACCCCGAGAACCGGCCCGTCGAGGTCGGCTACTTCCTCGGCGAGGACAGCGCGGTCGGCAAGGGGATCGCCCGCGAGGCGATGCGCCTCGGCATCCGCTACGTCTTCGATACCTACGGCGCGAAAAGCGCTTTCTCCCGCATCTTCACTTTCAATATCACGTCGATCAACAGCTGTGAGAGCATCGGCATGATCAAGAAGGACCTTTTGCGGGACGTCGTCCGGACCGACGGGACGAAAGAGGACATGTACGTCCTCGAGATCACGCCCGAGTCCCTGGACGAGGCGCTCGCGATGGAGCACTGCCGCAGGCAGTACCGCGCGGGACTCCTGCAGATCCCGGAAGAGAGACAGGGCGCTGAGGAGCGCAAAAAGGTCGCGTTCGTCCTTCCGTGCTACCGCTCGGAAAAGACCCTGCCCAGCGTCGTGAAGGAGATCGACGCGGCGATGGCGGAGGAAGACCGCTTTGACTGGCGGATCGTCATGGTCTGCGACGGCTCGCCCGACGCGACGTTCGAGACGATTCAGACACTTTGCAAGGAAGACCCGGGCAGGCGCACCGGGATCGAGTTCGCGCGCAACTTCGGACAGCACGCCGCGCTCATGGCGGGCATCGGATGTGCGCGGGAAAAGGGCGCCGACATCGTGATCTGCCTCGACGACGACGGGCAGACGCCGGCGGACGAGTGCGGCAAGCTCATCAAGGCGATCGAGGACGGCGCCGACGCCGCCTACGCGAGCTATGAGCACAAACAGCACTCGGCGGCGCGCAACCTCGGGACCGCGATGAACGAGTCCATGACGAGGGTGATGCTCGGCAAGCCGAAGGACCTGCGCGTGACAAGCTATTTCGCGATGCGCGGCTTCGTCGCGGACGAAGTGCTCCGGTACCGGAACTCCTATCCGTACCTGATCGGCCTCGTCCTCCGCGCCACAAAGAATATCGTCAACGTCCCCGTACAGCACAGGAAGCGGGAGATCGGAACGAGCGGCTACACGTTCACCAAGCTGCTGACGCTCTGGATGAACGGGTTTACAGCCTTTTCCATCAAGCCGCTTCGAATTGCGACACTCTGCGGCAGCGCATTCGCGTTCGCGGGCTTCCTGTACGGGATCTACACCGTGATCAAGAAGCTGGTGAACCCGGCAGTCCCTGCGGGATTCTCGGCGATGATGAGTGCCATAGTCTTTTTCGGCGGAATGATCATGCTTGTGCTCGGCCTCGCGGGCGAGTACATCGGCAGGACTTATATTACGGTGAGCAGCGCGCCTCAGTATGTGATCCGGCAGACAACGGATGATGCGCAGGAAGGAACGAACAGCCTATGATGCGCTCTGTCGTTTACAAGAAAAACGCGACCACCGCGGTGCTTCTCGCCCTCATGGCGATCCTCATTCTCCTGGTCTACCCGCTGCGGGTCCTGAAGGAGACGCACGTCTTCCCGGGTTCCGGCGCGGTGACGAGGATCTCGGACGCCGTGGACCGGGATCACGACGCGGGCGGCACATTTACTGCGTCTTACGCGCACCTGGACCATCTGGACATCTATGTCGAGAGCCTCGAGGACTGCGTCCAGATCGAAGTCCGGCTCTTTGAGCCGAAAGAGGACGGGAGCTTCCCGATGCTGGCGCAGCAGCCGGTCCTCATCGGGGAGGGCGAAGTGCCCGGGTTCGTCTCCGCGGAGATGGACGTGGACCTCGTGCCGGGTCGTGACTACGTCGTCACGATCAACTGCAAGTACGGCAGTGCCCGCATCGGCTTCGAGGAGGCCTCGGACGTGCCTCCGTCAGCGGAGGGAAAAGGTCCGGCAGCGCCTGTCTGCCGCAGCGCATTCTACAACGATTCGACCGTGGACGGCGCGGCGCTCGCGATGGCGGCACACTACCGCATGCCGATCACGAAGGGGAAGACCGGGCTTGTGATCCTCGGGATCCTGGCTTTCTTCGCGGTTCTGATCCGCCTCGTGCGCGAGTGGTTCGACCGGAATCCGTCGAGAAACCGCCTGACCAGCGCGGACGCGGTGCTCCGTGTGACGCTGACGCCGGTCGCCTCGGTGCTTTATGCGGCGGCACTCATCATGATCATCCCGATGAAGATGTTCGACGACCGTCTGTCGGATATCCTGACGTACACGATTGGTGCGACTGTTGTTTTTCTCGTCGTGATCTATGCATTGTGGCATGACCGCGCGGGCGTGCCGGACTTCATGACGTCGGAGAAGCTGCGGACTTCGTGGCGGCACTACCTCATCATGGTGACGGTGGCGCTGATCTTCCACTACTGCTGCCAGTACATGAACGGCCTCTACAACATTCACCACTTCCTGTCGGCGCGCAGGATGCTGATCGCCTTTGACGTGATGCTTCTGCTGACGTTCAAGCTCTCGGATCTGGTGACGGTGGCGGGCAACGTGTGGCTCGCCGTGTCCTCGGCGGCCTCCGTGATCTGGTATTTCACGCACCGGCTCGGCCCGGACGTAAAAGAATATGACCTGAACAACCAGGTTCTTGCGATGACGCTGATCCTGATCGTCCTGACCGGGCGCATCGTGATCGCACTCCTGCAGAAATACGCCTTCGTCAGGTATTCTTCGCGCGAGAAAAAGGCTCCCGCATCGATCTTGTATGCGACGCTGGCGGCCGTGTTCTCGGCAGCGGCGATCCTGCTGCGCGGCGGGAGATGGTGGATCGTGGTCCTCATCGCTTTTTACCTGCTGTTTTACCTGCGCTACATGTGCTGGGAGGAAAGGGATCTGTGGCTGGAAGATCTAAGCCGCGGCATCTGCCTGCACTTCATGTGCGCGGTCGCGTGGTGCCTGATGCACCGCTACTATCTGTCCTTCAACTACACGAGGTTTGCGATGTCGTCGCACACCGTGACGATCACGGCGGTCTACCTCACGGCGGTCCTCGCCGCCATCACGACCCGCGTCGTCCGCAAGCTGAACATGACGACGGACGTGCCGCGGGGCAGAAAGCTCTGCTTCCAGTGGAGGGAATTCACGCTGTTCGGGACAGCCGGCAGCTACCTCCTGATGACCATGTCGCGGACCGGCGTGTTCGCGGCGGCGGTCATGATCGCGGCGGTGCTCGCGCTCTCGTGCGCGTACCTGCGCCCGGGCTTTGTAAAGGGCCTCGGGATCTTCGTGCAGCGCGCCGCGGTGCTGGTTCTGTCGGTGGTGATCCTGCTTCCCGGCGTCTTCACGCTGCAGAGGATCCTGCCGCCGATGTTCGACCAGCCGGTCATGAGCGAGCTCGAGACCTGGCCGGAGAGAGTCCTCAGGGGAAATCACTGGGATTCGCACTACTACATGTGCGTCGAGCGGTTCGTGCAGGTCTTCGGGGACAAGCTGTTCGGCATTCCGGAAAAGGAATATTCCTACTTCGACGAGGAGCACAGCCGGACGCACAGAGAAGAAGAGGAGGCGATGATCCTCGCCCACGAGATCGAGCAGAGCTCCATCGTCTATACGCCTGACGACGGAAACGGCGGCGGCGCGGGCGCAGGCGGTTCCGGCGCTCCGCAGGAGGATTACACGAACGGCCGCGTCGACATCTGGCGCGCCTACCTCGGCGACATGAACATGACAGGGCACGACCACATGGGAGCGACACTTCCGGACGGATCCGTGCAGGTGCATGCGCATAACACTTTTCTTCAAGTGATGTACGATCACGGCATCGCGGCCGGCGCGGTCTTCCTGCTGTTCCTCGCGATGACCCTGATCCGCGCGGCGATGTACTATAATAGCAGAAGATGCGGGGCGGACTCCTTCGACATCCTGCCGTTCGCGGCGATCTTCGCGTTCGGCATGACGGGGCTTGTCGAGTGGGTCTTCCACCTCTGCAACCCGATGACGGCGCTGCTTCTTCTGGCGGTCGCGCCGCTGTTCGTGCGCTTTGAGAAGCATACAAAGACAGAATGACCGAAAACAATTATGAAGAAACCATTTAACTACCAGAAGTTTACAAGGAGAACGGCGCTGATCGTCTACGACGTGATCACGGTGATCGCGGCCAGCTTCCTGTCGCTTCTGGTGAGATATGAATTTAATATCGACACGATCCCGGACATGTTCCTGCAGCCGGTCATGCGCGCGATCCCGGTGAATATCGTGATCACGGTCCTGATCTTCCATTTCTTCCGGCTGTACAGTTCGCTGTGGGCGTTCGCGGGAGAGACGGAGCTGCAGAATCTTGTGCTTGCGTGCGTGCTCTCGGGCGTCGCCGCCATCCCTGTCCTGCAGGTGTTCCGCTTCAGCGGAAGCCAGGCGGTGCCGAAGAGCTATTATTTCCTGTATGTCTTTTTCCTGATCTCGTTTGTCTTTGCGAGCCGGTTCTCCTACCGGTTCCTGCGGAGCCTCAAGCACAGGAATGAAAACCGGACAAACAGCACGCAGGTCATGATCGTCGGCGCCGGCGAGGCGGGCAACATCATCATCAAGGAGATCCTCGGCAGCCACTATTCCACGATGGTCATCCGTTGCATCATCGACGATGACAAGGAGAAGTGGGGCCATTATATCCAGGGCATCAAGGTCGTCGGCGGCAGGGACAAGATCCCGGAGTACGCGGACAGCCTGCACATCGACGAGATCATTCTGGCGATTCCTTCCGCGTCGACGAAGGTCCGCAGAGAGATCCTTGAGATCTGCAACACGACGGGCTGCAAGATGCGGACCCTGCCCGGCATGTACCAGCTCATCAACGGCGACGTCAGCGTCTCGAGACTGCGCGACGTCGAGGTCGAGGACCTGCTCGGCCGCGAGCCGGTGCAGATCGATATCGACTCCATCATCGGCTACGTGCAGGACAAGGTCGTCCTCGTCACGGGCGGCGGCGGTTCCATCGGAAGCGAGCTTTGCCGCCAGATCGCGGGGCACAAGCCGGCGCAGCTGATCATCGTCGATATCTACGAGAACAACGCCTACGACATCCAGCAGGAGCTGAAGGCAGCGCACCCGGACCTGAACCTGGTCGTTCTCATCGCCTCGGTCCGCAACACGAGCCGCATCTCCTGGATCTTTGAGACCTACCATCCGGACATCGTCTACCACGCCGCGGCGCACAAGCACGTGCCGCTGATGGAAGACAGCCCTTGCGAAGCTGTGAAAAACAACGTGTTCGGCACCTGGAAGACCGCAATGGCGGCCGCTCAGAACGGCACGGAGCGCTTCGTCCTGATCTCCACAGACAAGGCCGTCAACCCGACCAGCATCATGGGTGCGACCAAGCGCATCTGCGAGATGATCATCCAGACGTTTAACAACCACTACGACACCAACTTCGTGGCGGTCCGCTTCGGCAACGTCCTCGGCAGCAACGGCTCCGTCATTCCGCTGTTCCGCAAGCAGATCGCGGCCGGCGGCCCTGTGACGGTCACCGACCCGAACATCATCCGCTACTTCATGACGATCCCCGAGGCAGTCTCCCTCGTCCTGCAGGCAGGCGCCTACGCAAAGGGCGGCGAGATCTTCGTCCTCGACATGGGCGAGCCGGTCCGCATCCTGGACCTCGCGGAGAACCTCATCCGCCTCTCCGGCTACCGCGTCGGCGAGGACATCGAGATCCGCTTCACCGGCCTCCGCCCCGGCGAAAAACTTTACGAAGAAATGCTCATGTCAGAAGAGGGCCTGAAGGACACGGCGAACCGCCAGATCCACATCGGCCGCCCGCTCGAGTACGACGAAGTGCAGTTCTTCGCGCAGCTCGACCGCCTCAAGATCGCCGCGACGATGGAGGATCAGGAGGATATAAGAAAGCTGGTCCGCGATTTGGTCCCTACATATACTGGTGGACTTCAATAGCAAAGTCGTCGTGGCTGCTGGAATTACGGACCAGATGAGTGCTAAGGATACTTAGGACCGTAAAACAGCCCAGAGCAAATAGAGAGACTACGGCACAAATTAAAGAAGGCTCAAAAAAGCCGTAATCCAAAGAATAGAAGTACGAAAGGACCACCAATTCACAATGCAGAGATTCGAAAAGAAAGTCTGGCTCTCCTCCCCGACAATGCACGGAGACGAGCAGAAATACGTAAATGAGGCGATCGAGACAAACTGGGTCTCGACCGTCGGCGCGAACATCGACGAAGCCGAGAAGTGGATCGCGAATTACGTGGGCAGGAAATATGCCGTCGGCCTCTCCTGCGGCACGGCGGCGCTGCATCTCGCGATCAGGCTGTGCGCGGAGAAGATCTATGGCCAGCCGGCGCCCGGACATGGCGCACTTGAAGGGAAAAAGGTTTTCTGCAGCGACCTCACATTCGACGCCACCGTCAATCCTGTCGCGTACGAGAACGGCGAGGCGGTGTATATCGACACGGAATACGACACCTGG
>DJXE01000091.1:0-11813 GCA_002449595.1 Lachnospiraceae bacterium UBA7012
TATGTCACCATGACTTTCGAGGCGGGCGTTCCCAAGACCGTCAACGGCAAGGAAATGAAGGTTGCCGATATCATCCGCACCCTTAACAAGCTCGGCGGCGAGAACGGCATCGGCATCATCGACATCGTAGAAAACCGCGTTGTCGGCATGAAGTCCCGCGGCGTTTATGAGACTCCTGGCGGAACGATCCTTTACGAGGCGCATCAGCAGCTCGAGGAACTCATCCTCGACCGCGACACCTATGCTGTCAAGAACGAGATCGCTCAGAAGTACGCAAGCCTCATCTATGAAGGCAAGTGGTTTACTCCTCTTCGCGAGGCGGAGCAGGCTTTCATCGACTCCACGCAGAAGTACGTCACCGGCGAAGTGAAGCTCGCGCTCTACAAGGGCAACATCATCAAGGCCGGCACGACGTCTCCTTACTCTCTCTACAACGAAAGCATCGCTTCCTTCACGACCGGCGATCTGTACGATCACCACGACGCGGAAGGCTTCATCAACCTCTTCGGCCTGTCCGTTAAGGTTCGCGCGATGAAGATGGCGGAGAAGGGGGAACTCTGATTTCCGGGCTCTGAGCTCTGGCGGCTTTGGCTGATGCGGCTTAGCCTTTGGCGGCTTTGGCTCTTGCGATTCAGAAATTAATCCGGCCAGTCCGGCGGTTTTACCGCGCGGCTGGCCGGAATTATATTTGTGGTTTGGATTGTCCTGCCGGTTGGTTTACGGCATATTTTTGCTTTCCTTCATTTATGCCGTAATTCTGATCTCCGATTCCAATCTGGCTCGGATACTTTACGGACCTGCGAGTCGTACTTGTGATTCGGACCGTAATTCCTGCATCTGGAGTTCGGGCGCGTTTTCTGGTATTCTCACGATATGATTAGATTATATGATTCCAATGAGATGGCGCGCGTCTCGTCCCCCGCGTGTGCGGGATGCGGACAGTGCTGCCGCGGTATGGGTGAGAGCGTCCGCCTCGACCCTTATGACGTTCACATGCTGACCGGGTATCTCGGCCTTGATTTCCAGGGCCTGCTGGCCCGGTGTGCCGGGCTGTCCGCAGAGGATGGCCTGATCCTTCCGTATCTGAAGTCGGATCCAAAATGCGCCTTCCTGAATGAAGAAGGCAGGTGCGACATTCACGCCGTCCGTCCAGGGATCTGCCGGCTGTTTCCGCTCGGCAGAAATTATGAGTGGGACGACGACGGCAACTGTCATCTGAAGTATTTCATTGTAGAGGGCGGCTGTCCCAAGCCCGGTCTTACAAAAGCGAGAATTCGTGACTGGATCGGCATCACTGACATCGACCGCTATGAGCGATTTGTCGAGGACTGGCACCGCCTTACGAGCATCGCGAAGGAGTATCTGAAGCAGCTGTCCGGGCAGAATGGTGCTCAAGAAGCGAACGATCTGGCGCGCCAGCTGAACATGTTTATCCTGAAGACGTTCTACGCAGCGCCGTTCCGGCCTGCTGCCGCCACGATCAGCCCGAATGATGAGGACGAATTCTTCCGCATCTTCCAAATCAGGCTAAATGCCGCGCTCGAAGCGCTGCAGTAGCGCCTCTCTCACTCCCCAACAATCACCCTCTCCGTAAAGGCTGCGAAAGCCGACGGCACGGAGTAGACGTCGCGGATCTCGCTGACCTGTGCGAGAAGGATCCCGCCGCCGGAAGGAGGAGGGGTGAGTTCATCTGCGCGGACTTCGTAGCCGATCATGTGCCACTCTTTGTGCGTGAAGATGTGCTTCGCCGGCGGCAGCGAGCGGATGCGAATCGGCTCAAAGCCGAGCTGCCGCACATATTTTTCCGCCTCCGCCGCGTCTAAATGCCCCTCAGCATTCGGATATTCATAGAGCCCGGCCAGCAGCCCTCTCGCAGGGCGCTTTCTGAGCGCAATTCTCTCATCATCACGAATCAGAAAGACGGTCAGTTCCTGCACTGAACGGCTCTTTTTCGCCGGCATCACCGGATACAAGAGCTCCTCTCTGCGCGCATGCGCCTCACACCACTCACTCCAGGGGCACTCCCCACAGAGCGGCGAGCCATTCGGAACACAGACTGTCGCTCCAAGATCCATCAGCGCCTGATTAAGATCACCGGGCACATTTCTCCCCGGCCGCTCCACCACCATCATCGGCAAAAAATACTCCCCCGCCGCCCTCTTCGCCGCCTCGGAGCGGCTGTCTTCTCCGTAAGCCGTCATACGAGCGAACACGCGCAGGAGGTTGCCGTCGACCGCGGGAGCCGGCTCGCCGAAAGCAATCGAAGCGATCGCCGCCGCGGTGTACGCCCCGATGCCGGCGAGCTTGATAAGTTCTTTCGCGCTCCGCGGCATCTCGCCGCCATATTCTTCCATGATCTGCACCGCCGCCTTGTGGAGGTTGCGCACGCGGCTGTAGTAGCCGAGGCCCTCCCAGAGCTTTAAGTACACGTCCTCCTCCGCCGCCGCGAGGGAGGCGATGTCCGGAAGCGCGTCAAGAAAGCGCGCGTAATAGCCCTTCACCGCCTCGACTCTCGTCTGCTGGAGCATGATCTCCGAGAGCCAGACGTGATAGGGCGAAGGGTCCTCGCGCCAGGGCAGGACACGGCGCTCCCTGTCATACCAGGCGAGCAGCCGCTCAGTTTGCGTTGTGGAATCAATTGTCATAGAATCATTATACGATATCTGAGAAAGATCACGGTCAAAAGGCTATGCAGTCATCCGCCGCTTACGGCTTCCGCAACATAACTGAAGTACATCCCGATGTAATCAAAACCCGCATCCTGCCCGCCGCGGACACCCGGTTTGCGATGACGGGCGAGTTTTTCGATGAAGCGAAGAACCACTGCGGCGCGGTCTGCGCGACCAACGTCCTTCTGTACTTCCGTGCCCTGGCCGGCGTCCCGGTCAAATCCACCACAGAGCGGCACCGGATCTTCACTGCAATCCATGACGTCGTCGGCAACGGCCCGATCTTCTCTCTCCAGAAAAAGATCTCCCGCTGCCCCTTCATCGCCGTCCGCGGCAAAAAGCTGCGCGGCGTCCCGGAGCTGGTCTCCGCGCTGGACCACGGCTGCCCCTGCATCCTGCTCCTCGCAAACGGCCTGTTCGACTGGCACTGGGTGCTCTGCGTCGGCTACCTGACCGCGCGAGAGAACGGGCAAGAAAAGCTCTTCCTCCGCCTCGCCGACAGCTGGACACCCGTCTGCAATACCATCTATGAACCGAACGTTGGCTCAAAGATCCTGTCCATAACTGCCTACCGGCATAAATAATCTGGATCGCGGCCGGCACGGCTTTTCACAAAGGCTTCCCCCAAAGTTAATTGAAATAATCGTCTTCTTGTTTTATTATAGATTAGCATGTTTTTTCGGGGGTCCGTCCCCGGAGGCTGTACATGCGTGTCTATGAGCTTTAGAGGTTTTCGGTCATGCCTGAAATGACGACGCCCAGAGAGATACAGGATTACTATAAAAAGCTCGCCTTCCCGCTGCTGTGGGAGGCGCTCTTTGTCGTGTCCTATCTCCTGTTTCCAGCTTATTCGCTGTATCTGCAGCTGGCTTTTTACGTCGGGATCATCGTGTGGTTCCGGCGCGATTTCTCCGTGCGCGAACTGACGGAAAACATGACGCGCGGCGGCATCCGCTTCTGGGCGCCCGTCGTCGTCACAGCGGCCGCCATGTGGGGCGTTTTTCGGCTCGTCAACACGGTCGAAGCCATGCTGATTCCCTATCTTGATGACGGAATGATCCAGATCCGCGTCATGAGTTCGTTTACCATGTTTGAGTCGATCCTGAACATCCTGCTGTACGCGGCCGCGATGATCCTGCTGCCGCCGCTCGCGGAGGGACTGTTCTTCCGAAAGGCGGCGATCTGCCCGCCGAACACCGGCATCATGCCGTTCACGGTCCTCATCGGCCTGGTCCTGTGCGCAGTCTCCCACGCGCTCGACTGGCCCGGCATCATCGAAATGTTCCTGATCGCGCTGCCGGTGACCCTCTGCTACGTGTTCACCCGAAACATCTACATTTCGATCACGGCGCACTTCCTTTTCCAGCTTGTGACCAATGTCTATTACGTCGGGTACGCGATTGCCAGAATCATCACTCGCTAATTGGGAAAAGAGTTTTAGCTCGCGAATCCAGATAATCAAAGACCATATACCTGAAAAATTCGCCCCGCTCTTCAATGAGCGGGGTTTTTGTATCAGTCTTCTGCTCTTCCAATGAGTGAAGCTTGAACGAATCTACCCCACTCTTCCATGGGCGGGATTTATTACTCTTCAAATGAACTAGGCCTAAATGAAATAACCCCCGCTCATCCATGAGCGGGGGCATCTGACTCATTACTCTTCCAGCGACCGGGACCTCTTGACCACGACCGTGGTGTCGTAGCAGGTGAAGATCTCGTCGACCATTGCTCTGTCCGGCTTCGGGGTGACAAGGCTCACGAGCGGGACGACGACGAGTCCGAGGAGCATCGTCACGGCGCCGGCGTTGATGGGCGACTTGATGAAGTGGAGCTGCATGTTTGCGACAGTGAAGAGGACGCCGATCGCGTAACTCGTCCAGACGGACCCCTTCGTGATGTTCTTGGAGTACAGGCCGTACATGAACGGTGCGAGGAAAGCGCCTGCCAGCGCGCCCCATGACACGCCCATGAGCTGTGCGATGAAGGTCGGAGGGTTGAAGGCGATCACGACCGAGATGATCACGAAGACCGCGACCAGCACTCTCATCACGACCATCTGCTGCTTCTCGGACATGTTCTTCCAGACGGTGACCTTTAACACGTCGAGCGTCAGCGTGGAGCTCGAAGTCAGGACCAGTGAAGAGAGCGTCGACATGGAGGCCGACAGAACGAGGACGACCGTGATGCCGATCAGGATGTCAGGCAGCGTGAGCAGCATCTGCGGCACGATCGTGTCGTATGCGATGCTTCCGTTTGCCGCATAGATCGCGGGGGAATCGAACAGTCTGCCGAAACCGCCGAGGAAGTAGCAGCCGCCGGCGATCACGATCGCAAAGAATGTCGAAACGATGGTTCCTGTGCGAACAGCCTTTTCATCCTTGATCGTGTAGAACTTGTGCACCATCTGCGGCAGGCCCCACGTGCCGAGGGACGTCAGGATGACGACGCCCAGGAGGTTCAGCGGGTCCGGTCCGAAGAAGGACGTCAGGAGGCCCTTGGAGCCCGCGAGCTGCGGTGTGACCGTGTCTTCCGGGTAGATCTCGGAAAGCTGGCGGATCGCGTTCAGGAAGCCGCCCTGGTTGTTCAGGACCGCCACGATGATCGAGCAGATGCCGATCAGCATGATGATGCCCTGGATGAAATCGTTGAGGGCCGTCGCGGTGTAGCCGCCGGCGATGACGTACACGCCGGTCAGAAGCGCCATGACGACGACACAGATCTTGTAGTCGATGGAGAACGCCATGCCGAACAGCCTGGAGAGGCCGTTGTAGACGGAAGCCGTATAAGGAATCAGGAAAATGAAAGCGATGAGCGATCCGACGATCTGGAGCGCCTTGGAATCATATCTTTTGGCGAAGAATTCCGGCATCGTTCTCGCGTCCAGCTTCTGGGTCATGACGCGCGTCCTGCGCCCCAGGACGAGCCACGCCAGAAGGCTGCCGATGAAAGCGTTGCCGAGGCCGACCCACGTCGAGGACAGGCCGTATTTCCAGCCGAACTGGCCCGCGTAGCCAATGAACACGACTGCCGAGAAATAAGACGTACCGAACGCAAAAGCCGTGAGCCACGGGCCCACGTTCCTTCCGCCGAGCACATAGTCGTTGACGCCTGAGGTCCTCTTTGCGGACCACAGGCCCACAGCAATCATCACGCCGAAAAATAAGATCAACATCAGAATCTTCGCTGCCATTTCCTGTCCCTCCTCAATATGTGTCCAGCTTCCGTGCGCCGGCTTCTTTGCGCCTGAGCCTCCGATGTCCTCACCTGCGGCCCTCCCCGGCGCTTCTGCGCTTTAGCGCACCAACGCGTTTAAGCGTTTAAGCGCCAACGCGTGAAAGTATATTATGACAAAAAAAGAGGTCAGTCAACCTCTTCTTTTGTATTGGATTCTGTACAATTTTGAATTCACTTGATTGCCCGGCGGCAGTGCTTTTCCCGGGCGCTGCTAAGGTCAGAGCACGGTGTGCTCCGCGTCTCTCCCCTCCGCAAAGGCCAGCGGCCCCGCGAGGCACCCCTCGGTCATGTAGCGGACGGCTTCCTCAGTGTAGAAGGCCGTGTGCGGGCTCATGATGACGTTCGGGAACGAGCGCAGCACCGCCATGCCGCGGTTGGCGATCGCTTTTCCCTCGAGGTTGGCGTAGTACAGGCCGTCCTCCACCTCGAGCACGTCGAGCGCCGCGGCGCCCACCTTGCCGGACTCGACCGCGTCGATCAGCGCGTCCGTGTCGATCAGCTTGCCGCGCGCCGTGTTGATGATGACGACGCCCTTTTTCATCTTCGCGAACGCCGCCGCGTCCAGAAGGTGGTGGTTCTCCTCCGTCGCGTTGGTGTGGAGTGTGATGATGTCCGACTCCGCAAACAGCGTATCCAGGTCCGTGTATTCGGCGTACTGCGCCGCCTCTTCATTGCGGTAAGGGTCGTAGCACAGGATCCGGCAGCCGAAGCCGGACAGGTGCCTGATGACCGTCCCGCCGATCTTGCCCGTGCCGATCACGCCGACCGTGGAAAAGCTGAGATCCTTGCCAATCTTGCCTTCCAGCGAGAAGTCCTGTACGCCCGCGCGCCCCATGATCTGCATGATCCTGCGCTGGCACATCATCATCAGCATGATCGCGTAGTTCGCGACGCCCGACGGCGGATATGCGACGTTGGAGACGCGCATGCCGAGTTCCTTCGCCATCTCCAGGTCCACGTGGTCGTAGCCGATGGAGTTGCAGCTGATGTACTTCACGCCGCGGTCCGCAAAGGCCTGCAGCATCTCCGCGCCCATGTCGCTGGGCGTGACGCAGACCGCGTCGTACCCTGTCGCGAGATCGACGCCGTCCGTCGCCGGATAACCGGTCGTCCAGCCGATGCGGATGTTGTGCTCCGCCGCGTAGCGCTCCGCGATCGGGAGCATGTCATAAGGCCGCATGCAGTAAAAAAAGACGGACACCCTCTCGCTCTTCGGAGCCTCTTCTGCTTCTTCCGCCGGCGCTTCCGCTTCGGGTTCTTCCGGGGCGTCTTCCTCCTTTGACGCCTCGATCTCATAGTGCATCTCGGCGTCCAGGCACACCCGGTCCAGCGCCTCCAGGTAGTCCGCGAGCTCCGGCGCGCCTGCCGCGGCCTCATCCGCGCCGGTCACCGTCAGCATCGCGTGGTACTCCGAGAGCAGGTCGTAGAGCGCGTCCAGGTTCATTCCATAATAATCCGGCAGGTCGAGCGCCTTCTTCAGCAGGTGATGCAGCTCCTCTCTCGACCGCACGTAACTGATATCTACCAGATAGTCTTTTCCGTATTCCATGGTTCATTCTCCCGTCAAGCCGGTCGTTAATACAGCTGCGTGAACGACTCGTAGTGGTCGTCCGTGTAATAGATCCTTCCATCATCAGAAAAGATGATCCGCTTCGCCCCGCGGCTTTTCCTCCCGGCAGTTCCGATGTCGCACTCGCGGTAGCTGCTCCCCTTCACCTTGGGCAGGAGTCCCTCGTAGTTGCCGAAATGGTCGCCGCCGATGCTCTTTCCGGGCGCGTATGGCTCAAGCGAACCGCCCGGCCAGCCGAGCTTCTGGGCCTCTTTCTTGGTGATGTAGTTGTCTGGCAGATGACCATACGTGTGGATGTACAGTGCGACCTCGTCCTTGCTGTCGTACCAGCCGTCTTCGTCGATGGCGGGTTTGCTCTCTTGCTTTGAGGACGAGGTGAGTGCCTCCTGCGCCAGGTCCTTCTCCGGCTCCGCGAGCTCAAATTCCGTCTTCGCCGGCGCCGCCGGCTCGCTCTGCGCGTTCTTTCCGCTCTTTCCGCATCCCGCTGTGAGCGAGAGCATGAGTAGCATGGCTGCGAGCCAAAGGCCCGGCAGCAGGTGTCTCTTCTGTCTCTTTCTGTCTGTGCGCATCATGTTCTTCTCAGCCCTCTTGTTCCAGTTTCTCCCTGCATACCGCGAGGATCGCCTCCGTGACCTCGTCGATCGTCATGTCGGAGCTGTCGATAAAGACCGCGTCGTCCGCCTGCTTCAGCGGCGCAATGGGGCGCGTCATATCGCGGTGGTCGCGCTCCCTGATCTCGGCTTCGATCTTCTCAAGATCGGCGTCAAGACCCTTTTCCACGAGTTCCTTGTAACGGCGCATGCCTCTGACTTCGACGCTCGCGGTGAGGTAGATCTTCACCTGGGCGTCAGGCAGGATGACCGTGCCGATGTCGCGGCCGTCCATGACGACGTTCTGCTTCTTCGCCAGCTGCCGCTGCAGGTCCGCCATCTTCGTGCGCACGTCCGGATTGACGCTGCTCACGGAGGCCATGTTGCCGACTTCCTCCGTGCGAAGGAAAGGCGTCACGTTCTCGCCGTTCAGGAGAACGACCTGCTCGCCGTCGCGGTACTCGATCGTGATGTCCGCTTCCTGCGCGTCGCGCGAGATCGCCGCCGCGTCCGAAGTGTCCGTCCCACGGCGGATCAGGTGGATCGCCATCGCGCGGAACATCGCGCCTGTATCGACGTAGATATACTGCAGCGTCTTCGCGACTTTCTTAGCGATCGTGCTCTTTCCCGCGCCCGCGGGGCCGTCGATCGCAACATTGACTGTTCTGTTCATGCTATTTCTTCTCCTTTATCTATGATTCTCGTCAGGATCTTGCGCAGCTGCTTCTTCTCTTTATCAGAAAGCGCCTCAAACATGCTCTCCTCGTCCTGCGCCTGCAGCGCGTCCAGCGCCTCTTCTCCCTTCGGCGTGATCCCGAGGAGGAGCTTCCTCCGGTCCTCGGTGCTTCTGGTTCTGCGGATCCAGCCCTTTTCCTCCATCTTGCCCATCGTCTCCGACAGGCTGCCGGAGCGGACCCCGAGCTTCTCCTGGAGATCGCGCTGGCTGGTCATCCCGTCCTTCCGGAGCATGCGGAGGATGCGGTACTGCGCGTCGGCGCCGCCCGCCTTCTTCCGGATCGCGTACGCCGCCTGGAAAAGCAGGGGCGCCAGCGCCGCCTGTTCCTTCTCCCTGCCGGCTTTCTTGCTCTTTTTCTTTTCCGACGTCTCTTTCCTTATTTTCATATCCGGGCCTCCTGAAAGATGCACGGTACCTTTATGATTTTCACTCCGATCCGCCGCGTCTGTCAACGCAACGTCAGCAGCAGGAAAAGCCTTTTTCGCTCCGCCTCATCACAACCGTGGCCGCTGGAAAAGCTTTTTCACCCGCCTCATCACATCCGCCGGCTTCAGAGCTTCGCCGCCTCCAGCAAAATATCAGAAGAAATGGAAGGGATCCGCCCCAGCGCATCGGGCCCCACATTGAGAAGGTAGTTGATCCCGAGCTCCTTCAGGTGCTTCCGCGTGCCGGCGATCTCCTCCGGCGTCTTCCAGTTGTGGTCAAAGTACTTGAATCCCCACGTGTCGTTCAGCGTCGCGGCGGCCTCGTACAGCCCGTAAGGCGAATACTTGAAGCCGTCGAGGCTGTTCATGTCGCTCTCCTCCTCGGACAGCGGCTGATCCGGGAGCTTCTCCGGGATCTCGTTGTCCCCGAGGGAGACGTAGTCGAAGGCGCCGTTGCCGATCCTGGAGTTGATCAGGCACTCCGGCTGGTACTCCTTGACCATGTGGTAGAGCTCGAGGCTCTGCTCCTTGCGGATCGTGTGCGGCACGTCGAACCAGATGAGGCACAGATCGCCGTAGCCCGTCAGGATCTCCTTCACCTGCGGCTTGATCTTCTCCTCGAAGCAGCGGTCGAAGACCTTTTTCTCCTTATCCGGATAATCCCAGGAATTGTCCCAGCTGACGCCGTCGCAGGGTGCGTTGTTGGTGTAGCCGCCGCCGTCCGGGTGCGACCAGTCGAGCTCCTGCGAGTAATAGAGGCCGAGCTTCAGGCCGTACTTGTCGCAGGCTTCCGCCAGCTCTCCGACGACATCCCTTCCAAACGGCGTCGCGTCGACGACGTTGAACGGGTCCGCCTTGGAGTGAAACAGCGCGAAGCCGTCGTGGTGCTTCGACGTGAAGACGAAATATTTCATCCCGGCGTCCCGCGCGAGGCGGATCCACTCGTCCGCATTGAAATAGACCGGGTTGAAGATCTTGGCGAGCGCGTGGTACTCCTCATTCGGGATCGCGAGATTCGCCTGGATCCACTCGCCGTAGTGCGGCACCCGCTTTCCGCGGTACTCCCCCTGCAGGATGCTGTACAGGCCCCAGTGGGCCATCATGCCGTATTGTGCCTGCCTGAACCAGTCGTGCTGTTTCATCCGTCTTTTTCCTCCGACAGCTGCTGAAACCAGTGTATAATATTACTGAATGTACCGGTTCATATTATCTCATAATCAACTGCGCACAGAAAGGTGGTACACATGGATCTCCTGAGTTTACTCCTCGGCACGATGACCTCGGACAGCACGCTCGACGCCCTGTCCACAAAGAACGGCGCTTCGTCCGCCATGACGCGAAAACTTCTGAAACTTGCGATTCCTCTGCTCCTGAAGGCGCTCACGAATAACGCGCAGTCTCCTTCCGGCGCATCTTCCCTCCTCGGGGCGCTCTCCCAGCACACGAGCACGGATACGCTCCAGCACCAGATCGAGCTCGCCGATCCGTCCGACGGACAGGCGATCATCGGCCACATTCTCGGCGGCAACACGCAGAATGCGGTGAACCAGCTCTCGCTCCAGTCCGGCATGAGCGGCGACCAGGTCAGCTCTACGCTGAACTATCTCGCGCCTGCCCTCCTGTCCGGCCTCTCCGCCGCAAACAGCAGCGCCTCCCAGAATAACGGCGTCGCGGACCTCTCCTCGCTCTCCTCGATGTTCGGCGCGCCGGCTGGCCTTTCCAACACCTCCGCCTCCTCCGCGTCCGACAGCTTCAGCCTGATCTCCTCCATCCTCGGCGGAAACAAGCCGAAGCCCTCCTCCTCCCCGCTCGGCCTTCTCGGCGCCCTGTTTGGAAGGAAGAAGAAAAAGGAAGAGGCACAGGATCTTGGTTCGATCGACGGCTCCGCGCTTCTCAGCCTGCTGATGAACGCGAGGTGATCCGGCGGCGGTCTCGCGAGCCTGGAGGTTTTCCGGCAGGATCAGCAGATCATTCCCGCCAGGTTCAGTAGATCATAAGTGTATGCAAAACGGGAGAGGGTGCTCACACCCCCTCCCGTTAACTTCCTTCGCCGCTCTCGCGAGGATCTCCGCGGTCTCCTGGCTGCTGAGCGATCCCTTGAAGGAATCCGATGCGAATAACAAGTCTTGGAATGCCCTGATCGTGCTCGGCGCGGCGCTGTCCATGGCGAACGGCTTTGTCGCGAGCGGCGCCGGCGAGCTGGTGATTGAAAAGCTGATGGCCGCCTTCGGCGACCATCTCGGAAACGGAAGCATTATGGTGCTGATGTTCCTTATGACCGGCTGGCTGCTCAGCCAGTTCATGAGCAACGGGTCCCTCGTCTCCATGCTGGCGGCGATTGCTGTCCCGCTGGCCCTGCATTACGGAATCGATCCGATCCCCGTGGCGATTGCCTGCGCGATCGGCGCCTCTCTCGCGATGGCGACACCTGTCGCGACGACGACCATCACGATGGTCCAGGTCGCCGGCTACCGCTTCAAGGACTACTTCCGGATCGGCGGAACGGTCGGCCTGATCGGTGTGATCTCTGCCTGGGTAAGCATCTGCCTGTTCTATCATCTGTTCTAGCCGCCATGCGCACGGCATGTA
>DJXE01000091.1:11994-12179 GCA_002449595.1 Lachnospiraceae bacterium UBA7012
TGCCGCACAATCTGTGCGGCAGGCCTCAAAAAATGCACCTGTGTCGGTCAGAAGATCAGGAAAAGCATGACACTGACGATCGTGCTTGTCAGGCCTATCAACGCCTCCATCGGGATCAGCTTCATGCGGTCCCCGATCGAGAGACCGACGGCGCCGCCGGTCGCGTGGAAGAAGGAGCCGTGCGG
>DJXE01000102.1:0-6031 GCA_002449595.1 Lachnospiraceae bacterium UBA7012
CGAACTTCAACCTCAGCTTCCTGACACTGATCCCAGTGATCCTCGTCATCGTGATGCTGCTTTTCAAGGTGCCCGCATTCCCGACCATCATGATCGGCGCAGTTGTCGGCGGCCTCACTGCAATGATCACACAGGGCTCCTCCTTCAAGGATGTGATGACCGCGATGCTTTCCGGCTACACCATCGACTCCGGCATCCTCCTCGTCGACAAGCTCCTGAACCGAGGCGGTATCGCCAGCATGTACAGCATCCTATGCATCATGATCTTCGCGATGGGCATGGGCGGCATGCTTGACCGCATGGGCATCCTGAACAACTTCCTCGGCCTCTTCGTCCAGAAGATCAAAAATGTGCCGGGCCTCATCTTCAGCACGATGCTCGTCTCCTACGTCTCGAGCGCGATCGGCTGCACGCAGTCCATGTCGCACGTCCTGACCGGCAAGCTCATGAACCCGATCTACAAAGAAAAAGGAGTTGCGCCCGAAGTCCTCTCCAGAACGATGGAAGACTGCGGCACGCTCGGCGGCGCACTGATGCCGTGGCACACCAACGCGATCTACTTCTGCGGCGCCCTGAGCGTCACCTACGCGGAATACATCCCGTACCTGTTCCTCAGCTTCCTGGCGCCCCTGTTCGCAATCCTCTTTGCGTTCACCGGCATTGCCATCTGGTACGTGAATGAGAACGGCGACCGCATCCCGAAGGAGCAAGCTGCAATCAACAAGTAAAAGAGATTAGCCTGCACCTGCTCAAGCGCTGCATGTGCACGTCGGGCACGCTTCCGCTATAAGCTTGCCTCGCAACGGTACTAAGCTCGAAAGGACCTCGCTAAGTACCGGCGGGCCGCAAATACCCTACGTGCACATGCAGCGCTCGCTGGTGCAGGACACCTGTCGCAGCCGCTTAGCGGAGTCTTCTGCGTGCGTAATGGTTTGACGAGGACAGTCTGCTCGGCCGGAACGCCACGGACTCGTACTGCGCCGGGTGCTTTACAAGCCGTCGTCACTTAGCGAGGTCCCTCACGAGCTTAGTGACGTGACGAGCGCAGTTTGCAGCCGAAAGGCGGGCCCGGCGCAGTATGTGTCCGTGGCTTATACGGAAAGGAATTATACATGAAGTTTGTGTTGACGCACACGCTTGACGACGCGGCGATGCAGTATCTGAAGGATAATGACGTGACAGTGTGGATCGCGGACTCCGCGGACGTGCCGTCATATGTCGACGAGCTGAAGGATGCGGACGCGCTTATTATTCGCAGCGGCGAGTGCCGCGCGGACGTGATGGACCAGTGCCCGAAGCTGAAGGTCGTCGCGCACAATGGAATCGGTTATGACAATATGGACGTCGCGCATGCGACGGAGCTCGGCATTGCCTGTGCGATTGCGAAAGGCTCGAACGCGCAGGCCGTCGCGGAGCATACGCTCGCGATGATCCTGGCTTTTGCGAAGGACCTGAAGAATGCGGACGAGGGATTCCACAACGGCAACTGGGCGGTGCGCGATGCCGGCAGGTCGTTTGAGCTCGGCGGAAAGAAGGTCGGCATCATCGGTGTCGGCGGGATCGGCAGGATCCTGGCGAGACTCTGCGAGGCACTTGGCATGCAGACGCTCGGATTTCAGACAGGAGATTATCCTGCGGCGCAGAAGAAGGAAGAGGTCGAGTCGGCGGGCTGCATCTACTATGATGACATGGAGAAGCTCCTCGCGGACAGCGACTTCGTGTCGGTCCACGTGCCTCTGAATCCCTCCACCAGAGGGCTGATCGGCAAAGAAGAGCTGGCCTGCATGAAAAAGACGGCGTATCTCATCAACAACAGCCGCGGCGGCATTGTGGATGAGCAGGCGCTCGCGGACGCGCTGAACGCGGACCTGATCGCCGGCGCGGCGGCGGATGTCTTCACGACAGAGCCTGTGACCGAGGACCAGCCGCTCCTTGCGGCAAAGAACTTCATCGGCACGCCGCACTCCGCGGCGCTCGCGAAGGAGGCGAAGGCCCGCATGATGATGATGACCGCGCAGAACTGCGTGACCATCTGCACCGGCGGCATCACGCCCAACGTCGTGGATATGTCAGTGTATGAGCACCGCAGGCCGGTTTGAGAATGATTCCGGTCAGGGTTTCTGACTGGCGGGATGTCCTGCGGAACCAGTGAGATCAATGCGTCGGAGCTTCCGGGCTCCGGCGTTTCTTTTTTGAGCGATATGCTGTTTTTCGTATAAAAAATCTTTCCGATGCGATCCTGATCTACCCCGTTTCGCCGTTCGGAATCTGTTATACTCAATAAAGATATAGAGTTTACAAATTTCGGACACGGAGGATCAATATAATATGACCGATCAGGAGAAACTGGCCGCGCAGGAAGCGGAACGAGCCCGGAAGAACCGGGAAGAAGCGCTGCGTGTCAGGAAACAGTTTGATGACTGCGGCATCACGGGAGAGCCCTGCGGGTTTTCCATGGAGGAGACGTATCTCCCGATGGCGGACGGCATCCGGCTGTACATGCGGATCTACAGGCCGGAGGGGAAAAGCGCGTATCCCGTGCTGATTCAGAGAAGCTGCTACCCGCACCAGATGGAGATCTACGAGGTATACGGCGAGGAGCTGGCAAAGCGCGGCTACGGCTACATTCTGCAGGTGTGCCGCGGCACGGGACAGAGCGAGGGCGAGTGGTATCCTAACGTCAATGAACGGGCGGACGGCCTGACGACGCTCGAGTGGCTGAACGCGCAGGACTGGTGCGAGAGCATCGGCTATTTCGGGGCGAGCTACCTCGCGCTGACCGGCTGGGCCATCGCGGACGCGGTCCCGGAAAAGGTGAAGGGAATGATGCTGACGGTCTACGGGACGGACCGCTTCAAATCAGCATATGAGAAAAGGCTGTTCCGCCACGACATCCTGACGGGCTGGAGCATGTCGAACGCGGGCCATCCGGTCACGGCGGATTACCTGGAGAGCTGCAGGTACCGGCCGCACGTGAAGGTCGACGAGGCCCTCTGGGGCGGAAAGCTCGACTGGTACCAGGATTACATCCATTCCGTGAACAGGTCGGATCCGTACTGGCAGCACGGCTGGTGGAAGCAGCTCGCGGAGATCCCCTCGAAGACGAAGGTCCCGATCTTCCTCATCGACGCCTGGTATGACCACCACTTCGGCAGCGCGATGAACACGTATCAGGCGCTGAATGCCGAGACGAAGAAGCACAGCTGGATGGATATCGGCTGCTGGAACCACTCGTCGGAGGAGTGCATCGACTGGGGAGAACAGCACAACCTTGAGAACGGCGACGTGAAGCGCCTTCTGGAGTGGTTCGACCTGCTCCTGAAGGAAAAGAAGCTCCCGGAGAAGCGGATCCGCGCGTATGTGATGCGGGAGGACCGCTGGCAGGAACTGGAAGACTGGCCGGTCCCGAAGAAGGAGGAGGCAGTGTACTGCCTCACCGCGGACAAAGGCCTCACCGAATCGAAGGAAGAGACAGCCGCGAGGGCGGGCGAAGTATCCTTTGACTATGATCCTGAAGATCCCTGCCCCAGCCACGGCGCGGAGAGCTGCTTCACGATGATGGAAGAGGCGGGCAGCCTTCTGCAGCCGGCGCCGGACTACCGCCCGGACGTCGTCAGCTTTCTCAGCGAGCCTCTTACGGAAGAGAAAAGGATCGCCGGCGGCATCAAGGTGCATCTCACCGTGAAGACGGACGTGGATGACACCGCGTTTTCCGCGAAACTCTGCGAGGTGTTCCCCGACGGAAAAGCTTATAATATCCGCAGCGGCATCACGACGATCGCGGCGGATCTTCCGGAAGGAGCGGAGTACCACCCCGGGGACGCCGTGCAGGTCACGGTCGATTTCTGGGACATTGTATGGACGCTGCAGCCCGGCAGCCGGATCCGGCTCGATATCTCGTCGTCCGATTTCCCGCAGTACGCGGCGCACAGCAATTACGCGGGCATCTGGGCGGACCAGGAGAAGACGAGGGTGGCGCACCAGACGATTTGTGCGGGAGAGGGCAGCAGGCTCGTCCTGCCGCTTCTGTAAATTACTTGACTGAAGGAGGACAGCATGGCACAGACAGGCAATTCCAATACGATCAGCAGAGAGTATCTGGATTCGCTCCTCATCGAGACGAGGTATATGAATTCGACGCTCCCGAACACCGAATTTGAGTTATATGGAGAGAAGTTCGCCTCCCCCATCATGACGGCGGCGCTCTCGCATCTGGACCACTTCGGCGCGCCCGGCATGGCGATGGGCGTGGCGCAGGGTGCAAAGGATGCGGACTGCGTCCTCTGGTACGGTATGTCGGAAGAGGAAGAGATCGAGCGGCTTGCGTCGACCGGCGCAAAGATGATCGAGATCATCAAGCCTTACGGCGACCGTGACATCATTCTCAGGAAGATGGAGCACGCGCAGAAGCTGGGACTTCTGGCGGTGGGCATCGATATCGACCACCCGTTCAACGATGACGGAACGTGGGATCCGTGCGAAGGCAATCCGCTGAAGGCTCTGACCACGGCGGAACTCCGCGAGATCTGCGAAGCAGTGAAGCTCCCGGTGATCATCAAGGGCGTGCTCAGCTGCTATGACGCGGACGAAGTGATGAACGCCGGCGCGAAGGGCATGGTTCTTTCGCACCACAACAACCGCATTGAATATGCGATCCCGCCGCTCATGGCGCTGCCGGAGATCGCGAAGCTGACGAAGGGAGAAGTCCCGCTGTTCGTCGACTGCATGATCCAGACCGGCATGGACGCGTTCAAAGCGCTCTGCCTGGGTGCCAAGGGCGTCTGCATCGGCAGGCCGCTGATGACCGCTTTCAAGAATGACCAGGAGCACGGCGTGCGCGACTACCTGATGAAGGCGCGCGACGAGCTCGCGAAGGCGATGGCCTACACG
Organism: Lachnospiraceae bacterium UBA7012; assembly: GCA_002449595.1. Taxonomy (GTDB): domain Bacteria; phylum Bacillota; class Clostridia; order Lachnospirales; family Lachnospiraceae; genus CAG-791. Next base: position 4,891 of record DJXE01000102.1, read on the forward strand.
GGTTGCACGGATCTCTCGAAGATGGATGCGTCCGTGATCCACAGAAGATAAACCAGAAAACAGATCAACCTTGTCCGGCAGGCGGATGCAGGCCGGACCGGATGGAACCGAAGTCAGAGTAAAGGAGGAGATAACGGGAATGACCATCTATGTCAACATTAACGCCGGCAGGGACGGCGACGGCACGAAGGAAAGACCTTTTCGCAGCATTAATGACGCAGCGAAGATCGCGAAGCCGGGTGACGAAGTCGTGGTCGCGCCGGGCGTCTACCGCGAATACGTCGATCCGGTGAACGGAGGTACGGAGGACGCGCGCATCGTCTACCGGAGCGAGGAGCATCTCGGCGCGGTCATCACCGGCGCGGAGATCGTGACGGACTGGACGCACGTTGAGGGAAACGTCTGGGTCACGAGAGTGAAGAACGGGATCTTCGGCGGGTACAACCCGTACAAGACCTGGGTCTTCGGCGACTGGTACTTCGCGAAGCGCGACAAGCACACCGGCTGCGTGTGGCTGAACGACGAGGCGCTCTACGAGGTCTCCGACCTGGCTGCCTGCATCGCGGGCGAAGTCTACGAGTGCTCCTGGAACCCGGAGGCGTCGAAGCGCAAGTGGTACACCGAGCAGGACGCGGAGACGAACGAGACCGTGATCTACGCGAACTTCGGCGGGGCGGATCCCACGAAGGAGAAGGTCGAGATCAACGTGCGCAGGGAGTGCTTCATGCCGTCTAAGACCGGCAGGGGCTATATCACTGTGCAGGGATTCAACATCAACAAGGCAGCGACGACCTGGGCGCCGCCGGCAGCCTACCAGGACTGCATGGTCGGCCCGCACTGGTCGAAGGGCTGGATCATCGAGGACTGCGAGATCTGGGGCAGCAAGTGCGCAGGCATCGGCCTTGGCAAATATCTGGATCCGGAGAACGATCACTTTTTCACGACGAAGCATGTGAAGAGCCCGACGCAGATGGAGCGCGACGCCGTCTGCCGCGGCCAGTACCACGGCTGGCTGAAGGAGAATATCGGCAGCCATATCGTCCGGCGCAATGAGATCCATCACTGCGAGCAGGGCGGCATCATCGGCAGAATGGGCGGCGTCTTCAGCGTCATCGAGGACAACCACATCCACCACATCAAC
>DJXE01000102.1:6128-11231 GCA_002449595.1 Lachnospiraceae bacterium UBA7012
GGCGGCGCCGAGATCGCGGGCATCAAGATGCACGCGGCGATCGACGTCATCATACGCAGGAACCACATCCACCACAGCACGATGGGCATCTGGTGCGACTGGGAGGCACAGGGCACGCGCATCACGCAGAACCTGTTCCACGACAACCAGCGGCCGGCGTTCGCGAAGCACCTGGCGGGCGGCATGCCGTCGCAGGATCTCTTCGTCGAGGTCAGCCACGGGCCGACCCTGATCGACAACAACATCCTGCTCTCGGACGTGAGCCTCAGGTTCGCGACCCAGGGCGTCGCGATGGTGCACAACCTGATCTGCGGCGCGCTGACCAAGGTCGGCGACGGCACCGGCGACCGCTACACGCCGTACCATATGCCGCACCGCACGGAGGTCATGGGCATGATGACCTTTCTGCACGGCGACGACCGGTTCTACAACAATATTTTCGTGCAGAAGCATCCGTCGGATGACTTCCACATCGACAACGACAGCGACGGCCATCCGGAGGTTGAGAACCGTCTCGCGGGCACATGGTGCTTCGACGAGTACCCGACCTACGACGAGTGGATCGTGAACTTCGACATGGACGAGGAGATCCCCGGCATGAAGAAGCTGGAGCCGTTCCACTTCTCACACCTTCCGGTCTGGGCTGCGGGCAACGTCTATTTCGATGGCGCAAAGCCTTGGAAAAAGGAGACGGACAACCTCGTCGACGCGGACAGCGACGTGCGCGTGGACCTGGAGGAGACGGCGGACGGCTGGTATCTGGACACCAACGTCTACGAGCACCTCGCCGGCTTCACCGCTGACATGGTGGATTCGGACGTGCTCGGCAACGCGTTTGAGCCGGACCAGCGGTTCGAGAATCCGGACGGCACGGCGATCGTCTTCGACCGCGACTATTTCGGCGCGCGGCGCGCGCTCGGCATTCTGCCGGGACCGTTCACCTCAGCGGAAGAGGCGGGAGAAAAGCTTTACGGCAGCAATCTGAACTGAGGCTGCGGCAGGAATACAGAAGATGACAGCGGCCGGGTGCGATCACGCACCCGGCTGCTTTGTCGTAAACCTTTTCTTAAGAGAATGCTCTCAGAGACCGGAGCCGGTTCCGTATCGCTGCAGCGATATATAGGCAACAAAAACAGGCGGTTACGCTGAGCAGGATAATGGTGTAGAATGGTTTTTGCACTCAGATTACAAACATGGAAAAGACTTATCCGCCGGATCACGGCGAAGAAAGAGACAGGGGAGCAGACGTGGCAGAGAATGAACTGACGAGACAGCAGATGGTGCGGACCGCGCTGAAGGTCGCGTGGCCGGCGATGATGGAGAGCTTCTTTGTCACGCTGGCGGGCATGATCGACACGATGATGGTCGCGACGCTCGGCAGCTACGCCGTGGCGGCGGTCGGACTGACCACGCAGCCGAAGTTTATCGGCCTGACGCCGTTCTTTGGCGTCAACGTCGCGGTGTCGGCGCTGGTGGCGAGGAGAAAGGGAGAGAAGAACCGCAGGAGCGCGAACGAAGTGCTGCTGACGGCGCTTCTGATCACGCTGGTCCTGTGCCTGATCGTGACGGTCCTGTTCGTCGCGGGTGCGCCTTTTATTATCCGCCTCGCCGGCAGCAACGCGGACACGCATGAGGCGGCGGTCGTGTACTTCCGGATCATCATGGGAGGCATGTTCTTCAACGTGCTCACGATGGTGATCAACGCGGTGCAGCGCGGCAGCGGCAACACGACGATCTCCATGACGACGAACATCACGTCGAGCGTCGTCAATATCATTTTCAACTATCTTCTGATCGGCGGGCACTTCGGATTCCCGGCACTCGGGATCCGCGGCGCGGCGATCGCGACGGTGCTTGGAACGGTCGTCGCTGCGGTCATGGCGGTCCGTTCCCTGTACAACCCGAACAGCTACGTGAAGATCCCCACGATCCTGAAGGAGAAGATCCGCAGCACGCGGCAGGCCTTCGGCTCGATCGGCAGGATCGCCGTCAATACGGCGACCGAGAACATCGCAATGCGCGTCGGGTTCCTGGCGACAGCGCTGCTCGCGGCGCGCCTCGGGACGGACGAGTTCGCGGCGCACAACGTCGGCATGAACATCCTGGGCCTCGGCTTTTCCTTTGCGGACGGCATGCAGGTCGCAGCGATCGCGCTGTCGGGCGAGGCGCTCGGCGCGGGATTAAAGCAGAGAGCAAAGGACTACGGCGCGATCTGCCAGCACATCGGCTTTGCGATTTCCGTGATTCTGGCGGCACTGCTTTTCTTCTTCGGGAAATGGTTCTACGGGCTCTACTTCGACGAGCCGCACATCATTGAGATGGGCGTGATGATCTCCAGATTCACCATGGTGGTCGTTCTGCTCCAGATCTCGCAAGTCATCTACTCGGGCTGCCTTCGCGCGGCGGGCGACGTGAAATACGTCCTCATCGCAGCGCTGATCAGCGTGACGACGATCCGGACGCTCGTCACGGTCCTGCTCGTCCTGGTCTTCCCGATGGGACTCGCCGGTGTCTGGCTCGGCGTTCTCTCGGACCAGGGGACGCGCTTCCTGCTGATGCGGCGGCGCTTCCGTCAGGGCAAGTGGGTGGATATGAAGATATGAATCTTTCAGATCAGGCAAGCCCTCTCGGACAGGGCTTGCCGATTTTTTCGCGGTAGAGGTAGTACAGCTCTTCGGTCGCGATCGCCATCTTGGTCACGGAAAAGGGCTTTCCGCCGTGATCCTGTGTCTCGGGATACGTGTACCACGTGTCCGTCAGCGTGTTCAGGTCCACACAGTCCCCGTGTTTGAAGAGATACTCATACTCCACGTGACAGGAGTAGAGGGAGGGAACGGGCTTTTCCATGACGAGCTCCCCATCCCGCAGCTCGATGCCGGAATAATTGGAGCCTTCCCCGTAGGCGGCGCGGAATACGTCGGGATCCGGGGTCACACGGACATGGAAGCCGTCCATGTCGTGAGTCATCGTGCCACTGCCGAGGCGGAGATAGCGCTTCGCGTTCGGCAGGGAGTCGACGTGGACCGGCAGCTCGCCGGAGGAGTATGTGCCGTCCCGCACTTCGCGGCGGACGTTTTCCCGCTCCCACTCGTACCAGTCCGGGATGTGGGTGAAGTGCCTGGGGAGAGCAGAATCAGCCCCGTGCTCAGCTCCACTGATCTCATCCAGCTGCCCGTACCGGTCCATCTCCCAGGCGCTGCCGCAGGCATCGCACGTCAGTCTTGTGCCGGCTGAGCGCATGCGGAACTCCGTGCCGCAGTGCGGGCACTGGTAGAGGATCTTTTCGAGGCCGACCGCCCGTTCCGGGTCGTCCACGGGAACCAGGTGTTCCTTCTGCCAGCGGAAATCGTCGTACTGAAACTCCTCGACGAGACGATCGTTGATCTCGGAGGGGGAGAGCTCTTCCAGGTCGGAGGGCGTAAAGAGCAGCTTCATGGTCGCCTCGGTCGGCCGCACCTTGCGTTCCCGTCTCGTGTTCCAGAACGGGTGGTTGACGTGGTGCCCGTGACAGAGGAGGACGACGACCGGCACCTTCAGAAACTTGCAAACCTTGCCGAGCGATTCCGGAAGCGGCGCTGTCGTGCCGCACAGGGAATAGCGGGCTTCCGGATAAAGGCCGATCACGCCGCCCTGCTTCACGACGGTGCGAAGCTGGCGGATCAGCGAGGGATCGTTCGTGAATTTGCGCTTGCAGATCCCGCCGATCGCGCGCAGGACCCACTCCCGGCCGATGTAGCCGTCGATCGCGACGATATAGTTCGGGACGCGGGGGAAGCAGGCGGCGATCGACACCTTCATGTCATAGAAGGCGTTGTGGTTGCCGAGCAGAAGATAGGGTCCCTTCAGCCCTTTCATGCCGATCTTTGTGATCTTCGTGCGGTGCATGAGGAGGGCGGGGAAGCACAGGAGCCACAGAAGCGGCCGCAGGTACCAGCGGCACGGGACGGGCGGCTTTGCCATATCAAAACGTTCGATGCGGTCTTTCATATCATCTCTCCGAGGTACGGCGAATGTCTGGAAATCGTCTTTTTCATCATAACATGACAGGCGTGAGGGACACCACTTTCCTATAAACCCTATTGACTTAGTATGATTTAAGAAGTATAGTTAGACGACGGCATTTATCGGACAAAATCACACGAAAAAAGCCGCCATCACAAAACAGGACAGGAGGTGCGCAGCAGCTATGACGATCTATGCGGACAACGCCGCGACCACGAAGATGAGCCGCGCGGCGATCGACGCCATGCTGCTCTGTATGGAGGAGCAGTACGGCAATCCGTCAAGCCTGTATTCGATCGGGCAGAGAGCGAAGGAGATCCTCGAGGAGGCGCGGGCGGACATTGCGGCCGTCATCGGCGCGGATCCGGGGGAGATCATTTTTACTTCAGGAGGGAGCGAGGCGGACAACCAGGCGATCCGCTCGGCGGCGGAACTCGGAAGAAAAGCGGGAAAGACGCACATCATCTCGACCGCGTTCGAGCATCATGCCGTGCTCCACACGCTGAAGAGGCTGGAGAGCGAGGGCTTCGAGGTCACGCTCCTGGACGTCCACGAGGACGGCCTCGTCCGGCCGGAAGAGGTGGAGAACGCGATTCGGGAGGACACCTGCCTCGTCACGATCATGTTCGCGAACAATGAGATCGGGACGATCCAGCCCATCCGCGAGATCGGCGCGATCTGCCGCAGGCGCGGCGTGCTGTTCCACACGGACGCGGTGCAGGCCGTGGGCCACGTGCCGATCAACGTGCACGAGGACAATATCGACATGCTTTCCTCTTCGGCGCACAAGTTCCACGGACCGAAGGGAATCGGCTTTTTGTATGCGAAAAGGGGAGTCCGCCTGACCAACTTAATCGAAGGCGGAGCACAGGAACGCGGGAAGCGGGCCGGCACCGAGAACGTGGCCGCAATCGTCGGAATGGCGGCCGCGCTCAAGGAGACAGCAGGAAAGATGCAGGAGAACGCGGCGCGCATGAGCGCGGCGAGAGACCGCCTGATCGCGGGACTCTCGGAGATCCCGCACTCCGCCCTGAACGGGGACGCCGTACACCGGCTGCCCGGCAACGTGAACTTCTGCTTCGAGGGCATCGAGGGCGAATC
>DJXE01000021.1:0-3443 GCA_002449595.1 Lachnospiraceae bacterium UBA7012
CATCATATAGCGGCGCATGATGATCGTCAGCTCCTCGTGCGGGCACTTCTCGTAGATCGTGAGCTGGATCTTCGTGAAGTTGATGTTGTGGAGATAGATCGGGCCGGCGTAGGAGGAGACGATCTTCGCGAGATCGATGACCTTCTGCAGCGCCCGCTCGCTCGTGTAAGGCGGCGCGTTGAAGTAGACCGCGTCCAGCCGGATGCCGCGCTTCGAGATCATGTAGCCCGCGACCGGGGAATCGATGCCGCCGGAGAGGCACAGCATCGCCTTGCCGCCGCTGCCGACCGGCAGGCCGCCGGGGCCGGGCAGGATGTGCGAGTACATATAGATGCGCTCGCGGATCTCGACCGTCATCATGATCTCCGGTTCGTGCACATCCACGGAAAAGCGTTCCGGCTCCGCCTCCAGAACAGCCTCGCCCAGCATCGCGTTCAGCTCCATCGAGTCGAACGGATAGCGCTTGTCGAGCCTTCTCACGTGCATCTTGAAGGTGTGCTTCCCTTCCGGATACTCGTCCCGGAGGAAGTTCACGACTTCTTCCTTCAGCTCCTGCGGCGGGATCTCCTGCAGGATCCGCATCGGGCAGATGCCCGCGATGCCGAAGACGTGGGAGAGCGCGTCGATCACTTCGTCAAAATCGTACTCGCCGTGCGCGTCGACAAAGATCCGGCCGGAGGACTTGGAAATTGTGAATTTCCCCTCACAGCGCTTCAGCGAGATCTTCATCTGCCGCACCAGCGCGTCTTCGAACGTGTTCCTGTTTTTCCCTTTGATGCCGATCTCGGCATATTTGATCAGAAATGACTGGTATTTCATGGTCCTGTGTTCTTTCTTCCGGTCTGCCGGAGGCCGCGGTGACGCTGCAATCGGTCGCCCTCACGCGGCTCAGTGTCTCGTGTATCTTCTTAGGAACGGAATGATCTCTTTCAGTGCTTCGACGGCTGCATCGATCTCCTCTTCCGTCGTCATCACCGACATGCTCAGCCGGATCGTGCTCGTGATGAGGTCCTTGTCGATGCCGATCGCGGTCAGCGTGTCCGAAGGATGCGGGTGGTTGGTCGAGCAGGCGCTGCCCGCCGAGACGTAGACGCCCTTGTCCTCGAGCGCGTGCAGGAGCACTTCCGCCCTCACGCCGCGCACGGAGAGGCTCACGATGTGCGGGGCACTCTCTTTTCCCGTCCTGCCGTTGACCGTGACGTCCGGGATCTCCAGCGCGCCGCGGATCAGCCGCTCCTTCAGGCTATATAGCCGCTCCAGATCCTCGTCCAGGCTGCCGTAAAGCATCTTCGCGCTGAGCGCCATCGCCGCGATTCCCGCCACATTCTCCGTGCCGGACCGCAGGCCGCCCTGCTGCCCGCCGCCGTAGATCAGGTTCCGGATCTTCACGCCCGGCGCGACGTACAGGAGTCCCACGCCCTTCGGCGCGTGGATCTTGTGGCCGCTCGCCGCGAGCAGATCGATGTGCATTCTGGTCGGCAGGATCCTCGCCTTGCCGAATCCCTGCACCGCGTCCACGTGGAACAGCGTCTTCGGATTCTTCTTTTTGATCGCCTCGCCGATCTCTGCAATCGGCTCCAGCGCACCGATCTCGTTGTTCGTGTGCATGATCGAGACGAGCACCGTGTCGCTTCGGACAGCGTCCGCCACCTGCTGCGGCGTGACGAGGCCGTCCCGGTCCACGGGCAGGTACGTCACCTCAAATCCGAGCGACTCCAGATGCCGCATCGCTTCAAGGACGCCCGGGTGCTCGATCGCCGTCGTGATCAGGTGCTTGCCCTCCCGCTCCGCGGCGAGCGCGCAGCCGATGATCGCGAGGTTGTCCGACTCGGAGCCGCAGGAAGTAAAATAAAGGCACTTGCGGTCAACCTTCAGGATGTCCGCGAGCGTCTGCTTCGCCTCCGTGATCCGGCGCTCCGCCTCCACGCCCTTGTGGTGCATGCTGGAAGGATTGCCGTATTCCTCCGTATAGATCCTGTGCATGAGGTCCGCGGCCTCCGGGAAGACCCGGGTCGTCGCGGAGTTATCCAGGTAGATCTCTTTCATATATATGTATTCCGTTCAGTGAAAAAATTCTGTCCCGCTTATCACAGCTCAAGACAGTATATCATAAAACTGAGGAATGCAAGTCCCGCGGTCTCCGTGCGCAGGATCCTGCGCCCCAGCGAGATCGGGACGAAGCCGGCTTCCTTCGCCGCCTCCACCTCTCCCGGCTCGAATCCGCCCTCCGGCCCGATGAAGACCGCGACGCTGTCGCCCGGTTTGATCTGGTCCAGAATGCCTCTCGTCTTCCCGGGCTCCTGCAGTTCGTACGGGATCAGCCGCACGCCGCACTCCTTCTTCGCCAGTTCCAGCGCTTCTTTAAAGCTCATGACCGGCATTACCTGCGGCAGCGCCCCGCGGTGCGACTGCGACGCCGCGCTCTCCGCGATCGTCTGCCATCTCGCCGCCTTCTTCTCCGCGCGCTTCTCATCCAGCTTCACAACAGATCTCGACGTCTCCACCGGAATGATCCGGCAGGCGCCGAGCTCCACCGCCTTCTGCACGATGAGTTCCATTTTATCCGACTTCGGGAGCCCCTGGAACAGGTACACCCGCACGGGCAGCTCCGCATCCGCGCTCTTTACGAAGCGCAGACGAAGCAGGACCGCGTCCTCCGAAAAGGACTCGATCCCGTAGCGGTATTCATCCGGATCCTCCGCAAAGCGGACGCTGACTTCCTCGCCCGGCTTCATGCGCAGGACGTTCCGGATGTGGTTGTATTCACTTCCCTGCACAGTCAGCAGGTCCCCCTGCCTGGCCGAGGGATCCACGAAGATCTGCAGCATTTCTCAGGGCTTCCTTCCTGTCACGCAGCGCCACTCGCCCTGCGCCGTGACCGACACGATCTCAAGACCCTGCGCGCGCATCGCCTCCGCCACGCTCTCCTCACGTCCCGCGAGGATCCCGGACGTGATGTACACCGCACCGGGCTTCATGGCGGCGACGGCCGCCGGCGTCAGCGGAATGAGCACGTCCGGCAGGATGTTCGCCGCGACGATGTCATATTTCTCATAGCCCACCGCGTCCTGCACGCTGCGGTCATCGATCAGGTTCCCGAGGAAAAGCGTAAACCCAGCCGGATCCACGCCGTTCTGCGCGAGGTTGTCCTGGATCGCCGGCTCCGTGTTCGGATCGAGATCCGTGCCGACCGCCTCCTTCGCGCCGAGCTTCAGCGCGAGGATCGAGAGGATCCCGCTCCCGGTGCCGATGTCGAGGAGCTTTGTCTCCGGCGTGAGATAATTCCGGATCTGCCGGATGCAGAGCTGCGTCGTCTCGTGCATGCCGGTGCCGAACGCCGTGCCGGGATCGATGTGAAACACCAGGAGCGGCTCCTTATCTTCCGTCTCCGCCTTCTCCCAGGACGGGATCACGAGGATGTCGTCGATCCAGAACTGGTGGAA
>DJXE01000021.1:3542-6691 GCA_002449595.1 Lachnospiraceae bacterium UBA7012
TGCTTCCAGTTGTTGATCCAGTCGACGTCCTCCGTCTCCTCCACGGTCACGGTTCCCTCACCGATCACGTCGGAGTACTGCTTCAGGTCGCTGATCACCTGCTCCATCCTGCTCTTTACTTCTTCAGGGAAAAGCTTTTCCCCATCGATCTCCACGGATCCGTCCTCCGCCTGCTCCACGAAGAAAGACACGACCGCGGAGCCGTCATCCGGCTGTGCGTCGGGCAGGATGTCCACAAACATCTGCTCCTTCTCCGCCGCCGTCAGCGGGACGTGATCCGAGATCTCCGCCCCGTAAAGGCCGATATCCTGCATGGCCGCGACGAGGATGTCCTCCGCCGCCGTTAACGTTCTGACCCGAAACCGGTACCACTTCATACAGTCTGATCACCGCGCCTTCCGCCGGGAAAAGCGGTGCGCGCCTCCTCTCATGATTTCCAGAATTTCTTCTTTTTCTCTTCCTTCGGCTTGCTGCCCTTCTCCGCGCGGGAAGCCGCGTCGAGGCTGCCGCCCGTCGCCGCGTCGAACTGCTTTAACAGTTCCTTCGCTTCCTTGCTGAGCTTCGTCGGCGTCTCGATGACGAGCGTCACATACTGGTCGCCGCGAATGTTCTTGTTGCGCAGCGTCGGTACGCCTTTTCCCTTCAGGCGCACGCGCGTGTTCGTCGGCGTGCCCGCCTTGACGTCGTACACCACCTTGCCGTCGACCGTGTCGATGATCACGGAGCCGCCGAGCGCCGCGACCGCGTAGGACATCTTGACCTCAGAGAAGATGTCGTAGTCCTGTCTCGCGAAGGACGGATGGGGCGATACGATGACCTCCACCAGAAGGTCGCCGCGCGGGCCGCCGCCGCTGCCAGGTTCGCCCTTCTCGCGGATCCGCACGCTCTGCCCGCTGTCGATGCCGGCCGGGATCGAGACCTGGATCTTCTTCCGGCTCGTCTTGTAGCCGCTGCCGCCGCAGTCCGGGCACTTGTCCTTGATGACCTGACCGGTGCCCTGGCAGTCCGGGCAGGTCTGCACGTTCCGCATCATGCCGAAGAAGGACTGCTGCGTGAACACGACCTGGCCCTTGCCGCCGCACTTGGGGCACATCTGCGGGTTCGTGCCGGGCTTTGCGCCGCTGCCGCCGCAGGTCGGGCACGGGTCCTTCAGGTCGAGCGTCAGCTCCTTCTCGCAGCCAAACACTGCCTCGAGGAAGGTGATGCGGACGCTGGTGCGGATGTTCGCGCCCTTCATGGGGCCCGCCTGCGCGCCGCCCCGGCGCGTCCTGCTGCCGCCGAACAGGTCGCCGAAGATGTCGCCGAAAATATCGCCGAAGTCCGCGCTGTTGAAGTCGAATCCGCCTCCGCCGAAGCCGGCGCCGCCGTCAAACGCGGCATGTCCGAACTGGTCGTACTGGCGCCGCTTCTCCGCGTCGGAGAGGACGGCGTACGCCTCGGAAGCCTCTTTGAACTTCGCCTCCGCGTCCTTGTCGCCGGGATTCATGTCCGGGTGATACTTCTTCGCCAGCACACGATATGCCTTTTTGATCTCCTCTTCCGTCGCGTTCCGCTCCAGGCCGAGGACTTCGTAATAATCGCGTTTCTGTTCTGCCATAGGAAATTTCCTTCGTATTCGCTTACAGTTCCTTAACACACCGAGAGCCATACGGCGCGGAGGCGTCCGCGCTGTATGGCCGGGTGAAACAATATCTTATACTCGTTCCGTTCGGCTGTCAAAGTCATGCATCCGCTTATCTAAGCCGGATCAATGCACGTCCTCGAAAACCTTACTGCTTTTATATCTCTCTGTAGTCGCCATCCACAACATCATCAGATGAAGACCCCGCATTCATATCCGGACCGGGCTGGGAGCCGCCCATGTTCATGCCGCCCATGTTACCCATGTTCATGCCGCTCATGTCGGGGCCTGCCTGGCCGGCCGCGCCCTGGACGTTCTCATACATCTTCGCGAACAGCTGCTGCGCGTCGTTCATGAGCTTCTCTCTGCCGCTCTTTAACGCATCGATATCTGCGTCGCTGATGTCGCTCTGGTCCTTCGTGCGCTCGAGAACTTCCTTCAGCTGCGCGATATCGGCCTCGACTGCGGACTTCTGGCCGGCGTCGATCTTGTCGCCGACTTCCTTCAGGGCCTTCTCGGTCTGGAAGACGAAGGAATCCGCGTCGTTTCTCGCGTCGATCGCTTCCTTGCGCTTCTTGTCCTGCGCCTCGTACTCAGCCGCTTCCTTGACGGCCTTCTCGATATCTTCATCCGACATGTTGGAGCCGCCGGTGATCGTGATGTGCTGTTCCTTGCCTGTGCCCAGATCCTTCGCGGAGACGGTGACGATGCCGTTCGCATCGATATCGAACGTGACCTCGATCTGCGGTACACCTCTCATTGCCGGCGGGATGCCGTCCAGACGGAACTGGCCGAGGGACTTGTTGTCTCTCGCGAACTGCCGCTCGCCCTGCAGGACGTTGATGTCGACTGCGGACTGGTTGTCGGCCGCCGTGGAGAAGACCTGGCTCTTCTTGGTCGGGATGGTCGTATTTCTCTCGATCAGCTTGGTCGCTACGCCGCCCAGCGTCTCGATGGACAGGGACAGGGGCGTGACGTCCAGCAGAAGGATGTCGCCCGCACCTGCGTCGCCGGCGAGCTTGCCGCCCTGGATCGCGGCGCCGATCGCGACGCACTCATCCGGGTTCAGGGTCTTGCTCGGCTCGTGGCCGGTCAGCTGCTGCACCTTATCCTGCACGCAGGGAACACGCGTGGAACCGCCGACCAGCAGGACCTTGCTGATATCGGAGTTGTTCAGGCCGGCGTCGCGCATCGCGTTCTGCACGGGGATCGCGGTCTTCTCGACCAGATCGCTGATCAGCTCCTCGAATTTCGCCCTCGTCAGGTCCATGTCGAAGTGCTTCGGGCCCTCCGCCGTAGCGGTGATGAAAGGCAGGTTGATGTTCGTGGTCGTCGAGCTGGAGAGTTCCTTCTTCGCCTTCTCCGCCGCTTCCTTCAGTCTCTGCAGCGCCATCTTGTCGTTCGAGAGGTCGACGCCTTCTTTTGCCTTGAACTCGGAGATCATCCAGTTCATGATCCTCTGGTCGAAGTCATCGCCGCCGAGCCTCGTATCGCCGTTCGTCGCAAGAACTTCGATGACGCCGTCGCC
>DJXE01000004.1 GCA_002449595.1 Lachnospiraceae bacterium UBA7012
GAGAAGACCTTCGGAAAGCTCTACAAGGCGGCCAAATACATCGCGGACGGCAGCAAGCACACCCGCGCGAGAAAATACGCGGACGCGGCGACCGGCAAAGTAGACCGGGATGAGCTGGAGAAGATAATCAATGATAAGCGCAACAAGGACCTGCTCATGAGCTACGGCCTGATCCCCATGAAGGACCGGCAGGACGCCCTGCACCGCTACGAATTCCTGCAGAAATTCCTCAAGGAGAGCAAGCAGTTCGGCGCGCAGCGCAGGCAGAGCGAGGCACAGTGCGTCCAGTACGCGCTCAAGAACATGGCAACTACGGCGGGTTACGCCGACGATCTGCGCCTGACGCTGGCCATGGAGACGGAGCTCGTGACGTCCAACCAGGCATATTTTGACGGCATTACGATTGGCAACTATGTAGTCAGGATTGCGGTGGATGCGGACGGAAAGTCGGAGCTGCTGCTGGTCAAAAAAGGAAAGGCCGTCAAATCCGTGCCGGCCGCCCTCAAGAAAGACGAGACATTCCTGGAAATCAAGGAATTCGCGACGAAGCTCAAGAACCAGTACTCCCGCTGCGTCGCCATGTTCGAGCGGGCTATGGAGGAAGAGGATCCCTACAGCTACGGCGAACTGCGCGATCTGTGCGTCAACCCGGTGACGGCGGGCATTCTGAATCGGTTGGTGTTCATTGAAGTTGGTGCGGCGGAGATGGCATCTGCGGAGCAGAATCCGGCGGCGGACCAGGCACAGGCAGAGCAGGGGCTGGCGGATTCGGACCCCGCAGCAAGCGGACAGCCTCTGGTGGGCACACTGGAGGAACTGGGAAGCGCCGGCACAGAACCGGCAGCGGACAAACAGCTCCTTGTGGCGCACCCGATCACCCTGTACCAGTTGGGCCTCCTCTCCAAATACCAGAGAATCTTCTTCGAGAAGCAGAAGGAATCTGGCACACGCCAGCCCTTCAAGCAGGTCTTCCGGGAATTCTATGTAAAGCTGGAGGAAGAAAAGGACGCCAAGGACTCCAGAATGTTCGCAGGCTATCAGATCCAGCCCAAGAAGACAATCGCAGCGCTGCGCGGCCGCAGGTGGGTGGCCGACTACGACGAGGGACTGCAGAAGGTCTTCTTCAAGCAGAACATCTCGGCGACCATCTATGCGCTGGCAGACTGGTTCTCACCGGCGGACACCGAGTGCCCGACGCTGGAATACGTCTCCTTCTATGACAGAAAGACTTATCGGCAGAAGAACTTGTCCGAGATTCCGGACATTCTCTACTCCGAGGTCATGCGGGACGTGGATCTCGCGGTCAGCGTGGCCCATGTGGGCGGCGTGGATCCCGAGACCAGCCACTCCACCATCGAGATGCGCCGCGTGATCTTCGCGTTCAACATGGAACTCTTCGGGCTCACCAACGTCACGTTCGAGGGCACCCACGCCTACATCAAGGGAACCATGGGGAACTACAACGTGCAGCTGGGCAGCGGCGTCATCCACAAGGAGAGCGGCGGCATGGTCAACATCGTGCCGGTGCACTCCCAGCAGCGCGGCAAGATCTTCCTGCCTTTCCTCGATGAGGACCCCAAGACCGCAGAAATCCTTGCCAAAATCCTGCTCCTCGCCGAGGACAACAAGATCAAGGATCCCTACATCCTGCAGCAGCTGCGGTGACTTGGGCACAGAGCAACACAAAGAAGGGGCTTGCCGCAATGGTTGCGGCAAGCCCCTTTTCAGCATTCTTATTTGTACGCCCCGGACATGTCCTAAACACGCCCCAGGCATTACTTCTTCTTAAAAATCATATTTTGATAGCTGATCCAGAACGCCCGATAGAGATCGTAATGCACGCTGAGGAGTGCGATCGCGATCTTGTCCCTCTTGGGAGCCAGGGGATCCTGGAGAATCTGCTTGCGGTAGTGCAGGATAAAGCGGATGATCCTCGCGCGCTCTACATCATATCCTTCCGTGCGCAGCATCTGGTTGAGCGTACTGAAGCGCGCGTAGACGCGCCTTCGAAGCACCGCCTGCTTGAGGGACGGATAGGCCTTCACGACGGCGTGTCCCATCTTGTCGGTCATCTCCAGAAGATCGAGCTTTCTGGGGCTGAAGACGCTGTTGACGATGGAATTCATGTGGTACATGTAGTGATATTTGGACGCGTAGCCCACGGCGATCCCTTCGCTGCACTGCATGATCAGCGCATAGGTCGTGCCGATATCTTCAAAGATCTTGCCCTTGGGATAAGCGACCGTGTCGAACAGGCTCTTGTGGTAAAGCTTGGCCCAGGCGGAGGTGTCGATCACGTCGTGATAGAGAAGGCGTCCCAGACACTTCTCGATGGACATGCACTCGTCGCCCTCGCTCCCGTAATCCTTGACAGAGCCGTTGTCGAATTCTGTCATGTGCTGGCAGATGGACATGCGCGTGCCGTACTTTTCAATGAGGCTGTACAGGTATTCGATGTAATCGCTGTCCACGTAGTCGTCCGGATCGATGCAGGCGATGTATTCGCCCGTCGCATGCGCGATGCCGTAGTTGCGGGCGTCGGAGAGACCGCCGTTTTCCTTGTGCAGTGCTTTGACACGGGGATCCTTCTGTGCATAAGCGTCGCACATAGCCGGGCAGTTGTCCGGGGACCCGTCGTCCACCATCAGGATCTCGAGGTTCTCATAGGTCTGTCCGAGAACGGCTTCCATACAGCGGTCAAGGTATTGTTCAATTTTGTAGATCGGTAAAACAACGGAAATCAGCGGCCGGTTCATAGTGGTTCCTCAGTCATGGTTGATCAATACGGTACCTTTTATTATACCGCATAATGGGGCTCAGCGCCTCGTATTTTCAGCAGTTTCCCGCATATTA
>DJXE01000179.1 GCA_002449595.1 Lachnospiraceae bacterium UBA7012
GCGGCGGTTGACCTTCTCGATGTCGTTCACAGGATCCCCTCCTTTACTCTGTCCATGATGTCCTCGGCCATGACGTCACTGAAACAGGTGATGGTGACGCTGCTCATACCGTAGTAGATGGCTACGACTTCGCGCCAGCAGGCGGACTCGACGATCGTGGCAACGATCTGCCCGCCGCCCGGTACGGTGTCGATCATGACGGAGTCGCCGTGGAGATAGACCTCCCGGACGGCCTCCTGAAAGATTTTGACGTAGCGCTCCTCGACCTGATCGTGCAGGATCTTGCTGCGCCTGCCGAGATGTTTCTCGCCGTAGCGGTCGATGTAGGGGGTCAGGCCCAGCGTGTCCAGATCCTTGGACAGCTGCCCCTGATTGCACCCCAGCCCGCGCTCGGCCAGCCATTCTGTCAGGGCGACCTGACCGGTGTAGACTTCCTTGCGGGCGAATTCGAGGATGGCCTTCAGGCGCTTGCGGCGCAACTCTTTGAAGGTATCAATGCCCTGGCTGTTGATGATGGCGACCTGTTTGGCGCCCTGTTCAGATGGCATGACGAATTGTCCTTTCTGCTTATTTGCTCCAGAAAATCTTGTCAAACAAGAGTTACTGGAGCAGATTGCTATAAATCATGACGCTGCCTGCTCTTCCTGCTTGTTGTGTTTGTGCTGTTGGCGTACTGGTGTGGTAAAGGCGCGTTCGATGTCCCAGCCTTCGACATAGATACGATCCCGCAGCGTCGATATGTTGATCCCAAGCGTTGTAGCCCAGTCGGACAGGCATCGTGTGACGCCGTGATAAGTGATGTTAATGTTGTTGCGTTTGTTGCGATTCTGCTCGCACATTGTGGCCCACCGGCAGTTGACAGGATTATATCCTTCGTTGATATCGATGCGGTCAATGGTCAGATTCTCCTGATATCCTGTTCTCTCCGCCCACTGCATGAAGTTATTTAAATCATGCCATTCTTTGCAGACAGTGACCCCGCGCCCACCGTAGCGGCCGTAACCGATATTGTGCTGGTTTTCGCATCTTTCCAGCATGTTGCGCCAGATGCGATATAAACGTGAGCTGGACTGGCCGTGTGTTGTGCGAGCTGTCCTCACCCGTTCCTTCCGCAGGCATCCGCAGGATGTTGTGTGCCCTATGCGCAGATCGCAGCCACGAACATCCTTCTCGTTGCCGCAGTCACACAGACAGCGCCATCTGGCATTACCATGCTTATCAGACGCAGGATCAGCACGCCCGATCACTACCAGCCCACCGAAACGCTGGCCTGTCAGATCAATAAAGGCATCCATCAAATCACCTCACCATACTGGTTATCAGACGCCAGATCCACGCCGAGCACCTCGTCAAAGTGCGGCTGCTGCCCGGGGACATACCGGCCGTATTTCATCACGATCTGTACGCCACTGATACCCTTCAGCTCGTCGAAGAAGCCGAGCCTCCGCACTTCGCATTTGGTATAGCCGGTATAGATCACGAAGGTGGTCTGAACGCCGCGCTCGATTGCACGGCGGATCAGACGGCACACTTCATGAATCTGAAGCAGAGGCTCCAGACCTGCGATCACGATGGCTTTGGTGATGGGGTCGGTCAGATAAGCGTCAAGAATCTCGTCGTCCGGGATCTCGGTAACCGACAACTTTGCGACCGGGTGATTCTGGCAGACATACGGATTGTCCGGGCAGCACTTCCAGTCGCAGAAACAGGCGGCGAGATACAGGGAAGGCTCTTTGTAGTCCTGAAAACGCTCTGTCAGCATCTTTCTGACTCTCATAGGCCTTACTCCGTCAGTTGGTTACGGTCTTTAAACTCGTTAGCTTTGCCGCGGTTAAAGTTATCGACATCCCGCAGGTAACCGGTAATGCGCTGGAACTTATGCAGGCGCTGTTTGCAGATGGGGCATTTATCCACGCGCTCCATCACGTAGCCGTGCTCCGGGCAGTACCGGGAGATGGGGGAAATACTCATGTAGGGGACGTTATACGTCTCGAACATGGCCTTGACGATCTCCTTTGCATGTTCGCCGGGAATGGCGCCATCCATGTAGCAGTGGATAACCGTACCGCCGGTGAAGAGCGTCTGAAGATCATTCTGATGGGCGAAAGTGGAGTTGATGTCCTTGACATCCCCTACCCACAGGTGGCAGGAGTTGGTGTAATAGACGTCCTTGCCGCCGGGGCCCTGCGTGATGATGTCCGGGTAATCCTTTTTGTCGATCAGGGCGAGTCGGTGCGAGGTGGCCTCTGCGGGGGTAGCTTCCAAATTGTAGAGGTTACCCGTCTCTTCCTGATACTGTACCATTCTGTCGCGCATGTGATTCAGCACATCCCGCATCAGCTTGTGGCCTTCATCGCTGCGGATGTCCTTGCCGAGCAGGTTCAGGCACATTTCGTTGCCGCCGACCAGCCCGATGGTGCTGAAGTGATTGCGCAGGGTACCGACATATTCGATAAAGGCAGGTATCAGCTTGGCGTCGATGACGTTTTCCTGCAGCCATTTGCGCTTGATTTCCAGACTGTCTCTGGCGATGTCCATGTATTTGTCCAGAGCTTCCCAGAATTTCGCCTGATCACCGTGGGCTTCGTAGGCCATGCGTGGCAGATTCAGGGTGACCACACCGATGGAGCCGGTGCTGTCGCCGGAGCCGAACAGACCGCCGTTTCTGCGGCGGAGCTCACGCAGGTCAAGCCTGAGCCGGCAGCACATACTCCTGGCGTCGGACGGATCCATATCTGAGTTGATGAAGTTGGCAAAATAGGGCGTGCCGTACTTCCCGGCCATCTCCCAGAGCAGCTTGTTGTTGGGGTTATCCCAGTCGAAGCGCTTGTGGATGTTGTAGGTGGGGATCGGGTAGGCGAACAGCTTGCCTTCCGCGTCGCCGTTTAGCATGATCTCAAAGAAAACCCGGTTGAGCAGATCCATTTCCTGCTGGCAGTCCCCGTAGGTGAAGCTGACCAGATCACCGCCGACGATAGCGTAGTCGTCGATCATGTCGGCAGGTGGCGTCAGGTCGAACGTCAGGTTGAAGAAGGCCGGCTCAGCCCCGCCGCGGCTGTTGCTGTTGACGGAGAAGATGAAGTTCTGCATGGACTGCTTGACTTCGTTGTAGCTGAGCTTGTCCGCCTTGATGAACGGAGCCAGCAGGGTGTCGAAGCTGTTAAAAGCGACGGCTCCCATGATCTCGTTCTGAAACACGGTGACCAGATTCGCGCACTGGTTGAGCACGGAATCAAAATGCTTGGCCGGGGCGGATACGGGGATATTGGACACGCCGCGAACGCCCTTATAGAGGATGTCCTTCAGGGAGTACCCGCAGCAGTACAGCGTCAGCCCGCCCAGATCGTGGATATGAATATGGCCATCGACGTAGGCCTGAGAGATGTATTCCGGGTACACTTCCCGGAGCCAGTAGTCCTTGCTGACCTCAGCGGTCATGTATTTGTTGAGCGCTCCGAAGGAAAACGGGCTGTTGGAATTCTCCTTGGTGCGCCAGTCGGACTTCTTCAGGTACGCTTCGACGATGGCCTTGGAACTCTTCATAATCGGTCACTCCTTTTTATATTTAGCCAGCCAGGCGAGGGCGGCAGTCTCATAGAGGATCTCTCCGTCGACCTCGATGGCCGGAACACTGTCAAGATTTCTGGCGACGATCTGATCTACGTCGCTGATTTTTGTGTATTCAATGCCGCGCTTCTTCAGCATCTCGCTGAGGAAAGCACAGCGGTGGCATCCATCCACCCCGTACAAGATTACTTTCATCGGCCCTCTCCCATCCTTTTCCCAAATTCTACGATGCGCGGATCGTTGCGGTTGTCGGAGAGACGCTCCTCGTCCGTGCCGTAGACAACCGGCTTCTGACGCTTGGCATCTTCCGCCATCCGGTCAAGCACTTCGCTGACAAAATGGATGGCGCCGGCGATGTCCCACCGGGTAATCATTACGACGGCAGCGGCCAGAGGAGGATCCAGCTCCTTGTCCCGGGCAAAGGCCACCGGGTCGATCTGCGGGGTATAATCCGCCCACTCCGTCTCCCGGGGGTAGGTGGTGTTGGTAACGAGCTTCTTCAGGTATTCGAGCGCCTTGCGCAGATCCTGTTCGAGTGCGTCCTTGTGCCCGGCCCGGACGAGATACTTGACGGCGTTGCCCCGCAGGAAATCCAGCCGCCAGTCGGAGATAAAGTCCCAGGTTTCAATGGTTCCTCTCGTGTAGTACACGGGATGGGAGACCGCCTGCTCAATCTGCTGTGTCGTCATTCTGATAAACCTCGCTTAAATGTTTATGCCGTCCGCACCCCTGCCGCTCCGGGCAGAAGGGATAGTCGGCGTTGATTTCACACTTGGGGACAAGGTACGGCCCGATCAGCGGTACCTCTGCTTCGGCGGCGGCTGCCATCTCTCCGGCAAGCTCGCGGATTTCCCACTGGGCTCTGGTACACAGCCGCTCATGGCAGAAGTGCATCAGCTCCCTGGCGTTCATGGTGACCATCAGCTCCGTCTCGCAGGCGTTGGGCAGGACGAAGCGGGCATCTTCCGGCGGCATGCCGTAGTCGAGCAGGCGGCCGTAGGCGTTGCGGATGTAGTCGATCACGTTGTTGTACAGCTGCCGGGCTGCGTCGTTGTGAGCGATGGAGGGCGGGGTCACCACGCCGAAATCGTTCTCCTTACAGTAGCGCTGAGAGCGTACAGAAAAGCTCATCAGGCGGTGTCTGGTCAGCTGGGCCAGCAGGGCGCGGCTGACGCCTTCGATACGGAAGGTAAAATTCATGTGCTCCCAGACCGACAGGTGGCCGGTGCGGGCACAGGTCTTGAGGATCCGCCCGTCTTCGGACG
>DJXE01000117.1 GCA_002449595.1 Lachnospiraceae bacterium UBA7012
AAACGGGACAGCGGGCAAGTGTCTGCCCTGTGTGCGCGTAAGCGGCACGAAGCCCCCGCCTCTTAGCTGAAAGCGTAGGCGGTGGGTAGTTCACATCTCTATGCCTTCATCTCCGTCCCGCCAAGCAGCGTGAACACCATCGACTTGTCTTTACCCACGGTCACATAGGCGTCACCGATAATGAAGGTCCGGAAATCAGTGATATTCAAATGACCCATCGGGGGGAGACCTTATCTTCGGGGGAATCAACTACGGTTAGTTTCATTGCAACAGATAACAGTGCTATTAGGCCATGCCGTTGAAACTAACGAAAGAAATTACTCATTAACAGACAAGAGAAGGCTTGCTACCTTAACGAAGATTCTTGCAGAAAAAAAGCCTGAGGGCACTCTTTAACTCTCAGGCAAATGTTCCCAGCGGGAATCGAACCCACAACTGGCGCTTAGGAGGCGCCTGTTATATCCGTTTAACTATGAGAACAGATAATATTGACTAATCACTCACCATCACTCAATACAGTTTCAGAAATCCGCTAAAATTCAAGGTGTCGTTCCGCTTAGGAGGCGGTCGCTCTATCCAACTGAGCTACGCAGACATTCCGCGCTGATGGTAAGCGCATGTCTTATTATACTCAAAACAGTGAATTTCGCAAGTCCCCGCGAGTTCTGCGGTGCCGCAGTGCGGGAAAAGCGTTATGGCGCGGCCAGGCATTGTGGCACGCGAAAGTGCTGCGGGATTCGCGCCTGCCCGCTTCAGATCTCACTCACCAGCGCTTTGCACAGCTGCACGAGATCATAACGGATCCCGTCCCGGCTGCGCCAGCCGCGGTCGGACCACTCCTCGCCGGAGACGTCGTCCCCGCCGTAGATCAGGGCCCCGTAGGCCATCTTCCGGAACTGCGCGACGGCGAGACAGCCCGCCTGCTCCATCTCCACGATCTTCGCGCCCTCTTCTCTCCGCCGCGCGACCCGGTCCGGCGTCTCGCGGAAAATCGCGTCCGTCGTCCACGTGAGCCCCTGGAAATACGGGACGCCGTGCGCGTCAAGGTACCGGGTGATCTTCGCGTTGGTCTCCTTGTCCGCGTAGACGATCCTTGACGGCGGCAGGTAGTGATAGGAGAAGCCCTCGTCCCGGATCGCGCCCTCGACGACCATGACCGTGCCGACCTCAATGCTCCGGTCCAGCACGCCGCCACCGCCGCAGAACATGACCCTTCGGGTCCCGAGCGCGCGAAGCAGGTCCATATTGCCGGCGCAGGCAGGACAGCCGAGCTGCCCGAGCGTCAGCATCACGTCCGGCGTATCGCAGAATCGGTACAGAGTGATCGGGTTTTCGCCCGGGATGACCTGCGTCTTCTCGATCTCTCCTCTCTCGATCAGCCGCTCCATGACCTCCGGAAAGAACGTGATCACGAGCTTGTCCGTATCAAATTCCCTGTCTTTGAAGTTCTCCGGGTCAAGCACCGCCATCCGGTTGTCGTCGAACTCCAGGATCGGATAATCATTTTTGAAAAGCATGATCCGCCCCCCTCTCGGCACCTACGAATACAGGTTATCACGCGTGATATTCTTCGCCCACCTGCCGGAGAAATAATTCTTCAGCACCCAGGGCCACTTCACAAATTCATCCGTGCAGAGCAGGAAATAGACCCACATGACCGGAAGATGCAGCACAAACGCGGATATCACGCCGACCGGGAGCGCGTAGCACCACATGTCGATCGTGTCGCAGATCATGCCGAAGCGGGAGTCGCCGCCCGCCCGGAACACGCCGGCGATCAGCGTCGTGTTGACCGCCGCGCCGAAGACGTAGTAAGTCTCGATCAGGAGCATGTTCTGCAGATAGTATTTCGCCTGCGGCGTGATGCGGGCGAACTGGCCCAAAACCGGCCGGAGTGCGAACACGATCACGGCGCCGATCGCCGCCGTGATGAGCGTCAGTCGCATCAGGTATTTCGCGGCCTGCTTCGCCTCCTCGATCTTGCCCTCGCCCATGATATTTCCGAGGATGATCCCCGTCGCGCCGCCGACCGCGAAGCAAAGCACGGTACCGAAGTTTCTCGCGATGTGGACGAACGAGAACGCCGCGACGGCGTCATTTCCGAGGTGCCCGATGATGGCCGCATACAGCGAAAAGGCCACGCTCCAGCTCACGTCATTGATCAGCGCGGGCAGCGCCATGCGCACGAAATCCTGCTCCAGCAGCTTATTGCGCCGGAACAGATAGGATAGCCGGATGCGAACGTTTTCGCTTCGTAAGGAGACGACGATACAGTTGATGAGCACGACGAGGCGCGAGACCGTCGTTCCGATCGCGACGCCGACTGCGCCGAGCTTCGGCATGCCGAACAGCCCGAAGATGAACACCGCGTTCAGGATAATGTTGCAGACGAACGCGCCGATGTTCATGACCGTGCAGATCGCGACCCGCTCCACGCTGCGCAGCAGCGCCATGTACACTTCGGTGATCCCCCAGAAGAGGTAGCTCACCGCGATCGTGCGCAGGTACGACGCGCCGATCGAGATCAGCTCGGGGTCGGCGGTGAAGATCTGCATCATGAGATGCGGAATAAAGAGCGCCGCGCAGCAGAATGCCAGCGAGACCGCCAGCGAGATCTTCAGCGCGATGCCCTCGACAAGGTGGATCGCTTCGAGATCCCCTTTTCCGTTGTACTGGCTGGCCAGCATCGTCACGCCCGTCCCGATCCCGTAGTAGACCATGAAGATCACGGACGTGTAGTTCGTGGCGAGCGAGACCGCGGAGACCGCGGACTGGCCGACGAAATTCAGCATGATGACGTCCGTCGACGAGATCGTCGCGGACAGGATGTTCTGGACAACGATCGGCAGGATCAGCCGGATCGCTGACTGATAGAAGGTTTTCTTGTCCATGGGGCTCCGTCAGTCGGGATAATGCACGGTACCTTGCATCCAGACGATCCCGCGGAAGCGGCGTCCGGCAGCCGGCTCCCCGTAGAGGTCGCGGCTGTTGATGAGCAGGTCAAACGGCAGGCCGTTGCAGTCGAGGGTCATGCGGTAAAGCTTTTCTCCGGTATAAATATTGAAGACCGGGTCGCAGGTGACGATCTCGCAGAGCACGGAGTACAGGTCGCACTCGGCGCCGTACGGCATGAAATAGGTATCAACGAGGGAAAAGACGTCTTCGCTCTGGATCTTGTCCATGACGACCGAGTAGTTGTCCATGTCCTCCAGCGTGAGGTCGCGCATCGCGTTCTCGTCGCCGTCGCGCGCCCGCGTCATCAGGTTCATGCGGTTCTCCGCGACGATCCTGCTGCGCCGGCGGTCCTGGTCGGTCTTGTGGATCGGCATCATCACCGTTCCCTCGATCGAAAGCGCAGACAAAGAGACGGAGACCGGGCCGCGATCGCCGCCCCTCCGGCTCATTCTCTTCATATGGTCAATGATATTCTGGAGACGGAAAATGATCGTGACGCCGACCCGCAGGTCGTCCACGGTCCCGGCGTACGATTCCGTGTCGATCCGGCCTTCCACCGTGATCTCCTCGGATGACGAGACGTTGTCCGTCAGGAAGTACGGATACGCGTACTCGAGCGTGAACGTGTCGTCCTCCTCGAACGTGCCGCAGACGGACAGCCCGAAAGAAGGGCCCGCCGCGACGCGGAATTCCCCGAACAGTGTCTCGATCTCCAGCTCTGTTCGGATCTCGGCGGGTTTTTCTTCAGATGGTGAGGGCTGGGTTTCCGGTGATTCGGGTCCTGACAGCCAGCTTTCCGGCGCGTCATCCGGTGTGCCGGCTCCCGACAGCAACTCTTCTGCCGTCGGTGTTTCGTCCGTTTCACCGGCCCCCGACAGCAACTCTTCTGCCGTCGGCGCTTCGTCCGTTGCACCGGCTCCCGACGGCCACTCTTCGGCCGTCGGTGCGCCCGCCGACCCGGCGCGCCCGCGGCGATTTTCCTCAGAAGTATAGCCGGTGAAGTCCGACGCGTCTCCCGTGTACTTCCCGTCTTCCTGCCCGTCCCCCGCTCTCAGCGGAATGGAAAAGGTGTCCGGCGCCTCCTCATAGTACGTCTTCGTCGTCGCCGCGCGGTACGCGGGATGCAGGATCGCCTCGTTGATGAGGCTGCCGTATTCGTCCCTTGTGAGAGGCCTCGTGAATCCGATCGCCCGCAGATACTTATGCAATCTGTCTCCT
Source organism: Lachnospiraceae bacterium UBA7012 (assembly GCA_002449595.1). GTDB lineage: Bacteria > Bacillota > Clostridia > Lachnospirales > Lachnospiraceae > CAG-791. The sequence continues at coordinate 4,174 of DJXE01000117.1, forward strand.
GTCACGCGGGAAAAGCATTTCCCGCCATCTCAAATCTGTCGTTATCAGAAAGTACGCGGCAAGCCGCAGTTTTCCCGGTGATCACGCATTTTCGCGGATCCTGCCGGTTTTTGCGTCTTGCCGCGGAAAAAATCACTTCTTGTTGGGAACAAGAACTTCCTTGCCGCCCATGTAAGGCTGCAGCACCTTCGGAATCGTCACGGTTCCGTCTTCCTGCAGATGGTTCTCGAGGAACGCGATCAGCATACGCGGCGGTGCGACGCAAGTGTTGTTCAGCGTGTGTGCGAGATACGTCTTTCCGTCCGCGCCCTTGATGCGGATGCCAAGTCTTCTCGCCTGCGCCTCGCCCAGGTTCGAGCAGGAGCAGACCTCGAAGTACTTCTGCTGGCGGGGCGACCACGCCTCGATATCGCAGCTCTTCACCTTCAGGTCCGCGAGGTCTCCGGAGCAGCACTCCAGCTGGCGGACAGGGATCTCGAGGTTGCGGAACAGCTCGACGGAGTTCTTCCACAGCCTGTCATACCACATCATGCTGTCTTCGGGCTTGCAGATGACGATCATCTCCTGCTT
>DJXE01000122.1 GCA_002449595.1 Lachnospiraceae bacterium UBA7012
ATCGCGAAGATCGACGAAGCTTTCGCGAAGGTCAAGAGCGGCGAGATCGTTCCTGCTTCCAACTTCGGCGGAACCCTTCCGGACAACTTCGAGGGACTTGAGTGATCTGAGTGGTTTTCCGACTGGAATGAACCGGTAATATACAGTAAAATAGAGAGCGCGGGAGATGTCTCCCGTGCTCTCTTTTTAATGCAACGGAACATACCAATTCCACAGTTCATCGAAAGGGCAGTCATGGAGCCGGAATACATTGTAGAAATGCGGCACATCACCAAGCGCTTTCCCGGGATCGTCGCGAACGAAGACGTGACGATCCAGATCCGGAAAGGGGAGATCTACGCGCTCCTTGGTGAGAACGGTGCCGGCAAGTCCACCCTCATGAGCATGCTGTTCGGCATGTATGAGCCGGACGAAGGAGAGATCCTGATCCGCGGGAAAAAGGAGAAGATCTCGTCCCCGTCTTATGCGGCAAGCCTCAACATCGGAATGGTGCACCAGCACTTCAAGCTCGTCGGCGATTACACGATCGCGCAGAATATCATCCTCGGCGCGGAGCCCAAGAAGAAATTCCTCGGGTTCCTTCCTGTTGTGGATGAAAAACGGGCCAACCAGGAGATCGCAGAGATCTCAAAGCAGTACGGACTGGAGGTCGACCCGACCCAGATCGTGGACGAAGTGAACGTCTCCACGAAGCAGCGCGTCGAGATCTTAAAGATGCTGTACCGCAACGCAGAGATTCTCATCTTCGACGAGCCGACCGCGGTCCTCACGCCGCAGGAGATCGACGCGCTCCTTGAGATCATCAAATCGCTGCGCGACGGCGGCAAGACGATCATCCTGATCACGCATAAGCTCGAAGAGATCCGGAAGGTCGCGGACAGATGCGCGGTCCTTCGCCGCGGCAAGCTCATCGACGTGCGCGACGTGCCCGGCATGGACGCCAGGGAAATGGCGGCGCTCATGGTCGGCCACGAGGTCAAGCTCACGGCGGAGAAGGGGGAGCCTCATTTCGGCGACACCGTCCTCAAAGTCGAGGACCTCGTCGTGGAGAACGAGGACCACTACGACGTCGTACAGGGCGTGTCCTTCGAGATCCGGAGCGGAGAGATCTTTTCCATCGCAGGCGTGTCCGGCAACGGCCAGACGGAGATCGCGGACGCGATCGCAGGAATGAAGAAGGTCAAGAGCGGAAAGATCACCCTGAACGGGGAGGACATCACGCATTACAGCATCCGGAAAAGGACTTTGGCAGGGATCTCGTATATTCCCGAGGACCGGCAGCTCGTCGGCCTCATCCTCGACTTCACGCTGCAGAACGACCTCGGGCTGAAGGATTATTACAAAGAGCCTTTTATGAAGAACCAGTTCCTGCAGAACAAGGTCTTCGAGGAGAATTCCGAGAAGCTGATCGACCGATATGACATCCGCTCGGCGAACCGGTCGCAGACCGTCGTCCGCTCGATGTCGGGCGGCAACCAGCAGAAGGCGATCATCGGCAGAGAGATCGAGCAGGACGCCCCGCTGTGCATCTTCGTGCAGCCGACGCGCGGCCTCGACATCGGCGCGATCGAAAATATCCACAAACAGATCATCGCGGAGCGTGACAAGGGCAAGGCGGTCCTTCTGGTCTCCCTGGAACTGGACGAGATCACGGCGCTCTCCGACACCATCGCCGTCATCTACGACGGGCGGTTCGGCAAGACGGCCCCGGCGCAGGAGTACACGACAGCGATGCTCGGTGAGTACATGATGGGCGTCGCGCAAAGCGGCGCGAAAGCAGGAGGGCTCTCACATGAATGACGCAAAACTCCAAAGGCGGATGGCGGTCCTTGCCGTCGTGATCAGCCTTCTCGTGGGCGCGGTCGTCATGCTCGTGCTGCACAGGAATCCGCTGAGCGCGTACTACAACCTCCTTCAGGGCTGCGGCCTCGCGCCGAAGGGAAAATATGCCGCCGGCCGCTCCATGTTCACGGACCTGTCCGGTTTCATTGATTTCTGGACGCCCATGATCTTCGCGGCGCTCGCGTGCGCCGTGGCCATGCGGACCGGCCTTTTCAACATCGGGATCTCCGGCCAGATGCTGACGGCCGGATTCATCGCGACGATCACCGCAGGCTATGCGACCCTCGCACCTGCGGTCGCCAAGCCGCTCGTCATTGTGATCGGCGCGGCAGCAGGCATGCTGGTCGGCGCGCTGATCGGCTTCCTCAAATACCGCTTCAACATCAACGAAGTCGTCAGTTCGATCATGCTGAACTACATCGCGGAATACGTGATCAGCTTCTTTATCCAGACACGCTACGTCGATCCCGTCTCCAGACAGTCGAAGAACATCCGGGCCTCCGCGAGGCTCTCGCTCCAGGACGTGCTGATCGGCGGCTACAAGTACACGATCCCGCTCGCGTTCGTTCTCGCGATCGCGTGCGCGATCCTCATCAAGATCCTGCTTGACCGGACGGTCCTCGGCTACGAGCTGCGGGCGGTCGGTCTTAACCGCGTCGCCGCGGAGTACGCCGGCATCCGGGTCGGCCGCTCGATGGTCGTCTCCATGGCAATCTCCGGCGCACTGGCGGGACTTGCGGGCGTGTCCTATTACCTTGGCTATTTCTGCTCGATCCAGCCGAAGACGCTCGTCTCGACCGGATTCGACTCCATCGCGGTCTGCCTGCTCGGGTCCTCGGATCCGCTCGGCATCCTCGTCTCTTCCTTCCTCATCGAAGTCATCGACAAGGGCAGCACCTACATGAGCTCCCAGCAGAGCATGGAGTCCGAGATCGCGGCGGTCATCACCGGCCTGATCCTTCTGTTCTCGGCCTGCAGCGCTTACTTCGCCGAGATCAGCGTGAACCGCAGAAAGATGGCCGCTAAGAGCGCGGAGGAGGAGAGGTAGAATGAATACTGCAATGATCAACAACATCATCATTGACGGCATGAGCTTCGCCCTGCCCCTCTTCATCATGGCGATCGGAGGCATCTACTCCGAGCGGGGCGGCGTCACCAACCTGGCGCTCGAAGGCCTGCAGGGAATGGGCGCCTTCATCGGCGCACTGGCAGCGACACTTGCGGCAGCAGGCGGCATCGGCAACGACCAGACCAGGATCATCGCGTTCCTGTTCGCTGCGGTCGGCGGCGGCCTGTACGCGTGCGTCCACGCGCTGCTCTGCATCCGCTTCAAGGCCAACCAGGTCATCAGCGGCGTCGTCATCAACATTCTCGCGATGGCGCTGACGTCCTTCCTGACCAAGGCGATCAACCGCACCATGTTCGGCGCGGCGTCCAACAAGTTCATCCTGCCGGTCTCGAAGCGCATCACGGTGCCCGGCATCTCCAACATCCCGGTCATTGGCGCGTTCTTCACGAACGTCTATCCCTTTGAGATCCTGATCATCATCGTCGCTCTGGTCATGTGGTTCATCCTGTACCGCACGACGCTCGGCCTGCGCCTGCGCGCCTGCGGCGACAACCCGCACGCGGTCGACGCGGCCGGCGGGGACGTCGCGAAGGTCCGCTTCTTCGGCGTGGTCGTCTCCGGTGCGCTCTCCGGCATCGCCGGCATGTGCTTCGCCTACTCGATCCTCGCGAAGTTCTCGAGCGACATCTACATGGGCTACGGCTATCTGTCCATCGCCAGCTACATCTTCGGCAACTGGTCGATGCTGCCGACCCTGGCGGCCTGCCTGATCTTCGGCTTTGCGCGCAGCGGCGGCTACCAGCTGGTCAAGGCGCTCGGCATGCCGAGCGCGTACTCGGATCTGGTCATGATCCTTCCGTACGTGCTGACGCTGTTCCTGCTGGTCTTCCTCTCCAAGAAGAACCGATCACCGAAGGCACTCGGCGAGACTTACGACAAATCCAAGAGATAAGAAGGGGGCTTGCACCGGAATGAGAGGCATCTATTTTGACGGCGCCCGCGCGGCCTACCGGGACGACCTCCCGAAGCCGCAGGCGGATGAGGGGCACAGCCTGATCCGGATCCTCCGGGCGGGCGTCTGCTCCACGGACCGGGAGATCCTGAAGGGATACCGCCCGGATTTCCGCGGCGTCATGGGACACGAGTTCACCGGCGTGGTGGAGGAGTCGTCCGTGAAAGAACTGATCGGCAAGACCGTCGTCGGCGAGCTGAACGAAGGCTGCGGGCACTGCGTCCTGTGCCGCACCGGCCGGGAGAAGCACTGCCTCTCCCGCAAGGTCATCGGCATGTCGAAGGACGGCTGCTTTGCGGAATATATGACGCTGGCGAATCACCTGATCCACGTCGTGCCCGAAGGCCTTGCGCCGGAGCGTGCCGTGCTCACGGAGCCGCTGGCCGCCGCACTTGAGATTCCGGAACGGGTCCACATCGCACCCGGTACGCCCGCTGCCGTCATCGGCGACGGGCGTCTTGCCTATATGATCGCGCAGGTGCTGCATCTGTCCGGGACGCAGGTGACGGTGATCGGCAAGCACGCGGAGAAGCTGGAGAAGTTCCGGCCGTTCGCGGAGCTGAGGGTGTCGGGGACTGGCTCGAAGGATATGGGCATCGAGCCGCTGCGCATCGCCGCTGCGGAGGACATGTTCGAAGTCGTCGTGGAGGCCTCCGGGTCGCCCACCGGCATGGAACTGGCGCTCGAACTCGTCCGTCGGCAGGGAACGATCGTCCTGAAGAGCACTTACGCGGGAAAGCACCCGTTCGATCTCTCCCTCGTCGCAGTGAACGAACTGAAGATCGAAGGCAGCCGGTGCGGCCCGTTCGAGCCCGCGCTGCGGCTGCTGAAGGAGAACCGGATCATGCTTCCTGAGCCGGAGTGGCACGACCTCGAGGACTACGAGGCGGCGTTCGTGTCCCGCGCGTTTAAGGCGGGGTTCCGGATCTCGGACTAAGGGCAATATTTGGTATCAGAAATCGAAACCGCGGAGCAGGTGAGGCTGCGGTTTTTGATTTATAGAGACACTAAAAAAGGGGGAATGCAAGATGAACAAAAGAAGGTTGGGGAAGACAGGCCTGATGGTCAGCGAAGTCGGTTTCGGCGGCGAGTGGCTGGAACGCCACCCGGAGGAGGACGGCATCGAACTGATCCATCATGCACACGAAAAGGGCATCAACATCATCGACTGCTGGATGCCGGATCCGAAATCGAGGGACATCATCGGAAAAGGAATCGCGGAGTGCCGCGGCGAGTGGTATGTGCAGGGGCACATCGGCTCCACCTGGCAGAACGGCCAGTACGTCAAGACGAGGGATATGAAGTTCGTCAGGCCGGCGTTCGAGGATCTTCTGCAGAGGATCGGCGGCGGGTACATCGACCTCGGCATGATCCACTACGTGGACAGCATGGAGGAGTGGAACGCCTGCATGAACACGGAGTTCATCGACTACGTGCACGAGCTGCATGAAAAGGGCCTGATCCGCCACATCGGCATGAGCACGCACAATCCGAGGATCGCCAAGATGGCGGCAGAGTCCGGCTTTATCGAGATGATCCTGTTCAGCATCAACCCGGCATTTGACATGAAGCCGGCGAGCGAGAACCTGGACACGATGTTCGGCGAGTACGACGCCTCTCTCAAGGGAATCGATCCGGAGCGCGCGGAGTTCTACCACCTGTGCGAGGAGAAGGACGTCGGCATCACCGTCATGAAGGGATTCTTCGGCGGCGCGCTGTTCGATCCGAAGAGGTCCCCGTTCGGCGCCGTCTTCACGCCGGTGCAGTGCATCCACTACGCGCTGACGAGGCCGGCGGTCTGCGCCGTGATGTGCGGCTATGACACGAAGGACCAGGTCGACGCCGCGACGGCGTACGAAACTGCGACGGACGAAGAAAAGGACTATGCCTCCGTCATCGCTTCCGCCCCCCTCCACTCTTATAAGGGACAGTGCACCTACTGCGGACATTGCAAACCCTGCCCGCAGGAGATCGACATCGCGATGGTCAGCAAGTTCTACGATCTCGCGCGGACCCAGCCCGCGGTTCCCGCGACGGTGCAGAGTCATTACGAGTCGCTCGCGCGCCACGCGTCCGACTGCATCGGCTGCCGCAGCTGCGAGACGCGCTGCCCGTTCGAGGTGAAGATCGCGGACCGGATGCATGCAGCGGCAGGGCTGTTCGGACTATAAGGCCGGTGGGATGATTCTGAGGCAGAGGTGATATTTGGGGATTACATTCAACGCAGCAGTGATAGTTGAAAGGCTATTATGACAGCAGGGATGCCGCGCGGAGACAACGGGGAGGTAAAAATGGGGAAAAGGTTTAGTTACGGAATGGTGGGCGGAGGCCCCGGCGCACTGATCGGCGAGATCCACCGCAGGGGAATCTCCATGACGGAAAGAGCGGATCTGGTGGCAGGATGCTTTTCCAGGAATGAGGAGAAGAACCGCAGTGCAGCGCAGGAACTGCAGATCGCGGAGGACCGTGTCTACGGCGATTACAAGGAGATGGCGGCGGCGGAATCCGCCCGCGCGGACGGCATCGATTTCGTCTGCATCGTGACGGCCAACGCCACGCACTACGAGATCGCGAAGGAATTCCTTATGCACGGGATCCACGTGGCCTGCGACAAACCGCTCTGCTTCACTTCGGCGCAGGCGCAGGAACTCGCGGACATCGCGAAGGAAAAGGGCCTGATGTTCGCGGTCACCTACACCTACTCCGCGTGCGACGCGACGATCCTTGCGCGTGAGCTGGTGCGGAAGGGTGAGATCGGCGAGGTCATGAATGTCAACGCGACCTACTTCCAGGGCTGGATGCTTGACGTGATGTACGGAACGGAAGAAAAAAGCGACATCCCCGTCTGGCGGACGCAGCCGTCCCAGAGCGGCATCTCGAACTGCGTCGGCGACATCGGCAGCCACATCGAGAACACGGTCTACCGCATCACGGGACTTCATCCCGCGCGCGTGGTCGCCGTTCTGGACAAATACGGCCAGCCGCTGGACACGAACGCCAACATCCTCGTCGAGTACGCAAACGGCGTGCACGGCGTCTACAGCAGCTCGCAGGTGTTTACCGGGGAGCGCTGCGACCTCGAGGTCAGCGTCTTCGGCACGGAAGGCACGCTGGAGTGGACCTGGAGAGAGGCCGACCGGCTCAGCGTCACCAAGCGCGGGCAGGGAACGCGGCACTACTTCGCTCCTCACGCGGGCGATCCCGACGCGGCGGACACGAAGCACGCGCGCGCCTTCGCGAATATCTACGCACCTTTTATGGATGCCATTGAAAAGACACAGTCAGGCGTCATCACGGATCTCGCTGCCGCGGATTTCCCGACCGTCGTCGACGGCACGGCGGGCGTGAAGTTCATCGAGGCGGTCGTCCGCAGCGACGCGGCGCACGCAGCATGGGAGGAAGTGTAATTATGGAAAACAGAGAATTCTACATCAATGACGATGGCATCAGACTCCACGCGAAACTGGATTTCCCGGCGGAAGAAAAGGAAAAGTACCCTCTCGTGATCGTGATCCACGGCTTCACGGGGCACATGGAAGAAGAGCATATCGTGGGCGTCTCCCGGGCGATGAACGAGATCGGCTTCGCGACGCTGCGTGCCGAGATGTACGGACATGGCGGGTCGGACGGCGCTTTTCACGATCATACGCTGTTCAAGTGGATCGGCAACGCGATGGCGGTCACGGATTATGCAAGGAACCTTGACTTCGTCTCGGACCTGTACCTGTGCGGCCACTCGCAGGGCGGCCTGCTCACGATGCTGATCGGCGGCATGGAGCACGACGTGTTCCGTGCGATCATCCCGCTGTCCCCGGCGTCCATGATCCCGGCAAACGCGCGGCGGGGCGAGCTCCTCGGCACGACCTTCGATCCGGACCACATCCCGGATGAGCTGGAGAGCTGGGACGGGCTGACGCTCGGCGGCAATTACATCCGCGCTGCGCAGATGCTTCACATTGAAGATGCCATCCGCAGGTTCACGAATCCGGTCCTCCTGGTCCACGGCAGCGCGGACGAGGCGGTGCCGCTGTCCTGTTCGGAAGAGGCGGCGGAGGCTTACAAGGACGCGAAGCTCGTCGTCATTCCGGACGACCTTCACTGCTACGACTACCATCTGGATATGGTCGAGAAGGCGGTCCAGGACTTCCTGCTGAGCCTCGACTGATTCCGGGCAATTGCAGGGTACCGGCTGATCCGGTGAGATCCGGGTGCGGCGGGCACTGCATCCGGTGACGTAAGAATACAGAAGAGCACGCCAAGCGAACCCACGAAAGGAGCAAAAATGAAGATCACATATCAGAACAAGATACCGTGGGGATACCTGGACGGATTCCGCCAGAACATCCTGATGACGAAGGAAGAAGACGCCAACGAGATGCCGGTGATCAACATTTACCCGGAGATCACGGGCCAGATCTTCGAGGGCTTCGGCGGCAGCGTGACGGAAGGCGTCGGCTACATTTATTCCCTGATGGACGAGGAGACGAAGAAGAAACTCATCCATCAGTTCTTCTCCCCGGAGGAGATGAACTACCGCGTCGTCCGTGTGAACATGGACAGCTGCGACGCCTGCACGGGAATGTACGAAGCAGTCTCCGATCCGGAGGATGCGGAGCTTAAGTCCTTTTCCTTCGAGCGGACCGAGAAATATATCATCCCGTTCCTCGAAGCGGCGAAGAAGGAGAGAGACGGCGACCTGTCAGTGATGCTCTCGCCGTGGTCGCCGCCGGCCTTCATGAAGACGAACGGCAACCGGAAACTCGGCGGGCACCTGAAGCCGGAATTCTACGGCATGTGGGCGAAGATCCTCTGCAGGTACATGAAGGAGTTCCGCGCGCGGGGCTTCTACGTGCAGCGCGTGTCCATCCAGAATGAGGCGAACGCGGTTCAGATCTGGGACTCCTGCGTTTATACGGCACAGGAGGAAAAGGTCTTTCTGCGCGATCACCTCGTTCCCGAAATGAGGAAAGAGGGGCTGGACGACATCGAGGTCTTCATCTGGGACCACAACAAAGAGCGGCTCTTTGAGCGCGTGCGCGACACGGTCGACGAGACCACGAAGGACATGATCACGGGCGTGGCGTACCACTGGTACGGCGGCGACCACTTCGGCGCGATCGACCTGGTGCGCAGGTTCTATCCTGACCTGAAGATGATCTCCTCCGAGAACGGCCTCGAATTCCGTGTGAACAGCCCGGAAAAGGTCGAGCAGGCGGCGTTCCGCGCAGCGCACGAGATCGTCGGCAATATGAATCTCGGCATGAGCGCTTTCTACGAGTGGGCGGTCGTGCTCGACAGCAAGGGCGGCCCGAACCACGTCGCGAATTACTGCAGCGCATCATTTCTCTATGACCCGGAGAGCGGAGAGCTCGCGCCGCAGAGCATGCAGAAATGCTACTGGCTGCTCTCACACTACATCGTGAGCGGGTCTGTCTGGATCGCGTCCTCCTCTTTCTCGGACGAGGTCGAGATCGCGGCGTTCCGGCGGCCGGACGGCACCATCGCGGCGATCGCGGTCAACCGCAGCAGCGAGGCGCAGCCGGTCACGATCCGGATGCAGGGCGAGGGCGGTTCCCTCATTCTGCCGGCGCGGTCGATCGGGGTGATGGTGATCTCCGAGTGATTGAACGGTGCTGCTCTTCTGTGCTGGTGGATACTGGAAAATGAAATAATGGGCTCTGAGGAAATGGTGGGTAACGACTGTTTCCGATGAGTACGCGTGAGTTTTTATAAATGATGGAAGAATACAGGTTCAACAAACAAGATTATGACCGTCGCACGGCGTGGTTCCGGGAGGCACGATTCGGGCTGTTCCTTCACTGGGGATTGTATGCGATACCGGCCAGGGGCGAGTGGGTGCGCAGCAACGAGAGAATGCCGGAGGAGGAGTATATGCCCTTCTTCCGTGAGTTCTCGGCGTCCCGGTTCGACCCGAAGGCATGGGCGAGGGAAGCAAAGAATGCAGGCATGAAGTACGCGGTGCTCACAGCGAAGCACCACGACGGATTCTGCCTGTTTGACAGCAAGTATACGGACTTCAAGGCGACGAACACGCCCGCGGGGCGCGACCTCGTCCGGGAGTTCCTGGATGCGTTCCGCGCGGAGGGACTTCGCGTCGGCCTCTACTACAGCCTGCTCGACTGGCATCATCCTGACTATCCGCACTGCTCTGACTCCTGCCATCCGATGCGCGGGAATGAGAACTATCCGGACGAGGGCAGAGACTTTGCACGGTACCGGGAGTATCTCTACCGCCAGGTCGAGGAGCTCGTCACGAACTACGGAAAACTGGATATCATGTGGTTCGACTTTTCCTACGGGAAGATGAGCGGAGAGATGTGGGGCGCGGAGCGGCTCGTCAACATGGTGCGCTCGCACCAGCCGGACGTGATCATTGACAACCGCCTCGAGGCGAGCGGCGAGGGCCACGGCTCCCTGTACTACGGCGATCCGAAGCCGTGGCACGGCGACTTCGAGTGCCCCGAGCAGATCATTCCGCCGGAGGGCGTCACCGACGTAAACGGCGATCCGATGGTCTGGGAGTGCTGCCTCACGATGAACGGCAGCTGGGGCTACAACGCGGCGGATCATTACTTCAAGCCGGCGTCCATGCTCATTCGCAAGCTGGTCGAGTGCGTCTCCAAGGGCGGCAACATGCTGCTCAACGTCGGGCCGGACGGCACGGGCGCCTTCCCGGACCGCTCCGTCGAGATCCTCCGCGAGATCGGCGACTGGATGAAAAAGAACAGCGCCAGCATCTACGGCTGCGGCTCAGCCCCTGACCTCCCGAAGCCGGACTACGGGCGGATCACGGCGGCCGGGGCGGCGCTGGCAGCAGGTGCCGCTAGCGGCGAAAAGAAGTATTTCTTCCACGTGTTCGACAACACAGTCGGACCGCTACCGCTGATCGGAATCTCCCGCGAGAGCATCGTCAGGATCCGCGCGCTCAGCGACGGACACGAGATCCCGCACGGCGCGGATCTGTGGGGAACACAGAACTACCCTGACATCGCCTTCTGCGACCTCGGTCCTGACCCGGTCCTCCCCGATCCGGTCGACTATGTCATCGAGGTGACGGTAAAAGCGTAATAATTGCCTTCTAGCGTTTTGAATGATTCGAATTTAGAAAAAAGAGCCGGTCGGAGATCTGACGATCTCCGGCCGGCATTGCCATGTCCCTCTTATCCGTTTATAGGACAGGAGTCCTCTCTTATTGCGAGTCAGTGACCAGAGAGTCAATACTGACGCCAAAGTATGCTGCAAAGGCTGCCAGCTCAATGATGTGCAGAGAGAAGGAGTGATATAATTGCTGTAAGACACTCACTGAATGTCAAATGAATAATGTTCGGAGTATAAAACGTGAGAATTATCGCGGCAGCATGTCCATATTGTGGGGCGGGGCTTGAGATCGATCTGGATAACTCATCGGCAATCTGTCCTTATTGTGGTCAGAGCGTAATCCTTGAAGAAGAGGAATATCGAACCAGGATAAGCGACGCGGAGCAGCTGGGCTATCTGATGGAAAGAGGACGCCAGCGTGCAATCGAGGAACAGAGAAGAAGTATGCCTCCGGCATATCAGCATCAGCAGAGAAGACCAGTGCCTGTGCCACCGGTGGCGGCTGCGCCTTCCGGATACTATTCTGACAAAAGCAGAGGGATGGCTCTGATACTGGCTGTTTTTCTCGGTCCACTTGGGGGACATCAGTTTTATGTGGGGAGAGCGGCAAAAGGGGTCTTATACCTCTTCACCTACGGACTCTTTGGCATCGGGTGGATCTATGACATTATCGTGATTATTTCCGGTAAATTCCGGGACAGCCGCGGCAGACTGCTCAGATAGAGCTGTTGCAGAGCAACGGGGAGACAGCGTTATGGCATATGATGAGAGACATATTGGAAATGAGGTTTATTCGCTCGAGTATTATTGCCCGAACTGCGGCAGTAATGAGACAGACTATGATGGATACTGTGTCTATTGCGGCCAGAAAGTAGTGGATTATGATGATGATCCGCAGCCTGTCGAAGAATATACAGCAAAGAAGATTAATGCCGGTGGCAAGAAGGCTTCTGTGGGCGGAGCGAAGCTGCTTTCAGATAAGGGAAAAACGCTTTCTGACAACGGGAAAAAACTCCTGCAAGGTGGGAAAAGTCTTATAGATAGCGGGAAGACATTCTGGACAGCGGGAAGAACCTTTTGGATAATGGCGCACTGTCCGGCATAGGAAAAGCATCTTCAGATCACGCAAGGAATCGCTCGAACATAAAGAATGGGGCTGCAGCGGGAAGAAAGCAGCAGGAGAATGCAACGCTTAACCGCAATAGAAAGAACAGCGGCAGAGTAGATAAGAAAACGCGCAATATAGCGATTGCGGCCGCCGCTATTCTTCTGGTTAGCTGCAGTGCCTTATTTGGGTCCGGTGGGGAGAAGGAAGAGCCAGTAAGTACCGCGGCAGTCGCGAATAATACAACCGTACTCGCAGAGATCGAAGAGAAGCAGCCCATAACTACATCAACAGAGAGTGCTGCAGAAATTGCAGAAGAAAAGGAACAGAATTCATCTATATCAAAAGATACGGCGGTCGATACCAGCATTGCAGAAAAAGACAGCAAAGAAGCGCTTACGCTTATAGCGTCATCCACGGAAAGCAATGAAGCTGAAAACGCGGTCAGACAATCGGGTGTAGAATCTGACACCGCATCGGAACAGCTGCAGCAGGAAGCAGAAGCGCAAGCAGCAGCGGATGCTGCTGCGCTCCAGGCACAGCAGGAAGCGGAAGCTCGGGCGGCGGCGGAAGCCGAGGCACTCCGGGTACAACAGGAAGCAGCTCAGGCAGCGGAACAGGCCGCAGCACTTCAGGCGCAGCAAGAGGCGGCAGCTGCTGCGGCTCTTCAGGCACAACAGCAGACGGTGGTGCAGTCGACGGCACAGCCCACAGTTGTAAGCTCAGGCGGTGGAGAATCAAACTTCAACACATATGATAATGCTGCACAGCAGCAAACAACGGAGACATATGTGCTGAATACAAATCCTGATAGAAAGAAAATACATCATCCTTCATGTAGCTCGGTCAAAAAAATCGCTCCTGAAAACTATCAGACGACAAGTCTGTCGATTCAGGAGCTTCAAGCTCAGGGATATACGTTGTGCGGAAATTGCTTTCGATAAAAACATATTATAGATAAAAAATGGGAGGAGATTGTGATGAAAAAGAGATTTGCAATTCTGATGTCCGTAGTGATGCTGAGCGTTCTGCTGATGCCTATGCCCATTTTTGCTGCAGATAGCGACATCGTGTATGTAACGAGGTATGGTGAGCGGTATCACACAGGAAATTGCCCGACCATTCAGGGACACCGGACTAGCCCGATCACAAAGGCGCAGGCAAGAGCAAGAGGCCTCAATGCCTGCCATGTCTGCACACCGGACAGCGCTCCGGCAGCTGTGGCTGTGCCTCAGGCACCGGTGCAGGCTGCGGTTAACCCTGCGGAGCAGGCAGTGCAGCAGGCATATGCGCTGTACATTCAGAATGGCCTCAGTTCCGATGCTGCTATGAGCCGCGTTCAGGCGCTCGTCCCTCAGATCACAGCGCAGCCCGCAGCAGTGGCACAGCTGGTTCAGAATGATCTCGCCGCACTTGCGGCAGCTGCAGCGCCGGCACCTCAGGCCGCACCTGCGGCAGCAGCCGCTGTACCGGCTTCCGGCATGAGCGCGGAGCAGCTCGTGCAGCAGATGTTCGCCCAGCTGATCGCTCAGGGATTCACGCCTGAGCAGGCGATGGCCGCGATCAATGCGAACCTTCCGGCGATCCTCGCACAGGCGCAGTGAGCGTAATTCAGACTGTTTGGCAATTGGTTTTGGCGCAGAACAAAGCCGCTGAAACAAGTAATCATGAATTATAGGAAATGGCAGCCCGTCGGCGAATACCATTCGCCGCGGGCTGCTGTTTTTGGCGGTGACAGCCCCTTTATCGCGCGTGCTTAATTGTATGATAAAATGGTAAATCATCAGGTGAACTACCCACCGCCTACGCTTTCAGCTAAGAGGCGGGGGCTTCGTGCCACTTACGCGCACACAGGGCAGACACT
>DJXE01000151.1 GCA_002449595.1 Lachnospiraceae bacterium UBA7012
AGCAACACTATAGTCTCGATGTGCTGCGTCCAGGGGAACTCGTCCACGCAGCAGCCCCGGACAGGGGCATAGCCTGCCGCCAGAAACGCGGGCAGGTCGCGGGCGAGGCTCTTCGGCTTGCATGAGATGTAGAGGATGTGCGGGACGCCGAATTTCAGGATGCGCGGCAGAACCTTCGGGTGGATCCCGTCACGCGGCGGATCGAGGATGATCAGGTCCGGCTGGATGCCGATATGGTCGACCGCCTGCAGGACGTCGTCCGCGATGAATTCGCAGTTTGTGATGCCGTTGAGTGCCGCGTTCTCTTTGGCAGCTTCGACTGCCTCGCGGACGATCTCGACGCCGATCACCCTGCCGGCCGCGGGCGCCATCATCAGCGCGATCGTGCCCGTGCCGCTGTACAGGTCGTAGATCACCGGTCCGGCCGCAGCGCCGCTCACTCCGGTTCCCTGCGGGATCACCTGGGAGAGATACTCCCGCGCCGTCCCGTAGAGTACCTCAGCCCCGAAGCTGTTCGTCTGGAAGAAGGAGAAGGGCGTGATGCGGAAGCGCAGCCCGAGCAGTTTCTCATAGAAATAGTCCCGGCCGTACAGTATCGTCGTCCCCTCGTCAATGATTGCATCCGCCGCCCGGTCGTTGACCGTGTGAAGGATGCCGGTGATGCTTCCCGCAAGGGGAAGTTCGAGCAGCGCGTCGCTAAGCCCGCCGAGCAGGTCCGCCTCTGTGACTGCCGGCGCTGTCATTTCTGCCGCCGCAGGCTTCTCTGTATCCGCCCCCACAGCTTCCCGGCTCCGGAAAGCGCTCTCTCCGTTCCAGGACGCCGTGACGAGGTCGATCATGATCTCGCCGGTGTGAAGCGCCTTGCGCACCATCAGGTGCCTGAGGTATCCCGTCTTTCTCTTTTTATGGAAAAAGGCGATCCCCCGCGCATCAAAGTAATCCCTCACGGCGCGGATGATCCTGCGGTAGTCCTCGTCGACGATCTGACAGCCGTCCACAGTGACGATGTCGTAGAAGCTGCCCTTTTTGTGCATGCCGAGCGCCAGCGGCCCGTCCTTGTACTCATCGCCGAAGGAAAACTCCATCTTGTTCCGGTAGCCGAAGATCACGGGGCTCTTCCGGGCCGGCTCGAACCAGTCGAGCTTCCCGATCGCGTCGCAGGCGTCCGCGTCCACATAGCGCTTTGCCTCTTCAAACGCGCCCTGCAGAAGGTTCCTGACCTCCTTCTCCTTCAGCGCAAGCTGCTCCTCATAGCTCTTATCCAGATATCTGCATCCGCCGCATACGCCAAAATGCGGGCACACAGGCGCGGCGACAGCCGGCTGGCCCGTTGCGTCCGTGGCGCGGAGTTCCTGCATCTCTCTCTGTTCTGTTATGCTCATACTTCGTCTTCCAGGTCCGCGTCCACGAACTCATCCTCGAATTCATCGTCGTAATCCGCGTAGTAATCCGGCGCGAAGAAGCGGTACAGCGCGTACGCCGCAGCCGCCACGGCAATGATCATGCCGGCAATGACGCAGATCTTGACGATCAGATCCGACTTTTTCTTCTTTCCTGCTGTCAGGCTTCCCGAGATCCTTTTCATTTGTGTCACCTTGCCTGTCTCTTATACTTTTTCAAGCCGCGCAAACGCAGCATACATGATCTTCTGTCCCGCCTCGTCGAACATCACCGTCACCTTGTAATCCCGCGGGTTCTCTTCGATCTTGAGGACGGTTCCCTCTCCGTATTTGATATGTCTGACGCGGTCCCCCTCGACGTAGTCCGGCTTCGTGCCTGCCGCAGGCATCCCCTTCTGGAGGGAAGTCGCCTGCTTCGCGATAAAGGGCTTGCGCTCCTCTTTCGTGTGCGGCGGCACATAGACTGCTTTCGGCCTCCGGTCCGTCCTCGGCGCTCCTGCGCCGTAAGAGCTCAATCCGTGATAGCCGGCGGAGCCGTAGCCTTCCCCGCCATAGCTCTTGGAATCGTAACCCTGCGAGCCATAACCCTGCGAGCCGTGGCCGCCGCGGCCGCGGGAGCGGTACCCGCGATCCGAAAAGTCATCTGAATCCGGAAGATCGTCAAAATCCAGCCGCATGCTGTCGTCCCTGCGCCCGGAGAGCGCGACCGGCTTCTCGTCGAGCAGCTCCTGCGGGATCTCGAGGACGAAGCGGCTGATGCCGCTGTAGTGGACGTCGCCCCGCATCATGCGGCTCATCGCGTAGGTGAGCGTCAGCTCCTCCTTCGCGCGCGTGATCCCGACGTAGGCGAGGCGTCTCTCCTCCTCCACGGCGTCGTCGTCCGCGTCGTCGATGGACATCCGGCTGGGGAACAGCCCGTCCTCCATGCCGGCCATGTAGACGTGCGGGAACTCCAGTCCCTTCGCGCTGTGCAGCGTCATGAGCAGGACCCGGTCGTCCCCCTCTTCCACGTCGTCGATGTCGGCGATCAGTGCGACCTCCTCCAGGAATCCGCTGAGGGTCGCTCCCTCTTCGGACAGCTCCCTGCTCTCCTCGTAAGAAGCGGCTTTACTGATCAGTTCATCGATATTGGCGATGCGGTCCTCCGCGTCCTCTTCTTCAGACGCACGGAGTTCCTCCTCATAATTTGTCTTCTCAACTACGTGCCGGATGAGGTTCTGGACGGAAGCCGTCTTCGCGAACTCCCGGAACTCCAGGATCAGGTCCGTGAATTCCTTCACCTTGACGCTGGCCCGCCCGATCCCCGCGAGGCAGAGTTCATCGCACATCGCGTCGAACAGGTTCATGCTCTGCTGCGCGGCGAAATCGGTCATCCTGCCGATCGTGGTGGCGCCGATGCCGCGGCGGGGCACGTTGATGATCCTGCGGACGGCGAGGTCGTCAACCGCGTTGCAGACCGTCTTCAGGTAGGCGAGCATGTCGCGGATCTCCCGGCGCTCATAGAAGTTGGTTCCCCCGACCACGTTGTAGGGGACCGATTCCATGATCAGCTTTTCCTCCAGGAGCCGGGACTGCGCGTTCGTCCGGTAGAGCACCGCGAAGTCCTTGTAGGACAGCTTCCTGTCCTTTCTCATGCAGCGCTCGATGTCCTGCGCGATGAACGCCGCCTCCTCCGGCGCCGTCTGGAACGCGCGGAAGTGGATGAGGCTGCCCTCCCCGAGGTCGGTCCGGAGCGTCTTGCTCTTTCTCTTCGTATTGTTTTTGATGACCGCGTTCGCCGCACTCAGTACGTTCTGCGTCGAGCGGTAGTTCTGCTCGAGCCGGACGACGAAGGCGTCGGGATAGAGCTTTTCAAAATCGAGGATATTGCGGATGTTCGCGCCGCGGAACTTGTAGATCGACTGGTCGTCGTCGCCGACGACGCAGAGGTTCCGGTACTTTCCTGCCAGCAGACGGATCAGTTCGAACTGGGCCGTGTTGGTGTCCTGGTACTCGTCGACCATGATGTATTTGAAGCGGTCCTGATAGTAGTGCAGGACTTCTTCATCCGCATTGAAAAGCTCAACGGTCAGCATCAGCAGATCGTCAAAATCAAGCGCGTTGTTGCTGCGCAGCGTCCGCTGGTACTCGTCATACGCCTCGGCGATCACGCGCTCGCGGTAATCCCGCGCCGTGTCCTCGCGGTAGCGCAGCGGCGTCACCAGTTCATTCTTCGCCGACGAGATTGCGGAGAGCACCGCGCGGGGTGCCATCTCCTTGGGGTCGACGCCGAGCTTCTTCAGGATGTCCTTGATCACGGTCTTCTGGTCGTCGGTATCGTAGATCGCAAAAGAGGTGTCGTACCCGATCCTGTCGATATAGCGCCGCAGGATCCGCGCGCACATGGAGTGGAACGTGGAGACCCAGATGCTCTCCGAGCCGAAGCCGACGAGCTTGTCCACGCGCTCCCGCATCTCGCCCGCGGCCTTGTTGGTGAAGGTGATCGCGAGGATATTCCAGGGGTTCACGCCGCACTCGTCGATCAGCCAGGCGATCCTGTGCGTGATGACGCGCGTCTTTCCGCTGCCCGCGCCCGCGAGAATGAGGACCGGACCCTCCGTCTGCATGACCGCGCTCTTCTGTTCTTTGTTCAGTGAATCATATATGCTCATAAACTTAAGATCGTCACTCCTTATTCTGCAGCGCACCCTTCGCGCGCCGCGCGTTTTCGCGCATCTCCCTCGCGTTCGCGAGGCCCGCCTCCGTGACGGTGTCCCCGCCGAGGAGCCGCGCCAGTTCGCCGAGGCTCTCCTCCTCCCCGAGCTTCTCGATCGAAGTCCGGGTCCGCCCGTCCGCCGTCTCCTTCCGGATGCGGAAATGGACGTCCTCCATCGCCGCGATCTGCGGGAGGTGCGTGATGCAGAGGATCTGGTACCGGCCGGCGAGCCGTCCCATCTTCTCCGCGACCTTCCACGCCGTCTGGCCGCTGATGCCGCTGTCGATCTCGTCGAACACGAAGGTCGGCGTCTCTTCCCTGCCGGCGAAGACGGTCTTGAGCGCCAGCATGATGCGGGACAGCTCGCCGCCGCTCGCGATCTGGTCGAGCGGGCGAAGCGCCTCGCCCTCGTTCATCGAGATGAGGAACCGCACGTGGTCCATGCCGTCCGCCGTCAGATGCGTCTCGTCGCTGCGGATGTCCGTCTCAAATTCCACGTGCGCGAAGTTCAGGTCACTGAGCGCATCTCTCATCTTTTCGGAGAAAACAGTTCCGGCCTCCCTCCTGTCCTTCGACAGCGCAAGGCACAGTTCCCGCAGCTCCTGCTTCGTCTCTTCTATTCTGCTGAGGAGTTCCTGCCTCCTCCTGTCGTATCCCGTCAGTTCTTCTTCCCTCGCCCTGCGCGCCTCCAGCGCCGCAAGGATCTCCGGGATCGACTTCCCGTATTTGCCCTTCAGGTGGTTGATGAGGTCCAGCCGCTGCGTGACCTCCTCAAATTCCCCGGGGTCAAAGGTGAGCTCGTCCGCGTAGTCACTGATCGCGCGCCCGAAGTCCGCGAGCAGGCTGTCGATGTCCGAGAGCTGGGACGTGATGTCGTCCAGCGCCGGGTCCACGCCGGAGAGCGCCGAGAGCTGCCGGAGGGCGTGGGCGATCTGCGTGTCCGCACTGCCGTCTTCCCCGCCGGTGAGGCCGCCCGCCGCTGCTGCGGCCGCCATGAGCCGCTCGTGGCTCTCGAGCTGCCGGTACCGGCTCTCGAGCTGTTCGTCCTCTCCCTCTTTTAAATTGGCGTTCTCGATCTCGCTGATCTCGTAGCGGCACAGGTCGAGTTCCCGCATGCGCTGCGACTCGTCCAGGTCGTCCTCGGCGAAGGCGCTCTCCAGTTCATGGAGCTTCCGCGCCGTCTTCTCCGTGCGGTGCCTGAGATCCACGGTCTTTTCCCCCGCGAATTCGTCGAGTGTCAGGAGCTGGTTCTCTTTTCGCAGAAGTCTCTGGTTCTCCCGCTGCCCGTAGACGTCGATCAGGACGTCGCCGATCTCCCGCAGCTGCCGCACCGGCACGGTCTCGCCCGAGACCATGCAGCTGCTGCGCCCGGGGTAGATCCGTCTCTTGATGAACAGGGTCCCGTCCTCCTCGAGGGGAACGTCCATCGCGAGGATGCGCTGCTTCTGTTCCTCGGAGTCGGCTGCGAACACCGCCTCGATGAGGGCGTACTCCGCCCCCGTCCGGATGATGCCCGCGTCCGCGCGGTCGCCGAGCGCGAGCCCGATCGAGCCGATCACCACGGATTTGCCGGCGCCCGTCTCACCGGTGAGGATGTTGAGCCCTGCGCCGAAGCTGATCTCCTCTTCCTCGATCAGCGCGAGATTTTTCACATGAAGGCTTAAGAGCATGTTCTCTCCGTCCCTGCGCCTTAGCTGCGCAGCATCTCACGGATCCTGTCCATCACGCCGGCCGTCGCTTCATTCGTCCGGATCGCCGCCATGATCGTGTCGTCGCCGGCGATGCAGCCGACCATCTCCTCGATCTGCAGCGCGTCCAGCGCGGCCGCGACCGCCATCGCCATGCCGGATACGGTCTTGATCACCAGGATATTCTGCGCCCGGTCCATCGACAGGAACCCGGCACGCAGCACGTCGGCGTACTTGTTGCCGAGCGACGCGTCCGGTCCCTTCATGATGACGTACTTCTGGCGGCCGCCCGCCGTCTGCACCTTCGTCAGCATGAGATCCCGGATATCCCTGGACACCGTCGCCTGCGTGACTTCAAAGCCCTCCGCCCGCAGTGCGTCCGCGAGTTCTTCCTGCGTCTCCACCACTCTGCTGCCGATGATCTCCAGGATCTTTTCGTGTCTGTCTTTTTTCATATCTTGTTTCCTCGCTGAGGCAAAAGCTGCGAATGTCGCTTATCAGTTCATCTTCCGATGCAGGACTTCCAGGAAGCTGGTCCTGCTCAGCCGCACGAGGAGCGCGCGCCGTCCCGCCTTCCGGATCCCGATCCGGTCGCCGGCACACATCCTCACGCCGGGATTGCCGTCAAAGGAGGCCTCCGCCTCGATGCTGTCCCGGGATGCGCTCTCATCCTTCGAGACCTCCACCTCGATCTCCTCCTCCGCCGAGAGGACGATGCTCCTCGTCCCGAGCGTGTGGGGACAGATCGGCGTGATGAGGATCATCTGGGCGGAAGGTTCGACGATCGGGCCGCCCGCGGACAGGTTGTAGGCCGTGGACCCCGTCGGCGTCGAGATGATCATTCCGTCCGCGCGGAACGCGTTCAGGAACTGGCCGCCGATGTAGACGTTGTAGGTCACCATGTGCGGCGTTCCGGTTCTCGCGATGACCGCGTCGTTTAACGCGTAGTGCACGCCGCCCGCCGCGTCAAAGCCCTTCAGCATCATGCGCTCTTCGATGCCGAAGTTCCCGGAGAGGACGTGCGTCAGCCCGCTCTCCCACTTGTCCCGCTCGATCTCCGTGAGGTAGCCGAGCGTCCCGAGGTTGATCCCGAGGATCGGGATGTCCCTGCCGTTTAAGTCGCGCGCGGCGCGCAGCACCGTGCCGTCGCCGCCCAGGACCAGCAGGCAGTCCGTCCCGTCGGGGATCCGGCTGCGTCCGTTCTCTGCCGCGCAAAGTTCGCAGGGAAAACCCTTTTCCCTGATGAATCTGAGGATCTCCTCCCCGAGCTGCGCGGTGCCTTCCTTCTCTTTGTTGACGACAAGGGCGTAATCATGAAAAAGCACGATGCGAGTCCTCCACCACTTGATGAATCATTTCGTCGGTCAGCGCGATCCCGCGGGCCTGGGTCTCCTGTGATGCGGGGCTGTCCGGTTTTTCCAGATAAAGCAGGTATTCGATGTTCCCCTCCGGTCCGCGGATCGGGGAAAAGTCGATTCCAAGGATCACGAATCCTGTCTGGAGCGCGATGTCCGAGACCGTCCGGATCACTTCTTCGTGCACTTTGGGGTCGCGCACGACGCCCTTGCGGCCGACCTTCTCCCTGCCCGCCTCAAACTGCGGTTTGAT
>DJXE01000008.1 GCA_002449595.1 Lachnospiraceae bacterium UBA7012
ACCTGCGGTATGGGCGGCGGCACGGGTACCGGCGCGGCTCCCGTCATCGCGAGACTCTCCAAGGAACTCGGCATCCTGACGGTCGGCGTCGTGACGAAGCCTTTCCGCTTCGAGGCGAAGAACCGTATGCAGAAGGCCCTGCAGGGAATCGAGAACATCAGCCAGAACGTCGATACGCTGATCGTCATTCCGAACGACAAGCTGCTTGAGATCATGGACCGCAGAACGACTCTGCCGGATGCGCTCAAGAAGGCGGACGAAGTCCTGCAGCAGGCAGTTCAGGGAATCACCGACCTGATCAACGTCCCCGCGATCATCAACCTCGACTTCGCGGACGTGCAGACGGTCATGAGAGATAAAGGCATCGCCCACATCGGTATCGGCTACGGCAAGGGCGACGACAAGGCAGGCGAGGCGGTCCGCATGGCGGTCGAGAGCCCGCTGCTTGAGACGACCATCTCCGGCGCGACGGACGTCATCATCAACGTCTCCGGCGACATCTCCCTGGCGGATGCTTCCGACGCAGCCAGCTACGTTCAGGAGCAGGCCGGCGACAACGTCAACATCATCTTCGGTGCGATGTATGACCAGTCCAAGAGCGATTCCTGCCAGATCACCGTCATCGCGACCGGCATCGGCCAGAACGCGAGCAAGGAGCAGACCTACAACAATCCGTTCAAGCCGAGATTCGTGAACCAGATGCCCGTGCAGCAGGCTTACCAGCAGCAGGCACAGTACCAGCAGCAGTTCCAGCATGGCCAGATGCCCCAGGCTCCCGTGATGCCGCAGGTCAACAACAACGCCGGCAGAGAGGCACAGTCTCCGGTCCGCCCGATGAGCAGCTACAACCCGAACCTGCAGAGCAACGTTCGCCAGAAGTCGCTCGACATCCCTTCCTTTCTTCAGAAGAAAGAAGATGAGTGATTAGTTCAAGGTTAGTTCAAAAATCTTGAAATCCGGCCTTGACAGATACGGTTTTCAGTAAGATAATAGCAAGGCAGTCTTAAATAAGGTTGCGTTCTGCGGCTGACAAAAAGCCGCAGATAAGGGCTCATAGCTCAGTTGGGAGAGCGCTGCGTTCGCAACGCAGAGGTCGTGGGTTCGAATCCCATTGGGTCCACTTTAAAACCCTGTATTTACAGCAGAAGCTGTTAGGTACAGGGTTTTTTGTTTCCATTGTGAGAGGAAGAAAAGAAGTAAATGAATTGCTTGTTTGGCATCGGCTGAAGGAGATTATTTGGAGCTTGAAATAGCGTTTGGATTTGGAAGATATATAAATGTATTTGTGTACAGAAGTGTGTAAAGGAGACGGGAAAGGAAACTATAGATATCCCGCGGCGCGGATGCGGCCGAACAGGTGGCAGAGGGGACGGAAGAGGAACAGGCAGATAAGGAAATTGCTGACGCAGTGAATGAGATCGTAGGGGATGCCGGCGACCCACCAGGTGAACGCCATGGAAGGGCCCCCGATGAAGAAGTAAGGGACAGTGCACAGCGCCCCGAAGAGCAGGCCGAACGCGGCAGCGAGCACGCAGAAGAACCCATGGGATGCGAGAATGATATCCTGGTCCGAAGTGTTCTTTATAGAACAAGGATCCGTACTGCCTTTTGAAGATGCGTGCCCTGAGGCACTATCCGCTGGACGTTGACCAGAAATGCCATCGGGATATTGATTAAGAACAGCATCGGGACCTTGACAGGAAATGGTGTCAGGGTCCCGTTTTGTATGCGTTTCTGACGAGAGCTGCGCCTTCTTCCGGCTTTGATAAAGCAGGACGATGGTGATGAGCAGCGGCCACATGTAGAGGTACATGACGACCCAGGTGTGCAGGCCGAAGACGGAGGTCTCGAGGAGCGTGAAGGCGACAGCGATTAAGTATGCCTTTTTCCCGAGATAAAGCGCATAAAGAATGAAGAGGAGGGTGATGACCTCCACATTCGGAAGAAGATCGAGCATGCGCTTGCCTGCCTCCATGAGCCCCAGAAGGAGCCCCAGCACGGCAATATCTTTTACAGTCAGTTTCATTGCAGCTTATTGATCTGCACGCTCATAAACGAACGAGTAGGTGTCGCCGTCCGTGACGGGCTGCTGGTCTGCGCCATACTCGCCGTAACTGCCGTTCACGTAGATTGACCAGTAGGCGCCGTCGGTCTCATAAACTGCGGACTCGCCATTGATCGCCGTGATGAAGAGGCCGTATTCGGAATCGCTGCCTTCGTAGGAGAAATCGCCCTCAGCGGCGAGCTGATCCATGAGCCCTTTCAGGTATTCCGCATCGGTCTTTCCCTCGTATTCTTTCGTCGCGCCTTCGCTGTTCACAACTTCCACTTTGAAGGCCTTGCTTCCGGCGGACGTCTTCGGACCGAAGGCTTTATAGACGAAGAAAAACACTACCGCGAGAACCACGACAGATGCCAGCGCAATGATTAATTTCTTGTTGTTTTTCATGATGAAACTCCTCTCTGATGTTAGTTGTCGCTATTATAGTATGGAATCCCGCTCGCAAAATCAATTCTTTGGAAAGAATAATATTATAATGAAAGCGAATGTTCACACCCACCACCCACAGAAGTTCTCCCGCCTGGGCGGCTCCATCCACGTGTCATAACAACTCACCAGCAGTTATTCCTAAAAAACAGTATTTAATGAAAAATGCAGGCCACGGCTAAATCCGGGACCTGCATTTTTTATAGCCAACAGAGATTTGACTAACAGGATGATTTTAGTCCGCCTCCCGTTGTATCAGCGGCCCTCCCGCCCGGCGAATATGCGCGGCATCATTGAAGAGCTCGAGGCGCGGATGGATGTATTCTCCCTCCCGCGCAGGGAACTCTATGATCGTGACGGACGTGACGTCAAACTGCATCACGGCAGCGACGAAAGGAAACGGGAGCGAGAGGATGTGCCCGATCGCGCAGGCGCCGGAGCCGCCGTGGCTGAAGAGGGCGATCGTCTTTTCGTTATTTGCGGTGCAGAAGAAGCGCCTGCCATCGTGGCGGAAGCCCTGCTGCGCAAGGAAAAGGTCGAACTGCTCCGCAATCTCGTCATAGCACTCGCGCGCCTTGTTGCGGACGAAGTACGGGTGCGTCCGCCAGTCCTGCGCGAAGAAATCATAGTTGTCTTCGGTGAGCAGCTGATCGCTGAGCGACCAGGGATGCCCGCCGAAGGGCAGGTCATCGCCGCTCCATCCGATCTCATGCATATAGGGAAGCGTCGTCACAGGCAGGCTGAGGCGCGACGCCGTATAGGCGGCCGTCTCGGCGGCCCTCCCGTAAGGCGAGGCGTAGATCTCGCTGATCCCCTCGGGCAGGAGCCGCCTGGAGACAGCTTCCGCCTGCTCTCTTCCGAGCTCCGTCAGGCAGTCGTTCTTATAGTCCGGATCCCCGTGACGCACAAACAAGATTCGCATAGCGCACCTCCTTTCACCACTACAGCGCAGATGCGCGGACTTGTCAAGCCATGGCGGCCGCGCCGGGAAAAGAGTTTACGCCCGGGAATCATCGCATCTGCCGCCCGAATCTGCGGAAACAGCCGTCCCCGCGGGATGAAATCGCGGCAGGTTTTGTGTAAAATATGATGTGGGAAAGTCCCGGAACAATATACCGTGAAAGTCTTGGAAGCTTCCGGGCGGCGGGCTATTCACTCGGAAAGGCAAGGGCAGATGCCGCGCGCAAGAAAATGGACGACATACAGCATCCGCTGGCAAAATCGATCCGAGTGAAAAAACAGAAGAATAACGATCTGCTTAACGGAATGCAGCAGAACTGAGAAAGCGCTGCGCCTGATACGGCAGCGCAGATGAGAAATGAAACTGACACACCTTTTGTATTACAAATCGGAGGAACCGTCTTCCTTCCTTCCAAGGAGGCGCCCGCCCGGACCGATGTTTGACGATCCCGGGCTGAACCGGATGATCGATGAGAACTATGAGATCGTCCGGCAGCACGGGTATGCGCAGCTGACGATACCCGCCTCGCTGCACGGCATCCGCCGGGAGGAGGTCTCCGAACAGGGAAGATATATCGCGGACAGGCTTCTTGAGAGCGGTTTTCAGGCTTATCTGTGCGGCGGGGCCGTCAGGGACCTGATCCGCCGGGATAAGGTGAACGATTTCGACTTCGTCACCGATGCGACCACGGAGGACCTGCGCCGGATCTTCGGGCCGCAGATGGATTTTTTCAAGATCCCGCTCGGCCTTGAGTACGGTTATATCGAGTTCGGAGACAATGTCATCGACGTCGGCACCATGGCGAATATACCGCCGGTCTTCGCCGGCATGCCGAAGGTGCCCAGCTTTGATCCGGAGGCACTCTACAGCACAAAGCTCCTGTTTGACGGTTTTCAGCGCGATTTTTCGATCAATACGCTGTATTATGATATGGAAAAGGAAGACCTGATCGACTTCTTCGGCGGGCTTCGTGACCTGCGGGAGGGAGTGATCGCGTCGGTCGTCTCCGCGGAGGCGGCGATCCGCTATGACCCGAGAAGGATCCTCCGGGCGCTGCGCTTCCATGCGAGGTTCGACTTTTCCCTTGAGCCAAGCCTTGCGTCTGCTATTCGGAAATACGGAGCGGGGCTGGTGCCTGAGATCACGCCGTTTATGATCGCGTACGAACTGCCCGATTTCTTCTCCGGCGGGTTTGCCGAGGCCGGCACCAGGCTCCTTCTGGATTATGACCTGTTCGGAGTCGTGTTTCCGGCTGCCGTAAGGCTCGTGCAGAAACGCTCTTACAGGGAGTACATCCTGAAGACCGCCTGCGCGGTGGACTGGATCTTCGATGAGGGAGCGAAGGCCCTGCCGCTGATGGCGATCGTGGCATTCCTCTGGCCGGCTGTCGCACAGCGGAAGAAGGAAGGGACGCAGGACGCGGCGGGCGAGATCGCCGCGGAGCAGAGAAAGATCATGATGATGACGGACGAAGAGGCGGCATATTTTCGGGATGCACTCGACATTGAAGAAGAACATGACAGGGAGCGCATCCGGAAAGAAGTTGAGGAACTGTTCGGAGAACCGGAATTCACGGATGCACTCAGAATGCTGCGGCTGCATTACTGGACGTATCAGGCGAAGGTCAGGCGAAGCAGCACTTTGAAGGTAAAGCGGAAAGGAACGAAATGAATCAGGAAACGGATATCATCTGTGTCGGGCAGGCCGTCGTGGACTGCATCACAAGGGGGCTTGAAGGCGGCCAGATCAGGCCGGGATCGGGCAAGGCGGAGAGCATCACGCTCGGGATCGGCGGAGACGCGGTCAATGAAGCAGTGGCCCTTCGGAGGCTCGGATTCAGCACCGCTGTTCTTGCCGGGATCGGCGATGATCCGGCGGGAAAGCTCCTTTTGCAGATGCTGCGGGACGAGGAAGTGGAGACCGGACTGATCAGCGTTCTCCCCGCGCCCTTCGCGACGCCGGTCGCGAACATCTTCGTGAGCGAAGACGGCAGCCGCTCCTCGGTCAGCTCCGGGGCGGCGAGGCTAGAGGGCTACGTGCCGTCTCAGGAATTGTTCTCGGGGGCGAAGATCGTCACGCTGGCGAGCCTGTTCCGGGCGCCGCTCGACGATCCGGACAGCGTGCTTCAGCTGGTGATCGCTGCGTCCATGGCAGGCGCGAAGATCTTCGCGGACACGAAGCTGCCGACGTTCCGGGAGACGTCGCTCGACGAGATCTCCGGGATCCTGAGCTTCGTCGACTGCATCTTCCCGAATGAGAAGGAAGCTGCGTACTACACGGGAGAGACGGAACATGAGGCGATGGCGGACGCTTTTCTCGCGAGAGGCGTGAGCCGCGTCGTGATCAAGCTCGGGGCGGACGGCTGCTACGCGAAGGATGAGAACGAGGGCTTCTATCTGCCGGCGCTGCCGCTCGATGCGATCGACACGACAGGCGCGGGAGATCACTTTGTCGCCGGGTTCATCGGCGGCGTGATGGACGGCATGTCGTTCCGGGAGTGCTGCGAGCGCGGAAGCATGTACGCCGCGCAGTGCGTGGCGCACGTCGGGGGATCCGCCTGGGAGGAGTGAGCCCGGCGGGATCCGCGCAGGAGGAATGAACCAGCCGGAATCCGATGGAAGATAACAGAACAGCTAAGATCCGCGCAGGACGGGAGAGCGCTCAGTGATGGGTGACTTCTTCCGCGGCGCGGATCTTTTCTATGACGCCGGCCGCTTCGGAACTCATGAAATACCGCAGCGTCGACGCCGGCAGCAGGGAAGAGAGCGATTCCAGGTCGCCGCTTTGGATGCGTCTTCGGACTTCGCTGGCGCTGATCGCGGCGCCCTCCGCCTGCCTTCTCGGGACGATCCGGCAGCGGATCCCCGCCTTCGGCAGTTCCTCCGACAGGATGCGGTTGTACAGCGCCGTAACCTCGCTGAACGGCTCTTCGCCGACCCAGCGCTCCGTGATACCGAGCGTGGAAGCAATGCGGGAAAACAGCGCGGTGTCGAGCTTCGCCTGGCCCTCCGCGACGGACACTTCATCCTTCAGGAAGTATCCCGGGAACGTCGCGGCGGAGATGAGATAGGGGCCGCAGTCGTGGATCACGACGTTTGGGAGGTGGGCAGTCCCTTCCTCGACGAGCCGTCTCCGGACGGGGAACGGCACGAGGCTGAGGTCCTCCGACACGACGAAGATATGCAGCACGTCACAGGCCGCCGAGGCCTGTTCCGCGAGATACTGGTGTCCGAGCGTAAAGGGGTTCGCGTTCATCACGATCGCGGCAGCCCTGCCGGATCGCGCGGTCTTTTCCAGATCTTTTAAGTAGCCGGGGAACCCGTTTCTCCGGTTTTCCATGAAAACGAGCTTCCCATCGACTCTCGCGATCTCATGAAATCCGAGGTCCTGGAAGAACTGCGCCGTCTCCGGCTTGGTGTAGAGAAACAGGTGCAGATTGCCCCGGGACGCCTGCACGTCGATGAGATGCGTCACGACGAGATTCAGCAGCCCTTCCCCGCGGTGTTCCCCGCTGACCGCGAAGCAGCGCATCGTATTTCCAAACAGGCCGCCGACGGCTGCCGGCCGGCCTTCTTCATCCGTCAGCGCGCACAGGTAGTCCAGACACTTGTCCCTGCGGATGCCTTCCTGTTCCAGAAGCCTGTCCGCGGCGGCGAGCATCGCGTTCGGGCTGCGCTCCAGGTCGATCGACGTGATCCCGTACTCCATTGTGTATTCTCCTTCAAACTGTGATCCTGCGATCACGTTGCTTCTTGCGTCACTATACTTTCAGCCGCATCAGGATCCTTCCCAAATCAGGAATCTTCCTGCATCAGGCTTCTTCCCGCATCAGGTGCAGGAACCAGCTCAGCGACAGCAGATCGGCGCTGCCGCCGGGGGAGAGGCTTTCCTCTTCAAATTCCCTTCCAAGCTCCTCGAGCGTCTCTGTATCCGGCCACGCGTCCTTCTCAAGAAGGGTGAGGAGCTTCTCCCGGATGCGGCCGTAGGCGGCAAGCCCGCCGCGGGAGATCATGTTCGTGTCCGGCGTGTGCGCGAGAATGGCGAGCAGCGCGCCGCAGCCGGCCCTGTCGTTGGACATGCCGCGCCGCAGGCCCTCCTCCAGAACGGGAAGTCCGTATTCGGCGACGGACGGGAATCCCGCCTCCGCTTCGCCGCGAATGCCCGTGATCCCGTGCGATGCGTAGATCCTCTCGCCGGCGGTCGCCTGGGAGGGTGCTTCCGCATCTTTTGCCGCTTCCGTATCTTTTGCTGCGAGCTCCCTTGACGAGATCCCGGCGCACATCGCCGCCGCTTCCGCGAGAATGGCGGATGGCCGGGTGCGTTCCTCCGCGGGGAGCCTCCCTGCGGCCGCGCACGCGAGCCCCATGGAGAAGATCGCTCCCTTGTGCGTGTTCACGCCGCCCGTCGCGGCGTACATCCCGCGCTCCGCCTCGCGTCCCGCCTCACGGAGTGCGGCGAGCACCGAGGGCGCCGCCTCTCCGGAAGAGGTGATCCCGGCTTCGGCACACGTCCGGAAATACGGGTAGAGCCCCGAAGCACTCGCGAGAAAAGTGTAGAAATCCATATCGTTATGGCTGCCGCTGCCCGCCCGGTCCACCAGGCCCGGCTTCGGCGTCACGCTGATCTCGTACAGAAGGGACTGCACCGCCCTGCGCGCGATCGCGTCCGGATCCGTGCGGTCCAGTTCGTCCCGGAGCAGCGCCTTCGCCGCATTCTGCAGCTCCTCCACGGTGTGGCTGCGGCTCCGCGCGCACTCCGCCGCCGGCCTGCCGCAGATGAGGCAGCGCCGCGGGGTGGGCCGCTCGAGCTTCCGCCCCTCCGGCGTGAGAACGTCCAGGTCAAAGAGCCGTCCGAGCGGCGTCGCCTCCTCGATCCCGACGCACAGCCGCTTCACGCTGTCCGCGGGAAGATCGGTCACATACAGGCCCTCACACCCGGTCACTTCTGAGATCTCTGTGTGGAAAAGTATTTTGCCCCCGATCTCGCGAATCCCTGCCCGGAGCCTCGCGCTGCCGAGCGCGAAGCCGCGGCGGATGAGCGGGCTGTTCTTGACCGGCCCGGCGATATTCATGGAGAAGGAGACCAGCGTGCATCCATATTCAGAGAGCAGCTGCGTCTGTTGCATAGCCCGCCTCTCCCGGGCTTCCAGCATCATGGAGAGGTCGGCAGTCTGGTTTTCCTGCGTCATTTCGCAGCCTCCTTTCCCGCGTGCGGAGTGTTCCCGAGAGAATCCCTGAGAAGGGTGATGAAGGCCTCGGCGTAGCGCGGCAGATCCTCGTCTTTTCTCCAGATGGCGTAGTAGTGCCGCTCGTTCCGGTAGTCCTTTAACGGGAAGAACTTCGCCGACTCCTTCACGGCGCCGTAGTAATAGATGTCGGAGCAGAGCATGCACGCGCCGACCGCGGACGTGACGCGCCGCGCGACTTCCATGGAGTCCGTCTCCAGGAGGACGTACGGCTTCAGGGCGTATTTGCGGAACAGGGAGTCCTGCACGACGCGGACGCTGTGGCCGGGTTTCAGGGTCACGATCTGTTCCTTCGCGAGCTCCAGAACGGACAGCGGGACGCCGTTCTTATGCTTCTTCGCCGGTCCGGAGCCGCTGCCGGCGAGAATTCCGATCGTCTCCTTTTCAATAAGGGAATAAGAGAAGTCCAGACTTGCCGACTCGACTGCCGCGAGCCCGAGATCGATCTCGCCGAGCCGCAGCATCTCCTCGAGCCGCGCACTGCCGGCCTCCCGGATCTCCAGCCTGATGCCGGGATAGCGCTCGCGGAAGACGGGGAGCACCGCGGGCAGGATCATCATGCTCCGCTGGACGCTGATCCCGAGGCGAAGTCTTCCGCTGTTCTCCTCCCGGATGTCCCGGAGCTGGTTCTCCAGTTTCCTCGATGCTGTAAGAAGCGTGTTCGCGCACTCGACGTACTTCTCCCCCGCGTAGGTGAGGCGGATCGGGAGCGTCGAGCGGTCGAAGAGGGCGACACCGTACTCTTCCTCGATCTGGCGGATCATCTGGCTTAAGGATGGCTGGCTGACGTGGAGCCGTCTCGCGGCAGCCGTGATGCTGCCTTCCTCGGCGATGACGCTGATATATTGGGCGTGCCTGAAATTCATGAAACCTCCGGTTGCGGACAGCCGTGGCTGGCGGACCGCGCTTTTCTCTGTATGAGACTAATATACCACGACCTATAACGATATAATTGAAAACTTATATATTTATGTTGGAATTGGAATTATGAAGTTATGTAATTCCATGATAATCTTAAAGTACGGAAAGGTATTCATCAACACAGATTGTGAATGGGAAAGGAGAGAATGCCGTATGGAAATCAGTAAGGCAGCGGTGGCAGGCACGCTGGAATCCAGCGACTGCATGGTGACTGTCGAGCCGGGCAGCGGCACGGTCGAGCTTGATCTCGAGAGCGCCGTGATGCGTCAGTTCGGCAAGCAGATCCGCAAGGTGATCCTGGAGACGCTGGAGCGCCTGGATGTGACGAACGCCAAGGTCACCGTAGTCGACAAGGGGGCACTGGACTGCACGATCAAGGCAAGAGTGGAATGCGCGGTCTACCGCAGCAATGACGTCAAAGACAAACTGCCGTGGGGAGGGGCGATCAGATGAATCCGAACAAGAAGCGCCTTCGCAGAAGCATGATGTTTCTGAACTGTCAGAAACCGGGCCTGATCAAGGACCCTTACATCTATTCACCGGACTCGATCATGCTCGATCTTGAGGACGCGGTCGCCGAGCGGGAGAAGGATGCGGCGCGCTATTCGCTGTATCACGCCCTGCAGGAGATCGACTACCGCGGCGTCGAGCGCGTGGTCCGCATCAACGGCCTGGACACCGACCTGTGGCTCGAGGACGTGCGCTGCTCCGTGGCGGGCGGCTGCGACGCGATCCGCATCCCGAAGACGGAGACGGCCGACGACGTAAAGAAAGTGGAAGCTGCTGTTGCGGCAGCGGAAGAGGAATTCGGGAGAGAGCAGGGCAGCACGCTCATCATGGCGGCGCTGGAGTCCGCGAAGGGCGTCATGAACGCCTATGAGATCTGCACGTCTTCCGAGCGGCTGTTCGGCATCGCACTGTCCGGCGGCGACTACACCAAGGACCTGCAGACGACGATCTCCGGCACGGGCGTTGAGCTGATGGGCGCCCGCCAGCACATGATCATCGCGGCGAGAGCCGCGGGCGTGCAGTGCTTTGACACGGTCTATACGAACCTGAATGACATGGAAGGCTTCCGGCACGACGTCGAGACGATCCACACGATGGGATTCGACGGCAAGTCCATCATCAATCCGAGGCAGATCCCGATCGTCCATGAGATCTTTACGCCTACGCAGAAGGACATCATTTTCGCGGAGAAGGTCGTCCACGAGATCGACACCAAGAAGGCACAGGGCATCGGCGTCTTCACGGTCGATGGCAAGATGATTGACATCGCGTTCTATGACGGCGCGAAGAGAACACTGGCACTGGCGAAAGCTTCCGGCGTATATAAGGGGGAGATCTGAATATGATTAACGCAGTAGGACGCGAGATCCCCGATGAGATCCTCAAGGCAACGGGGAAAGAGCCCTTCCAGGGCAACAATTACAAGAACGGCGTGCCGTTCCGCCGGATGGCTCCGATCATCCATCCGGTGATGGATAACCAGCACAGCAAGCTGGTCGCCAGCATCCGCGAGGCGCTGGAGAAATGCCACGCGCACAGCGGCATGACGGTCAGTTTCCACCACCATTTCCGGGAAGGCGACCTGATCGTCAACATGGTTATGAAAGAGATCCACGACATGGGTCTTAAGAACATCACGCTTGCGGCGACCTCGCTCGGCAAGGCGCACGACGCGCTCGTGCCGATGATCGAGGACGGGACGATCACGAGGATCGAGGCGTCCGGCGTCCGCGGCAAGATCGGCGAAGCGATCTCCAACGGCAAGCTGCAGGGCCTCGCGATCATGCGCAGCCACGGCGGCCGCGTTCGCTCTCTCGTGACGGGCGAGACCAAAGTCGATATCGCCTTCATCGGTGCGCCGACTTCCGATGATTACGGCAACCTCCGCGGCATCGGCGGCAAGACGAACTGCGGCGTTCTTAGTTACTCCCACGTAGACGGCGACTGCGCCGAATACGTCGTCGCGATCACGGACTGCCTCGTGCCGTTCCCGAACTTCCCGGCGCACATCTCCATGACGAAGGTCGACTACGTCTGCGTCGTGGATGCCATCGGCATCCCGGAGAAGATCGCGACCGGCGCGGCGAAGCCCACCACGGACCAGCGCAAGCTGATGATGGCGGAGTACTGCACGCAGGTGGTCGTGAACACGCCTTACTTCAAGGACGGGTTCTCCTACCAGACCGGCGTCGGCGGCGCATCCATCGCCTCCACGATCTCCCTCACGAAGATCATGCAGGAGAGGGGCGTCAAGATGGGATTCGGCGTCGGCGGCCTGACCAAGCCGATGTGCGACCTGCTTGACATGGGCCTCGTCCGTGTCCTGATGGACACGCAGGCATTCGACCTCGACGCGGTGTCGAACGTCATCGATCCGAAGCATCACAGGATCACGGCCGGCGCGTACGCGAACCCGTTCAACAAAGGCGCGTTCGTCAACAAGCTGGACTACGTCATCCTGGCGTCTCTCGAAGTCGACGTGCACTTCAACTGCAACGTCGTCGTCGGGTCGGACGGCGTCATCACCGGTGCGCAGGGCGGACATCCCGACACGGCCCAGGGCGCGAAGTGCACGATCGTGATCTGCCCGCTTCTGCAGGGCAGGATCCCCGCGATCTGCACGAACGTCACGACAGTCACGACACCCGGCGAGAGCGTCGACATCGTCGTCACCGACTACGGCGTCGCGGTCAACCCGAATCGCCACGATCTTCTGGAAGCACTGAAAAAAGCAGACTGCGTGCCGCTCAAGACGATCGAAGAGCTCAGGGATATCGCGTACTCCATCGTCGGAGAGCCGGAACCCGTAGAATTTGAAGACCGCATCGTCGGCATCATCGAGGCGCGCGACGGCACCATCATGGACGTCGTCCGTCAGGTGAAGCAGACGGAGGAATAAAGTAACTGAAGGCCTAAACTCTAATTCACCCAGGGAGGGGGACAGAACATGAGCAACACCATAGTTGGTATTCTGGGCCTGGTCACGATCATTGCGATCGTCGTGACGCTGTTCAGAAGCAAGACGCAGCCCGCAATCGCATTCATCGTCTGGCCGACGATTCTGGCGCTTGTGATGATCATCGGAGGAAGGTTTACATTCGACAACCTCGCGGCAATGATCAAGGCAGGGTTCAACAGCACCGGCCCGACAGCAGCACTGTTTGTATTCTCGGTCCTTTACTTCGGCATCATGACCGATGCCGGCATGTTCGACGTCATCATCGGCAAACTGATGACGTTCGTCGGTGACAACGTCATCGGCGTGTGTATCGTCACCTGCATCATCGCCCTCGTGGGCCACCTCGACGGCGGCGGCGCATCCACCTTCTGTATCGTGGTTCCCGCGATGCTTCCGGTCTACAAGCGCATGCACATGCGCACAACGAGCCTCCTGAGGATCGCGGTCCTCGCGATGGGCGTCCTGAACCTGATGCCCTGGGCAGGCCCCACGATGCGCGCGGCGTCCGTTCTCGGCATCGAGGCGGGCAGCCTGTGGCAGACGATCCTTCCGATCCAGATCTTCGGTATCGTTCTCGCACTGGCGCACGCATATCTGACCGGCCTTCAGGAAAAGAAGCGCGGCGCAGGCCTCACCGGCAAGCTCGCGGAGACCGAAGGCGAAGTCAAGGTCGAGGAGAGCACTGTGGCGACGACTGACAACGAGCTCGCCCGCCCGAAGCTCTTCGTGTTCAACATCATTCTCACCATCGCGATCATCGCCATGCTGATCTGGGACGTGTTCCCGAGCTACTATCCGTTCATGATCGGTGTCGCGATCGCCCTGTTCGTCAACTACGGCTTCACGGCGGCGATGCACAAGAAGATCATCAATCTTCACGCTGGCCCGGCTCTCATGATGTGCTCCACCCTGATGGGTGCGGCCGTCCTGATGGGCGTCCTGACCTCCAGCCTTGGCGCGGACGGCGCCGTGATCTCCGCAAAGACGATGGAGCTTCCCGCAGACGCGATCCCTTCGGTCGTGCGCTGCCTCGCAGGCCTCGTTTCCAGTATTCTTCCGCACGCACTCGGCAGGCACCTTCCGATGGTCATCGGTATTCTTTCCGTGCCGCTTGCGCTCGCGTTTGATACGGACAGCTACTTCTACGGCATGCTTCCCGTCGTCATCGGCATCGGCCAGGCATTCGGCGTCGACGCGCTTCCGATCGCGGTCGCGATGGTCGTCTGCCGCAACTGCGCGACCTTCATCAGCCCGATGGTCCCTGCGACTCTTCTGGGCACCGGTCTCGCGGAAGTCGACATCAAGGATCACATCAAGGCGAGCTTCTTCTACGTGTGGGGCTTCTCCATCCTCTGCATGATCGCCGCGGCAATCTTCGGAATTATGCCGCTCTGATCGGATCCGCAATGCGGTGCGGGTCAGCAGCTGCTGAGAGCACCGGATGAAAATCATCGGCCGGAAGGCCGGAGAACAAAGAACTATACAGGACTGTCGCCGTTACTGGCGGCAGTTCTTTTTATGGGCGGAAATGCCTGGTGCGCAAGCCATGACTGCAGGATGCTGTTTTGTGAGTCTGAATCAATGAAATCTGCCATTCGGAAGCCATTCTGCGGTATAATAAAGTGCATAGGAATCGGAAAGGAACCGCCGGAAATGGAAAGAGAGATACTGCTGCTTGGAGACCCGAAACTGTACGAGATCTCGGAGCCGGTCCGGAGAGAGGAACTGGAGGAACTGCGCCCCGTATTTGAGGACATGTTCGACTGCATCCGCGGGATCCGCCGGGACTACGGGTTCGGCAGGGCGATCGCGGCGCCGCAGATCGGCGTGCAGAAGCGGCTGATCTGCATGCTGACGGACCGGCCGTACGTCATCATCAACCCGCAGCTGACCTTTGTGGGCGACGAGATGATGGAACTGATGGACGACTGCATGTCCTTCCCGAAGCTCCTCGTCAGGGTGCGGCGCTACCGCCACTGCATCCTGCGCTATCTGGACGAGAACTGGGAAGAGCAGGAGAAGCGGATGGACGACGACATGTCGGAACTGATCCAGCACGAGTACGACCATCTCGACGGGATCCTGGCGACCATGCGGGCGATCGACAACAAGTCTTTTGTCATGAAAAAATAAGATGCAAGGAGCGGCGAAAGGCCGGTCCGGGAAAAGGAGGAACACGCACTATGAATTTTTGCCCGAACTGCGGAAGCAAACTGGACGGGAAGGTGAGATTCTGCCCGAACTGCGGCGCGCCGGTCGCGGGACAAGGCGGCGCCGGCAGCTCTTTCGGGAGCGAGGGAGCGGGCGCAGCCGGATCCGGGCAGCAGATGAGCATCGAGACGGATTACAGCCGCTACAGGGGATATGAGGATTACGCGTCGGGCACCCGCAGCGCGGGCAGCCAGTACACGAACGCCGGCGACGGCGCGTACAGCGGCGGCGCATACAGCAGCGGAAACGCGCAGGGCGCCGGTGCATACGGCAATGCGGGCGCGCAGAGGACCAGAGCTTACACCGCAGGCACCTCGACCGGGATCAGCAGGAGAAACATCGCGCTCTGCGTCATTTTCTCGCTCCTTACGTTCGGGATCTACGGCCTGTTCTGGATGGCGAAGGAGAACGACGACATCAACCTGCTCTCCGGCGAAGTGAACGCGACGGGCGGCGGCATGGTCGTCCTGCTCTCGATCGTCACCTGCGGGATCTACGCGCTCTACTGGTATTACAAGATGGGTGAGCGCACCGACCGGATCAAAGGGTCGCAGGAAGGCTCGACCGGGCTCATCTACCTGCTGCTTGCCATCTTCGGGCTGTCGATCGTCTCGGTGTGCCTGATCCAGGATACGATCAACCGGAGCGTGGGCAGGATATGAGTGAATTTGATTTTACAAGCGTGATCAGCCGCGTGGGGAGCGGCGCGATCGCGGTGGATGCCCTGGGCATGGGCGGCAACGCGCCCTCGAAACCGAAGGAAGGGTTTGACGTGATCCCGATGTGGGTCGCGGACATGAATTTC
>DJXE01000148.1:0-1477 GCA_002449595.1 Lachnospiraceae bacterium UBA7012
GGGGTTGTCGCACTAAGGTGTGGCAACCTCTTTTTCTATTAAAAAAGAAGGCCAGACTCCGAAAAGCCCGGCCTATCCTGTAAAATATAAGTATGCCAATACTCAATACTTTACAGGTCGATTATACGCAGTATAACGCCTTCTATCAAATCAAACTTCCGTTGGAAATGGAACACATGATCGCAGGCGATGACCCGGTCCGCCTTCTGAGTGCATTTGTGGAGGGAATGGATCTTTCGGAACTGTATGCCACTTACGACAGGATCCGGAAAAATCAGGCGACTCCGCGTCAGATGCTCAAGATCATGATCTATGCTTCCATGAATCGCCTCTATTCGAGCAGGGATATCGAGACTGCCTGCCGAAGGGACATCAACTTCATGTACCTTCTCGAAGGTATGCCGGCACCTGACCACGCGACCATCGCAAGGTTCGTCTCCCTTCATCTTTCCGTCTGTTCCAAAGACCTGCTGTCAGAAGTCACATCGCAGCTCTTTGATCTGGGTGAGATCTCCGGTAAAACTGTTTTCATTGACGGGACAAAGATAGAATCCCGGGCGAACAAGTATACATTTGTCTGGAAAAAGTCTGTAACGAAGCACCAGGCAAGGCTCTTTGAAAAGATCCTGAAGTTTCTGGAGGAATGCGAGACCCTTTACGGGATCAGGGTCGTCTATAGCGGGAAAGCGACACTCCATACCCTCAAACGGCTGCGCAGAAAGCTTTACCACATCCGGAAAGAGGAAAACATTACGTTTGTCTATGGTATCGGACATCGAAAGAGCCAGCTGCAGAGATCCATAGAAACATTGGAGGACTATATCAGCAAGCTGAAAGAATACGCGAAGCATCTGCATATATGCGGTGAAAGGAACAGTTATTCAAAAACAGATCCGGACGCGACCTTTATGCGCCTGAAAGAGGATGCCATGCTCAACGGGCAGCTCAAGCCGGCGTATAACCTTCAGCATGGAGTTGATTCACAGTACATCACCTGGCTCGATCTGAGCGCTCACCCGACGGATGTTCTTACACTTGTACCCTTCCTGAAAGATATGGAATCCCATCTTCCGTTTAAGTACAGGGAGATCGTCGCAGATGCCGGATATGAGAGCGAAGAAGCCTATGTATTTCTGGAACAAAACGGGCAGGAATCCTATCTGAAGCCGCAGGATTATGAGATCTCAAAGACCCGGAAATACCGTCAGGATATCAGCCGCAGGGAAAACATGGCGTATGATCCCGAAGCGGATGAATATATATGTTCAAATGGAAGGAAGCTGAAGTCGCTGTACGACCGTCATAGCCGAAACCGGAACGGTTATGTCAGCACAGTGACCGTGTACGAATGTGAGAGCTGTCAGGGATGCCCTTATAAAGCGAAATGTATCCACGGGAACAACTGCCGGACCCCAATGGAGGAGAGGAATAAACGGCTGAATGTATCGAAGGTCATGAAGCAAAAGCGGGAAGAGAC